>PEAG01000040.1 GCA_002753505.1 Magnetococcales bacterium HCHbin5 | reverse complement strand
GGTCGCCCCTGCGGGGCGGCTTTGGGCGCGTTGCGCAAATTTTCTGCGAAAATTTGCTTTGGGAAAACGCGCCGTTCATGCAGGGGCTTTGCCCCTGCACCCCACCGGGGACCGTGACGCTCCCCGGACCCCTGCAATCGTTTAAAGAAAGACCGCAACCATGTTAGCGCATATGGGGCTTTGCCCCTGCACCCCACCGGGGACCGTGACGCTCCCCGGACCCCTGCAATCGTTTAAAGGAACAACAGAACGGTATGTCAAGAACCAAACCACCATAATCGCACCATCATGACACAAGAGATTCCCACCTGTCAGCGTGAAATTGTCACCTGATCACCGAATCCAAAGTTGACTGGCGTCTGCTCTGGAGGTAGACTCACCCACTTGCCAAGCGGTATCCCCCCCAACAGGGAGAGATCGGTTGAAATGTGACACGAATCATAACCGTAACACGACTGATATTGAGATAGAAAAATGACCCAAAAGGTTCCCATGACGTTGCAAGGAGAGCAAAAGCTCAAAGCCGAACTGAAACGGCTCAAAAGCGTGGAACGCCCCCGTATTGTCGAAGCCATTTCGGTGGCACGGGAACATGGCGACCTCTCCGAAAACGCCGAATACCACGCCGCCAAAGAGCAACAATCCTTCAACGAAGGCCGCATCAAGGAGATTGAAACCAGCCTGGCCAATGCAGAAATCATTGATACGGCTGCCATCCGCTCCAGCAAGGCCGTCTTTGGGGCCAAAGTGACCGTGGTGGACCTGGAAACCGATGGGGAGATGACCTACCAGATTGTGGGAGTCGATGAAGCGGACCTGGAACAGGGCATGATCTCCTTCACCAGCCCCATGGCACGCGCCATGATCGGACGAGAGGTCGGCGATGAGGTGGTGGTACGCGCCCCGGGCGGTGATCGCCACTTTGAGATTATTCAAATCAGTTACTAAAACACAGGCCATCCCATGCCCCAACGTCGTCCATCCAGTGCCCGCTGGCTGCAGGAACACCGAGACGACCCCTATGTGGCAGCCGCCAAACGAGAGGGATACCGCTCGCGTGCCGCTTTCAAACTTTTGGAGTTGCAAACCTTTCCAAAAGAACACCCCTCGCCCGGCCGCCCAGGCAACCTGCTGATTCAACCGGGCATGACCGTGGTGGATCTGGGAGCCGCCCCCGGCGGTTGGACCCAGGTGACGGTCAAACTGGTGGGGCCGCGCGGACGTGTCGTCGCAGCCGATATTTTGCCCTTCGCAGCCATTGCCGGGGCAGAGATCATTGTAGGGGACTTTTTGGATGAGGCCATACTCGACCAAATCACCGCAACGTTGGGCACCCCGGGCCTGGCCCATGTCATCCTCTCCGACATGGCCCCCAACATGAGCGGCATCCCGTGCGTCGACCAGGCCCGTGGCGAATTGCTGGCGGAGAGTGCCTTTCAGTTTGCAGAGCAAAGACTCCATCCAGGCGGCAGTCTGGTGTTGAAGGTGTTTCAAGGCACCAGTTTTCACGACATTGTCAGCCATGCCCGCCAACTGTTCGAGCGGGTAAAACTCATCAAACCCCGTGCCAGCCGTGACCGCAGCTCTGAGCAATACCTGCTGGGGCTGGGGTTTCACCGTTAATCTTTCACCTGAATCGTCTATTATAAGGCATTGCCATGAGGATCCTCCAACAGGCTTTAACATTTGATGACGTCTTGCTGCTTCCCGACCGTTCCCAGCTGTTGCCCCGGGATGCCAATCTGTCCACCCGCCTGACCCGCAACATCCAGATGAATGTCCCGCTGCTGTCGGCCGCCATGGATACCGTCACCGAGGCCCGTACCGCCATCACCATGGCCCAGGAGGGAGGCATCGGCATCATTCACAAAAACATGTCGGTCAAAGAGCAGGCGGGTCAGGTGCGCATTGTCAAACGGTTTGTCTCTGGCCTGGTGGCCGATCCCTGGACCATACGCCCCGACGCACCGCTGCACACTGCCATTGAACTGATGCAAAGACATCATATTTCCGGCATTCCGGTCACCGAGGAGAATGGCCGTCTGCACGGCATCCTGACCAACCGGGATGTCCGCTTTGCCACCGATCAGCAACAACCCATTGCCGAACTGATGACCCCGCGGGAAAAACTGGTCACTGTCACCCAAGGGGTCTCCATGGATGAGGCCAAACGGCTGCTGCACTATCATCGCATCGAAAAATTGCTGGTGGTGGACGACGCCTTTTGTTGCGTGGGGCTGATCACCGTCAAGGATATTGAAAAGAGCCAGACCAATCCCAACGCCTGCAAGGATGCCGTTGGCCGCCTGCGCACCGGGGCCGCCATCGGCGTGGGCCGGGATGGTCAAAAACGGACCATGGCCCTGATGGAGGCAGAGGTGGATGTGATCGTGGTGGATACCGCCCACGGCCATTCGGAGGCTGTATTGGAGATGGTGGCCTGGATCAAACGGGAGTATCCCACCGCAGAGGTGATTGCCGGCAATGTGGCGACGGCAGAGGCTACCCGCGATCTGATCGCCGCCGGAGCCGATGCCGTCAAGGTGGGCATTGGTCCCGGCTCCATCTGCACCACCCGCATTGTGGCCGGCGTCGGGGTGCCACAAATCACCGCCATCGCCAACTGCGCTGCCGAGGCCGACCGTTACAACGTACCCATCATTGCCGATGGTGGCATCAAATATTCGGGAGAGGTGGCCAAAGCCATCGCCGCCGGGGCCTCTTCGGTCATGATGGGCTCCATGTTTGCAGGTACCGAAGAGGCTCCCGGCGAGGTTTTTCTCTTCCAGGGACGCAGCTATAAAACCTATCGGGGCATGGGCTCCCTGGGGGCCATGGTGCAGGGTTCCAAAGATCGCTATGCCCAGGCGGGGATCGAGGCCCACAAACTGGTGCCCGAAGGGGTGGAGGGACGTGTTCCCTACAAAGGCCCCCTGCAACCCCTGATCCAGCAGATTCTCGGCGGTGTGCGGGCTGCCATGGGCTATACCGGTTGCCCCGATATTCAAACCTTGCGCACCAAGCCGGCCTTTGTCCAGATTACCCAGGCCGGGCTGCGGGAATCCCACGTGCACGATGTCAGCATCACCAAAGAGGCCCCCAATTATCACCTGGATTAGGGCGTAAGGAGCGTACCATGATTGACCCTATTCACGATGAAAAAATATTGATTCTCGACTACGGCTCCCAGTATACCCAACTGATTGCCCGCCGGGTCCGCGAGGTGCAGGTCTACAGTGAAATTCACCCCCACAGCATGAGCAAGGAGGCCATTCTGGCCTTCAATCCCAAGGGGATTATTCTCTCCGGTGGTCACCGTTCCGTCTACGATCCGGGCGCGCCGGATTTGAATCCGGCGGTATTGGCCCTGGGCGTTCCGGTGCTGGGTATCTGCTATGGTATGCACCTGCTGGCCCGCCATTATGGCGGGGAGGTCAAGCCCTCCCAGACACGGGAGTACGGGCCGGCCACCTTGTGGCCCGATGCGTTGTATCCCGTTCCTTTTCCCAACTTTCTCAAGCAGGGGCATGTGGTTGGTTTTGGAGCCCGCCCCTTGCCCAACAAGGTCTGGATGAGCCACGGGGATCATGTGACGCAAATTCCCAACTCGTTTCAGCTCTTTGCCAAGAGTGACAACGGCATCGTTGCCGGTATTGTCTCCAAGGATGGGCGAATGGCGGGGGTGCAGTTTCATCCCGAGGTAAATCATACCGAAAACGGGGAGCAGTTGATTCATGATTTTGTCCATGGTCTCTGTGGGTGTCGAGGGTTGTGGACACCGCAGGGGGTGATAGAGCGTGAGATTGCGATTGCCCGTCAAAAAGTGGGGCAGGACCATGTGATTCTGGGTTTGTCTGGCGGGGTTGACTCCTCGGTGGTGGCGGCGTTGCTGCATCGGGCCATTGGTTCTCAACTCACCTGTATTTTTGTTGACAATGGGTTGTTGCGTCTGAATGAGGGGGATGAGGTGATGGCCACCTTTGCCCAACATTTAGGGGTCAAGGTGGTCCGGGTCGGGGCCGAGGAGCGGTTTCTTTCCCGTTTGCGGGGGGTGACGGACCCGGAGCAGAAGCGCAAGATCATCGGCCACACCTTTATCGAGGTGTTCGAAGAGGAGGCCCACAAGATTGCAGGGGTTCGCTGGTTGGCTCAGGGCACCATTTATCCGGATGTCATCGAGTCGGCGGGCAGCAAGACGGCGACGGCCACCACCATCAAGTCGCATCATAATGTGGGAGGATTGCCGGAAAAGATGGGGTTGGCTCTGCTGGAGCCGTTGCGCGAGCTGTTCAAGGATGAGGTACGGCAGATCGGTTTGGAGTTGGGGTTGCCGCCGCGCATGATCCATCGGCACCCTTTCCCCGGTCCCGGTTTGGGGGTGCGTATTCTGGGTGAAGTGCGCAAGGAGTTTGCGGATCTGTTGCGGCAGGCGGATGCCATCTATATGGAGGAGTTGTACAATTCCGGTCATTACCAAAAAACGGATCAGGCTTTTGCCGTCTTTTTGCCGGTCAAGAGTGTGGGGGTGATGGGGGATGGGCGGAGTTATGAGTATGTGGTGGCCTTGCGGGCGATAGAGACCAAGGATTATATGACGGCTGCCTATTATCCCATGCCCCATGAGTTGTTGGCACGCATTGCCAGGCGTATCATCAATGAGGTGCAAGGGATCAATCGGGTTACCTATGATATTACTTCAAAGCCGCCGGGAACCATTGAGTGGGAGTAGTCTGCACTGCGCTCCCCTACCGATCATTTAACAAAATCAGGAGTTTATTCCGAGATCCAGCCCTTGGCGATGGCCCGTGCCATGATACGGCCGTAGGTCGTTTCCAGCTTGATGACCAATCGGTCCCCCAGGCGGTTGATGCGCAGCAGGCGGTTGACCAGCCAGACCGACAGCAGTGCCACGACCGCCCCGCCCACCATATCCAACGGGAAGTGGACCCCCAGGTAGACCCGCGCCCAGCACACCGACAGGGCCACGCCCAGCAGTATCCAGGCAGCCCGTTTGCGTACCGCGTTCCACCACAGGGAGAAGGCCATCGAAAAACAAAAGACGGCGTGGTTGCTTGGAAAAGAGGCATCGGGTGCATGCGCCAGGTGGGTATAACCCAGGCCAACGACGAAAGGGCGCGGGTGCGGCCAAAGCCACCGAATCAGGGCTGTGACCAACAGGCCCAGTACGATGGACAAAACCGCCTTGGTCGCCAATTCCCGATGGTAAGAGCGACCCCACAGCCACATGGCCAGCAACAGGACAGGCAACGAATAGACCAGCCACTTGGCAAAAAAAATGGCCCCGTACAACAGGACAGGCGAGGGTTCGGCCCCGGCGTTGATCAGTAAAAACAGTGAATGGTTCAGTGATTCCATAGGGTAGTTCCAGCCGATACATCAAAGGGGTATGGAGAGCGTCATGCTCCCCAGTGGGGTGCAGGGGCGCGCCAACGCTGCCCATGCTCTTTTCTTTTAAAACGATTGCAGGGGTCCGGGGAGCGTCACGCTCCCCGGTGGGGTGCAGGGGCAAAGCCCCTGCATGTAACGGGCGCGCTGCGCCCAAAACGCCCCGCAGGGGCACTGCTGGAGGGCGGCAGCCCGACTGAACGCTGGCCAAATTGGGCTTGGCTTGGAAAAAAACATTCCTGGCCTTGTATCAGAAAAAAACCTGAATATCCGAACCTTCTGCTTTCTTATCCAAACATTTTCGATCACATAACCGTGCGAGTCGGGCTACCGCCCTCCCAAGGTCGCCCCTGCGGGGCGGTTTTGGGCGCGTTGCGCAAATTTTCTGCGAAAATTTGCTTTGGGAAAACGCGCCATTCAGCAGGGGCTTTGCCCCTGCACCCCACCGGGGACCGTGACGGTCCCCGGACCCCTGCAATCGTTTACAGGGAAGACCGCACGCAGTCAGGCCCCTGCAATCGTTTTAAAAAAGCAGAGTTGCTAGCCCTTGAACAACGAAAACCGCTTCTGACTGTCATAGGAGTCCGAGGTCTGCCGCTCGACAAAAACAGTGAAGGGCTGCCAGGAACGGTTTTTCTTGCTGCCAAACTCCTGCAACAAGGTGGGCACCAACGGACGCACCGCCAGATCCCCCACCGGACCACCCACCTCTGACCCCGAACGCCCCCCCTGCTCGGCCGCAACAACCACCAAAGGCTTGGCCTCCTCACGAGACGGCAGCCGCAACGGAGCCCGCGTCCGCCCCACCATCTCCGGCAACAGACGCACAAACGACGCCACCGCCGGCTTGACCTTCGGAACAGAAGGCAGACTGCCCTCAACCTTGGCCGCTACCCAGGAAGAGGAGTCCGTACGAACCACCCCATCCGAACGGAAAGCAGACTCATAAGCCAACAACAAACCCGACTCAACCGGCGCAACCCCCTGATCCAAAGCCGCAGAACCCCGCTCCGCAACGGTAACCGACGCCGATACCCCAACAGCAGCAGGCTGCGATAACGCCTCCAACAAACGATGCACCCCCTCCATGCCCGCAGGCAGATCGGTCGATACCACAGCAACCGGCGCAACAACCTCCTCTGCTTCAGCACCCCGGGTATCAGCAGCAGCCGAAGCAGCACCACCCGACTCTACCCGACGACCGCCCGGCTGCAATACCGCCCGCGTGGAACGCAACTCCCGCACAATCTCCTGACTCCCCGCCCACAACCTTTCCCCCTGACCCTGCACCGTATCCAGCAAACTCTTCAGCTGCAACGGCGTGGCACGGCCAATCCTGGCATCCAACGCCGCCACCGAACGGTTCACCTCCGTGGCCACCCGCTCCAACAGCTGCATCTCCTCCCCCCGCTGCCGGGCAATCAACTGGGTCATCTCAGCCAGCGCAGGTGCCAAGGTGTTGACCGTGGCAAACAACCGCTCCCCCTGATCCTGTACCGTGCTTACCAGCGTCTTCATGTTCAACGGGGTGGCACGACCAATCTTGGCATCCAACGCCGCCACCGAACGGTTGACCTCATTGACCACCTGCTTCAACAATCGCCGCTCCTCGCGCCGCTGCTGGGAAATAATGCGATTCATCTCCAACAAAACAGGTCGCAACGACTCATGGCTCCCCACCGTAACCGCCGTACCCTCCGCTATCATCCCCTCCGCATCAACCCCCTCCGCCTCCAACTCCGCCGCCGGCTCCCGCACTGCCTGCACGGAACGGTGCAACTGGCTGGAAACCTGCTCCAACAAGGCGACCCCCTCGCCACTGCGCAGTTGGGCGAACTGCTGCCCCAACTCCTCCAGCAACCGCTCAAAGGCCGCTTCACTGGCCAACACCAACCGCTCCCCCTCCCGACGCCAACCATCCAGCAACGGCTGCATGCTCTGCTCGTCCAACACGGCAACCACCTCCCCCACCGCAACCGGCGCAGCAGAGACCGCCGCAGAGTGACCAGCAGCCAACTGGCTCAACAACCGCTCCAACTGCCCCAGCAACTGCTGATGCGTCCCCTGCAACCGCTCCCCCTCCCTGCGAATGAGTTGGCCAATCTCCTCCGACATGAGGGTGGCCGTCTGAGGCACCGCCGCTGCAAACTTTTCCCCCATCCGGGTGATGGTCTGACCCACCTGGGCAACCACACTCTCCAACAACTGAGCCTCCTGACTGCCCTGCTCCCGGCTGCGCTGGTTGATCTCATGCACCAACTCGGTCACCGCCTGCTGGTTGGCCTTGATCAACTGGCCAATTTCATGGCGCATCCCATCAAAAAACGGCGTCAAGCCCAGCTCACCCAGACTGGCAACAGCCCGCTCCATCCGCACAGCCACCCCGTCCAGCAACTCCGACCGCTCCACCGGATGCAACTCCGCCAACGCCGTCGTGGCGGAAACAGCCGCAAAACGCCGCGCCACCTCACTCAACAACCCCGCCATGGCACGCTCATTGGCCTGCACCAACCGCTCACCCTCCCGCTGAATACGGGCAACCAGGCTCTCCATGTCGGGCAACAAAGCAGAGGAGACCACCGATGTTTCCGTCCACGCCGACCTCTCCGTCAACACCTGATGCAGGGCAGCCATCTGGTCGGCGATCCGATTGAGAACAGCCGCCTGCCTCTCCTCGCCAGCCGATCCCCCCATCCCACTCCTCTGACTCAGCTCGGCAAAAAGCCGATCAACCGCCTGCGCATTGGCCTGCAACAACCGCTCCCCCTCACCGCGAATGGCCTTCACCAACTGGCCCATATCCGGCACCGTCTCCGCCGCCCACACCTTGCTCTCCAAAGCGGCGGTCACACTGTCCAATTGTTGGGTGATACGGGCAAAACTGCCCTGCAACGTCTCGTTGAGAGCCGACGAACCAACCCCGGGAATCTGCTCCATCTCCCGCCGTATACTGTCAAAGAAGGGAGCCAACCCCACCTCTCCCAGGCTGGCCACTGCCCGCTCCATCCGCGCAGCCACCCGCTCCAACAACCCTTCCCGCTCCGCAGGCTGCAACTCGGACAGAGTGGCCGTCGCCGTCGCATCGGCCAATCGCTGGCTCACCAGCTCCAACAGGTTTTGCATCGCCACCTCATTGGCACGAACCAGCTGGGCCCCCTCCTGACGCACTGTATGCGCCAACCGCTCCAAACCTGCATGGGAAAAGGATGCCTCCATCTTTTCCCCCAACGAGGCGATGGCATTCTCGATCTGAAAACCCATCCGTTCCATCAGACCAGGCAAGTCATCGACAGCGGCCGGGTGGCCACTCTCCTGACTCCGGTGGGACAAGGCCGACAACAGCCCCGCCATCGCGCTGGCGTGGGCCGCCTGCATCCGCTCCCCCTCCGCCCGCAAGGCCGCCACCAGCGGCGTCACATCCGCCGCCGGGGCAGCCGCCGAAGCCAATCGATCATTCAGCAGGATTACCGCATGTTCCAACTGCCCGGCAATCCGATGGAACGGCGACAAGGTCGCATCCCCCACATGGGCCATCGCCTGCTCCATGCGAGCCACTGCGGTCTCAACCAGCTGACTCCGCTCATCCGGCCGCAATGCCGCCAGGGTCGCATCGGTCTGTAAAGCCCCAATCTGCTGCCCAATCACCGCCACCAACCGCCCCATGGCCGCCTCATTGGCCTGCAGCAGACGCTCCCCATCCTGTTGCATGCGGCTCAGTAACGGTTCCAGATCCGGAACCCCCATACCAGTACCCACCTTGGCCACCAAAGCGGTTATGCTCTCCTCCATCTGCTGGGCAATCTGTGCCAACCATTCGGTCTGCAAGCCCGCCGCAGAGAGTTGAGACGCCCCGCCACCCGGACCAGCGGACCAGGTCGAACGCAACGTCTCCATCATCTCGGTATGGGCCGCATGCATCCGCTCCCCTTCCGCCCGCAAGGCCAGCACAAGGGAAGCCATATCCGCCACACCCACCGGGTTTACCCGATCATCCAGCCGGGTGATCGCCCGCTCCAACTGACCGGCAATCCGGTGGAAAGGCGACAGGCCCGCGTCCCCCACAAGTGCCATCGCCCGCTCCATGCGGGAGACCACGCTCTCAACCAGCTGACTCCGTTCATCCGGTCGCAACAGAGCCAGCGAGCTCTCCGTCTGCAAACCCGCCACCTGCTGGCCCACCGCCGCCAGGATTCTGCCCATGGCCGCTTCGTTGGCCTGCAACAACCGCTCGCCATCCTGCTGCATACGGTTCAGCAACGGCTCCAGGTCGGCAACCCCCACCCCAACCGTCGCCGCCTTGGCCACCACAGCGGCCACACTCTGCTCCATCCGGGCGGCCAATCGCTCCAACAACGCGGTCTGGGCCACCGACTGGCTCTCTGCATGGGCCGTCAATGCCGCCACCTGCGCCCCCAGTTGGGCGGACAACCGTTCCAACACCTCGTTTTGAACCACCCCGGCAGCCGGCGACGACGGTGGCTCCGATAACGGCAGCTTTTTAATGCTCTCCCCCAACGCCAACACCGTCTGCCGCAGCTGCGCCATGCTGGCATCAAACTGGCTGGCCAACCGTTCCGCAATCCCCTCGGTCAACAGGGGCTCCCCGCTGGATTTGCCCGCATTGGCCTGAAAACTGGGTTGGGTAATCACCTGATGCAGACGGTCGGCAATCTCCTGCAGATGGCGGGATTGGGCTTGGGTCGCCTGCAGCTGATCCCGCCCCACCTGATCGTCCGCGGTCCATGCCATCCGCTCTTGCAACAACTGGCAAATCTGCTCCACATCCCGCTCCAGCCGATGCCGCTGCCGCTTCTCTTCCCAGGAAAAGAGCATCGCCACCGCAAGACCGACAATGGAGGTGAGAAACTTGATCGAAGCCGCGTTCAACAGCCCCATCAAGGCACTCTGGGTTGCATACAGATCCCCGCTGTCCATCCCCTGAATGGTAAAATGGATCGCTGCCACCAGACCGATCAGGGTCACCAACACCCCAATCCCCAACAGCATGTTGGGAATTGTGCGGTAGTAATAGTGAGCCGCCTCCCGCCCCATCAGGCCATCCACGTTAAAAAAATGGCGCGGCTCCCGGCTGCCATACAGCGGAACACCACGAACCGGAGAGACCACCAGGCTTTTGCTGAAGAGGGACCAGGCGGGAGCCAGCAGATGCAGTCGGGTCAAAGGTTCCCCTATATCCAGAAATCGGCCGGCAAAGGCGATCGGATCCTCCGGCGTCTCCTCCAACTGCCGCCGCATCTCCAGCAACTGTTGGTGCAATGGGCGAAAAAAGTTGCCTTGCAAGGCAACCCAGTGTCCGGCCCCCCACACCAGCAGCAAGCCGGCAACAACCCAGGGTGCCCAGGCATGATTCAACAACTGTAGAGTCCAGTCCAGCATACGGCTCTCCGTCAAAGTATTGGACACACCGACAGGGATCGTGTCACGATTTTCTTGCAGCACCCCGTAGATGGCCGCATGATGATCAAAAAAATCAACCCACTGGGGGTTGGAAAGCAAAAATCATGCTAAAATTATCGAAACCGTTTTTTTACCGTTCAATAAAAACGGACACGTCTTTTACCCTTTTTTCACAATGTCAGGGGGTTGGGGAGCGTGACGCTCCTCACCCCCCGGTATCTTCTCCATCAGGCCTGATTGGCCATCCGCCTACCAATAAGACCCGCAAAGGCCCTGGTCACCCGCCACAGATTGACCATCAGGGATTGACAGGTCTCTATGTCAAGCAACAACAAGGTGGAAGGCTTGTCAGCCACCACATCAGCCCGGGCCGGAAGATTGGAAACCAAAGACATTTCACCCACAATAGAGCCCTTTTCCATGATAAAATGCCGACTCTTGCCATCGGGATACGACACGTTGGCGCGTATTTGCCCCTCATACAGGATAAAAAGGTGGCTGCCCATGCTCCCACGGGCAATGATGGACTGACCCGTCTCATAGGTGGCAATGCTGATGAGCGGCACGACAAACGCATCCAAATCTTCGGTTGGAATCTCCTTCAACCCCTCCACGGTAGCCAAAAAGTTGATCAACTCCTCTGCGGTAACCAGATTTTCCATCCTGCCCTCCCCCTAAACCCCCGATGGTTGCAGGTCGTCGAACACCTCTGCCCCCAGCCCCTCCTCCCGGGTCAGGGCATCCAGATTCAACTGCAACATGCCCGATCCCTGCCGACCCCGCAAGATCTCAGCCCGAATCAAGGCCATAAACTGTACCTCATGCCCGGCCTCCAACAGCACCACCAGCAAGGTGCCGCTGGTACGAAACAGCCTGCCAAAAAAGGGCGTACGCTCCGCGTCGGATAAAATGTTAAAACGGACCTCCATGCCGGAGATAATCCCGCCGGGCACACCATCAGCCTCCATGCAAAACCCCTTGGCACTGACGTCACGGGTCACACCCACCATGGTCAGATCCCCCTCCACCGCCTGTACCTCCATGCGGCTCCCCACGGCAACCCGCTCCGTCAACCGACGACTGCCACGCTCCGACCGTTGCGTCGACGCAGAGCGTGCCTCTTTGCGCCGCTGTTCAGCCTTTTCCTTCAAAAAGCGGTTCACAGCCACCTTGGAGCGGCGATCCACAAAGGGGGGCAGGGAGATCTGATCAAACAGCGTGTACAACTTTTCCAGGGCCTCCTCCGCCTCCGACCGCAACGCCTGCAAGGTGGCAACATGACCGCCGGGGATCTCCCCCAACGCCCCATCATGCCAACGGGTCAACCCCTCCAACGTCACCAGAATCCCCTCCACCGTCAGACAAGCCCTGTCCACCTCAGGCTGCCGGGTCTGAATGGTATGCAACAACTCCGGCGGGGGAATGGGTTTTTTCAATAAATCCCACTCCCAGAGACTCATCTCCAGCAAAACCTCTTTGGCCTCCATGCAGCAGCTCTGCACAACGGCCACCTGTGCATCCACCTCCGCCCTGGTTGCAACCGTGGGCGGCGCAGTCGGAGGGATGACAGCTTGCTCCCCGGCGGCCACCCCATCCGCGCCAGACTCCGCCGCAACCTGCGCCAATACAACCGACTCCGACGGTTCCGACCCCGCCTCCGCAGAGGGAACAACGGTCGGCGGTGGCGTATCCGACAGACTCTCCGCAACAGAAGCGAACGTTTCCGCCACCGCAAGCGGACGCTGAGCCTGCCGCAAAACGGAAGGACGGGTGTGGGGCTGCAACTCCGCCAATGCTGCCGACAGACCGACACTGTCCCGCTTGTCCTCCAGAAAATCCAACGCATTTTTCAGAAAATAACGCAACATGATGGCCTGTTTTTCCAGATCCCGCGCCAGATCCATGCCGTGTCCCCCGAGCAGGCACTCCCTCATGTCCAGCGTGTTGAACCGGGCCCGCAGCGCATCCACCTGCAAAAAAACGGTTCGGAAAAAAAGCCGGTTCTCCTCCAGAAAATCAAACTTTTTCTGATCTTCATGGGATGGCAGCAGGGCAAAGTTTTGCGTCTCCTCATCCTTGACAAAAATTTGCTGGACCAGGGTTACCGCATGGTCCAGCAGACCCAGGGCGTTGGTTGTGATCTTGTCCACCATGCTGAGCTGATAAATGGCCGTATCCAACTGCTTATGGATGGCCGCCATGCGGATTTCAAGCTGTTTGACGTACAGAACCAGATCAAACTCCTGCCCCACCGCACTGTTGCGGCGAATCAGATCGATAATAGCCCCCAAACCCGCTCCGGCCACCGCCGGTTCCACCCCTATCGGAGGTATGGTGGGATCCCAGAGCTCCAGCAGGCAGCTCTCGATCACCGCGAGATCCTCTTTCATTTTATGCAGCCCCAACGCCTCTTCGATCCGGCCACGGGTGTGCAACGGTGCCAGGGCATGCTGGATGGGGCTCAAATATTCCCGCCGAATACGGGTCAAGGTAAATATCAGGGTATCCTGCCCCTCCACCAGATCCCTGATCAGCTTGTAGGCCCGCGCCAGCCGGAACTCCAGCTTGCCGATACGCTTTTCCAGTATCTCCTCCTGAAGATCACCACGCAGATAGATACCAGCAATCTCATCCACACCCGACTGCTCTACGATGGTATGCACCATCTGCTCACTGATCTGAATGCCCTGAAACTGGGAGAGCCCCAACAGTTCCAACAAGCCCCGCTCCAGTTGCGCATACTCCTCCTGCAATTCGTGGATCCGAAAAGAGTAGATCAGCATGTTGCCATTGGGAATTTTAGCCAGCGTCTCGCCGATCGGTTGCAACAGATCCTGCTTGATGACAAACAGACGCTGCCGCACAAAATGGCGCAGGCTGGGCACAAACTCGGCCAGTTGGCTGATGTGGCTGCGGGACTGGTAGTGGGATAAGGCCAAAGCCCGGATCTGGCTGATGCGGGTCAGTGGAAAGGTGGGAGACGGGGCATCCACGGGTTGCCAGAGCAACAGACGGAACCAGGAACGCAGCAGAGACCACAAATCGTACAAGGCCGTATTCTGAAAAGATCCCCGGAACAGACCCAGCCGCTGCAACGACTCGCCATCAACCGCCATCGGCTCCAGAGCCACCGGATCCGGAGCCACCGACTCCGGTGCATAACGGGCCAAAGCCTGTTCAAACTCCCGCTCATTCTGTTTCATCCGGGCATAAATCTTGTCAAACACGGAATCAAAATGGTCAACTCCGATCTGCACCGGCTCCAACAGACCGGGAAAAACCGTATTCAGAATACGGGGCGCGAAGGTTTCAGGATCCCGCAAACATCGGGTCAGTGCGGTCTGACGGGCGTTGTAACCCTCCACATGGTCAATCCGGGAGCCCTGGAAAAGCCCGGAAAACCAGAACCGGATCCGCTCCCACCAGCTGCGACTGGCCGGATCCTTGACCCGGGGCTCCACAGCCTCCAGAAAATGGTTATAGCGGTGATGGAAAAGATAAATTTTGGGCGTAGGCAGCTTGGGCAACAGGGCCAGCACATCCGAACGGACCAAAAAGCGGTGCAGGTGGTGAACATGGTTCTCTTCCCACTCCTGGAACCGTTTGACATTTTCATCCAGAAAATGGCGATCCCGCCGACCCCAGCGAGCCACCATGGCCGAATAGAGTATGGGATCGGAAAGATCCATGAAAACGGCGAGAAACAGGACGAAAAAGAGAAAGATCCCCCCCAGGAAAACCCCATAACGCTCCAGCATAATCTCTTTCAACTCGACCAGATTATGCCGTTTGGCCATGGGGATGCTCCCCTGTTTCAACTGGTCGATGGCTTCCAGTTTGGGAATGCCCATGTTGATGTCAACGGTATAGTCATTGTTTGTCGCAACGCCTGTCTTGTCCACCTCCCGCAGCAGAGCGATATGGCTCTCTGCCAGTTGGTTGATCTCCCGGGCCGCTTTGGCAAAGGCCTCCTTGTTCTCCTCCAGATGGACAACAATCCCCTGCACCCCTTCGTTGATGTGGTAGGACTCCAGCTTGAACAAGGTGATCAACCCTTCCAGTGAATACTCCCTGGAGGTCATCCTGCCGGAAAGGACCGCCATTTTTTGTTGAACGGCCCGTTCACTCTGTTGGAATGCACTGTCATATGTTGCCAAAATCCGGCCGATCTTCTCTTCCAGCCCCTGTTGCAAATCGAGGCCGGAACGCCGCAGCATGCCATCAATCTGGCCCACCAGACTGCTGCCTTTGAAAACCTTGGCCACATCGTTTTGACCAGGAAGGTAGCCCCCCTCTACAATAAAACGCTTGGCCCAGTAGCGAGGCCCCATTTTGGCCACCCCACTGGAGGCCGCGCCACTCATCTCATCTTCCGGTACCTTTTTGAACTGGAGAATGGCAGCCGCCGCCTGTTTATGCAAAGTGGCCTGCAGATCCCGCAACGAGGCGGGATTTTCGGTATCCCGCCTCGTTGCATCCCCCATGGCACTGCCGACCTGTTGCTCGATCTTCTGCCACTGGTAGGCCAAATCTTCGGTTTTGGAGAGCAACAGGACAATGCCATCATAGTTGGTCCAGATGGAGATCATGGTCAAGAAAGCAGCGATAATCACCCAGCGGGGATGACGTCGCCACGCCACATAGTAGCCCCGAAAAACCCGACCCGACTCCGCTGCCCCCAGAAACAGGCGGCTTTTATAGTCCAGAATGATGGAGGAGAGCGTAAAACCGACGATTATGGCAAAAGTTATACGGGCCGATTCGCTGGCACTGCCTGCCAGACGATCCCCGAACAGTGCAATAAAACCCGGCAGTTGCACCAGATCAATCACCCCCTTGGCGGTGGTCAGGGTAGATCCGGCAAAGAGCAACAGCCCCACAATCAACTTGCCCAACGAACCCATTTTACCCACAGTTTCCCGCAGTTTTTGGCCCAGGCTGGCGATGGAGCTGTCGCTGCTCCAGATATGGCGGTAGGAACGGGAGACCGTGATGGGGCGGGGCGGATTGTCCGAAGCCTCCCGCTGAGTGGCAACAAAGGCATTTTTCAAGGCGGTCAGATTGATTCGGTAAAAGAGGCCCGCCAACCCGTAAAATGGATTCTCCTCCAGCATCACCTCCTTGCCACGCTGCAATCCGAAGCGAAAATCCTGCAACTGCTGGACAACCGACGGGCCATTGTGGCCACCATCGGCGACCGCCGCCAGTTCTGCCTGCAAAGCCGCCCGCAGTTTGTCCACCGATCTTTGCGCGGCCGCCATCTCCTCCGGGTCGGCATAGGAATCCAGATGTTTTCTCCCCCCCTCCTCCTTGCTCCCCCGCCCTACCGTGGGAAAAAGAGACAACGGGGCACCCACCGGCGCATTGTTGGCAAAACAACGCTCCACCAACGAACCGTAGCGAATAAACAACGGGTTGTCCCGCCGAATGGTTGTCAGTTCAGCCACTCTGTTGTCCCTTGAGCCACCGCAGTGAATTGCTGTCCACCGTGTTCACCCCCCCATATGCGCTAACATGATGGCTATACCCATGCTTTTTCTAGTCCTTTAAAACGATTGCGGGGGTCCGGGGAGCGTGACGCTCCCCGGACCCCTGCAATCGTTTTAAAGAAAGACCGCAACTATGTTAGCGCATATGGTTCACCTCCCCCCCCTTTCTCAGGAGGGCGTCGTCGGCTTTAACGGGAGGATCCCCGCCCCCTCCTCCCGATTTTGTAAAATTTCCGCCCGAATCAACGTCATGAACTGCGTCTCACAGCCGGCGTCCAACAAAATGACCAGCAAGGTACCGCTGGTGCGGTACAAAGTGCCAAAAAACAGGGTGCGCTGGGCATCCGACAAAATTTTGAAGCTGATCAACATGCCGGAAGCAACGCCACCGGGTACGCCATCAGCCTCCAGGCAAAACCCCTTGGTGCTGACATCCCGGGTTACCCCCAGTATCGGCACGCCTCCCTCCAGCGATTGCACCTCAATGCGGCACCGCACGGCAATGCGTTCATCCACCCGACGGCTGCTGGCATCCGTACGCTGCTCCGATGGCAGCGGCAGCCCGGCCCGCCGTTTTGCCGCCCTCTCCTGCAAAAATCGGGTGACAGCCAGCTGAGAGCGACGGTCCACATGGGCCGGCAAAGAGACGCGATCAAACAATGTATGTAATTGCTCCAGGGCATCGTCCGCCTCCCCTTGCAACTTTTCCAGGGTGGAAAGGTGGCTGCCGAGCACCACGCCCAGTTCGCCATCATGCCAGCGGGTCAGCCGTTCCAGACTCTCCAGAATCTCTTCCACCGCCAGACAGGCCCGGTCCACCGCAGGTTGCTGGGTGCGAATGGCACGCAGCAGTTCCGGTGGTGGAATCGGTTTTTTCAGCAGATCCCACTCCCACAGGCTCATCTGCAACAGCACCTGCTTGGCCTGCAGACAACGCTCCCGCACCCGATCAACCAAGGCATCCACCGATTCTGCAGTGCGGGTCACCGTTGCCGGGGCAGAGCGTGTGAGAGGAGAGGCCACGACAGGAGCCGAGGTAACCGGCACAGCCGTCTGTCCGACAGCAGGAGCGGAAGACAACGCCGCCAGGGCAGCGGTCAAACCCGCGCCATCCCCCCGGTTTTCCAGAAAATCCAGGCTGTTCTGCAAAAAATCATGCAGCATGACCGCCTGTTTTTCCAAATCCCGCCCCAGATCCACACTGTGTCGGTTCAACAGAGACTCTTTTGGCTCCAAATGGTCGAGTCGGGCACGCAGGGCATCCATCTGCAAAAACACGGTACGGAAAAAGAGTCTGTTCTCTTTCAGAAAATTCCATCTTTTTTGATCGGCATCACGGGCGGGCGAGGTCAGCCCGGCCTCACCGGCCTCTCTGGCCAGAATTTTTTGCAGCAACGGAAGCGACTGATCCAGTTGACCCAGGGCATGGCTCTTTATCCCCTTGATCAGCTCCCATTGTGCAAGGGCCTGCTCCAGTTGGTGCTGGATGGGAGCGATATGGGCGGCGAGACGTTGCACTCCGGCCACCCAATCAGAGGGTTGTGCCACCCCACGGTGACGCTGGACAAGGTCAATCATGGTCGCCAGATCCAACCCCCGCCCCGCTGCCCTTTCGTCGGTCGCCGTTGCCATGACAGCATCCCACAAGGCCAGCAGGCCATTTTCGTATGCAGAGCAGCCCCCTTGCACCCCGGGCAAGCCTGCTGTGTCTGCCCTCCCACTCTGTTCAGCCATCCCGAGAGCCCCCTCTTGTGCGCTGCTCAATCGATTCATCTGGCTAATCCACTTCGGCTGCCAAAAACTCGAACACCACCCCTTGAATGGTGATCAAATGGCCGTTCTCCAGGGGTTGTTGTTGGATCAGTTTGCGTTTGTTCAACAGCAGGCCGGTCTCTGAGGGAGAGATTTCATAGTGATTGCCCAGATACCGGATCACGGCAGCCACCGCAGGGGCGTTGGGGGCAACCAGGCGGATGTCCGCGTAGGGGGCGGCACCGATGATGGTGGCCTCCCCCCGCAGCAGATAGCGTTCCTGGGCCAGGGTTCCAGCCCGGACCACCAGGGCGGCCGGGGTGTCAACCTGACGGGGGAGAGGAATTTGCAGGGTGGTTTCGGCGTCAACCTCTTCGGCTGGAATTTCCCACTCCATGGTGGAGCGGAGAAAGGTGTCGGGATCTTGACTGTTCCTGGGTGCAGCCGCAATGGCGGCTGCCAGTTCGTCATTTTCGACAAAGGTCAGGATATGTTTGCCAATCAGAATGGTATCCCCATCCCGCAACGGCTGCTCCACCACCCGCACCCCATTGACAAAGGTGCCGTTGCTGCTGGTCAGGTCGCGCAGGAAAAAACCCTTCCCCTGTTGGATGATTTCGGCGTGATGGCGCGAGACGGCCAGGTTTTCGATGGCAATGTCATTGGTGGGGGTGCGACCAATGGTGGTCGTCTCTTTCTGCAACGGGATGCTCTTGCGCACCACATCCCTGAATTTGACGATAACCCTTGCCATATCGTACACTCTCCCCACCGATGCGTTGTTGTTTTTGGCAGCCGGAACCGGGCCGCCAAAAACCCCTCCCAGCAGATGGAGTATAACAGAAGGCAACGGACAGAGAAAAGGCTGTATTTACAGATTGCCGATTCTCCATCGGGATACGTTGCGCAATTCGGGGTGTTGAGGGTACTATGTTATTTTTAACCGAGTAATGAGTGGAGATCCATGGACGTCATCGTTAAAGAAACAGCACTTTTTGACCGGGAAGTCACCATCAGCGTCCCCGCTGATCAGGTGGATGCGCTGCTGGACCAGGAGTTGGCACGGCTGGCGACGACGGCCCGCCTGCCGGGTTTCCGACCGGGAAAAATCAAAAAACAGGTTCTGGAAACACGCTTTCGTGATCAACTGTCCGGGGTTGTTCTGGAACAGCTGATCCATGAGACCTACCCGAAGGCCCTGGCTCAGCAATCCCTGCAGCCGGTGGATCATGAGCCCAAATTGACCTTGGGCAAGGTCAAACGGGGCGAGCCTTTCAGCTATACGGCCCTCTTTCAGGTCTACCCGACCATAGAGCCCAAAGGCTACACCGGCTTGGCATTAACCCGCCACCAGGTAGAGATCAGTGCAACCGATGTCGACAATGTGCTGGAGCAGGTTCGCACGGAACAGAGCAAATTTGTCGCCGAGGCGGGGCGTCCGGCAGTGATGGGGGACCAGGTGTTGCTGGATTATGACGGCAGTATCGACGGGGAGCGGTTCGCGGGAGGCAAAAACAGCAATCACCCCCTGGAACTGGGCAAGGGACAGTTTATCGACGGCTTTGAAGCCCAGTTAGTCGGCTGTGTGGCCGGGGATAACAGGGCGGTCAAGGTCACCTTTCCCACCGACTACCGGGTGGAGAGCCTGGCGGGCAAGGAGGCGGTTTTTGACTGTACTGTCCACGAGGTGCGGGTGCGGGTATTGCCGCCGTTGGACGATGATCTGGCCACTCTGGTGGGCGTGAAGGAGGGCGGTCTGGCTGCCCTGCGGGCTGAGATAGAGCAGACCTTGCGTAACCAGGTTGAGGAGGAGAGCAGGCAACGCTTCAAAAAGGCCCTGCTGGATCAACTGCTGCAGGCCAATCCGCTGGAGTTGCCCAGTCGCCTGGTGGACCGGGAGTGCCGCGTCATGGCCTCACAAGCCAAACGGGAGTACGAACGCCAGGGAGTGACCCTGGCTGACATGGGCATGGATGAGACGCAACTGGCGGCCCAGTTTGTGCAACCGGCTCAGGAACGGGTCACTTTGGGGCTGCTGCTGGCAGAAATTGCCGAGAAGGAGAAGCTGGAGGTCAACGAGGCCGATGTGGCTGCACGACTGGACGAGATGGGGGCCGCCTACGGGGAGCGGGCCGCCGCCATGAAGCAATGGGTTCGGTCGAGTGAAGAGCGGATGGATACCCTCCGCGCCTCCGTGCTGGAGCAACAGGTGATTGACTGGATCGGTCAGAACAGCACCGTGACGGACAAGTCGTGTACCCTGGCCGAATTGATGGCACAAGGGGCGGAGTAGCCGGTGGGGTTGGTTGAGAGACAGGGGTTGGCCAGAGCTGGTACGGTTTGTGCGTCGGGGAAAACTCTGCCATGATGGCACGCTACAGTGAGACAAGGGTGTTTGCATGAATTTGGTTCCAATGGTGGTGGAGACCACCAACCGCGGTGAGCGGTCTTACGATATTTATTCCAGACTGCTCAAGGAGCGTGTCATCTTTTTGGTGGGGCCCATTGACGACCATGTCGCCAACGTGATCATTGCCCAACTGCTGTTTCTGGAGTCGGAAAACCCGGAGAAGGATATCCATTTTTATATCAACTCTCCGGGCGGTCATGTCACCTCTGGTCTGGCCATCTACGACACCATGCAGTTTATCCGCCCGGATGTCAGCACCCTTTGCGTTGGTCAGGCCTCCAGCATGGGGGCGGTGCTGCTGGCCGCTGGGGCCAAGAACAAGCGGTTGTTGTTGCCCAACTCCCGGGTGATGATCCATCAACCCCTGGGCGGGTTTAGTGGTCAATCCACCGAAATTCAGATCCAGGCCCGGGAGATTGCCCGGATGCGGGAACGGTTGAATGAAATTCTGGCCCATCATACTGGTCAGACCTTGCGGCGCATCTCCCGGGATACGGAACGGGATTTTTTCTTGACGGCCACCGAGGCCTGTTCTTATGGACTGGCAGACAAGACGATTGAAAAACGCACTGTGGACGAAGAAGACGGTGCGGAACCAGTCCACTGATTGGGAGTAGTACACAATGGCAAAAAAATTGACAGGAACGGGTAGCGTATTGCACTGTTCGTTTTGCGGCAAAAATCAGCATGAGGTCCGCAAACTGATTGCGGGCCCGTCGGTTTTTATCTGCAACGAATGCATCGACCTCTGCCGGGACATCATCAAGGAAGAGAGAGAGGAGCAGACCGGACGCAAACAGGGTGGTGTTCCCACCCCCATCGAGATCAAGACCATCCTGGACGAGTATGTCATTGGTCAGGACCGGGCCAAAAAGGTGCTGGCGGTGGCTGTCTACAACCATTACAAGCGGTTGACGGCGGAGAACAGTCTGGATGGCGGGGTGGAGATTGCCAAAAGCAACATTTTGCTGATCGGTCCCACCGGTTCCGGCAAGACCTTGCTGGCGCAAACCCTGGCACGCATCCTGGATGTCCCGTTCACCATTGCCGATGCCACCACCCTCACCGAAGCGGGTTATGTGGGCGAGGATGTGGAAAACATTCTGTTGCGCCTGTTGCAGGCAGCCGACAATGATGTGGAAAAGGCGCAGCGAGGCATTGTTTTTATCGACGAAATTGACAAAATTGCCCGCAAGTCGGAAAATCCTTCCATTACCCGGGATGTCTCCGGTGAGGGCGTGCAACAGGCTCTGCTGAAAATCATTGAGGGCACCATCGCCAATGTGCCCCCCCAGGGAGGACGCAAACATCCGCAGCAGGAATATTTGCAGGTGGATACCACCAATATTCTGGTCATCTGCGGCGGGGCTTTCAATGGCCTGGAAAAGGTGATTGAACGCCGTTCCAACAAGCATCAGGGCATCGGTTTCAGCTCCGAGATCAAAAAAACATCGGAAAAAGACAAGCTTAACGATCTGCTGGCCCAGTTGGAGCCGGAGGATCTGTTGCAGTTTGGCCTGATTCCCGAGTTTGTCGGTCGGTTGCCGGTGGTGGCCACCCTGGAGGAGTTGGATGAAGCGGCCCTGGTCAGAATATTGAGAGAGCCCAAGAATGCCCTGCTCAAGCAGTATCAGCGGCTGTTTGAGTTGGAGGATGTCAGCCTCACCTTTACCGAGGAGGCTGTGCGTGCGGTAGCCACCAAGGCGATCAAACGCAAAATTGGCGCGCGAGGGTTGCGGGCCATTCTGGAAAATGTCCTGCTGGATATCATGTATGATATTCCCTCCCTCTCTCACGTACGGGAGGTGGTGATCAACAAGGAGTCCATCGAAAACGATGCCGTTCCTCTGTTGATCTATGAGGATTTACCCATGGAGGCCCATGGTTGAGACGGTGTCATCCGCTTTGGCTCTGGTTGTTGTTGCAGTCGGTGGGAACCGGCCTCCGCGCGCGCCGGTGATGTCCGTGCTTTTTTGAATTTTTTCAAAACAATTGCAGGGGTCTGGGGGCCGTTATGGTCCCCAGACCCCTGCGGTTATTTAAAAGATTAAAAAAAACAGCTGTCTCAAAACAGATACCCAAAATTTGCAGCAGGAACCTCTTCCCAGCGTACACGTATAAGGATAATGGCATGGCCATACAAACCACAGATGGTAAATCCACCTCCGGCTTGTTGCGTATTCCCCTGTTGCCTCTGCGGGATATTGTGGTCTTTCCACACATGATTGTGCCGTTGTTTGTCGGGCGGCAACGCTCCATACGGGCTCTGGAGGCGGTCTCTTCCCAATTGGAGCATCGGCGCATTTTGCTGGTTACCCAGAAAGAGGCCTCCACGGACGAGCCGGGTGCGGAGGATATCAGTGATGTCGGGGTGGAGGGCACCATCCTGCAGGTGTTAAAGTTGCCGGATGGTACCGTCAAGGTGTTGGTGGAGGGGGGGCGTCGGTTGTCCATCCGCCGGTATGTGCAGCAGGATCCCTGTTTTATCGTAGAAGCCCTGCCCATGGAACAGGAGGAGTATGATCAGACCGAAGCGTTGGCCCTGATGCGGACCATCGTGCGCCAGTTTGATGCCTATTCCAAAATCAACAAGCGGATTGTGCCGGAGGTGCTCACCACCCTGCAAGCCACGGAAGATCCTGAGCAGTTGGCCGATATTGTCGCGCCCCATATCTCGATGAAGGTGACGGAGCGGCAGGCGTTGCTGGAGATGCCATCGGTTCTGGACCGGTTGGAGCGGTTGTTGATGGCGATGGAACAGGAGTTGGATGTGTTCCAGGTGGAAAAGCGGGTCCGGGGTCGGGTCAAGCGGCAGATGGAGAAGAGCCACCGGGACTACTATCTGAACGAGCAGATGAAGGCGATCCAGAAAGAGCTGGGGGATCGGGGCGACGAAAAAGAGGATCTGGCCGAGTTGGCCGAAAAGATCGAGGCGGCTCAACTCTCCGAGGAGGCCCACAAAAAGGCAGAGTCCGAGTTGAAAAAGTTGCGGCAGATGGCCCCCATGTCGGCCGAAGCGACGGTGGTGCGCAACTATATCGACTGGCTGATCTGTCTGCCCTGGGGCCAATTTACCGAGATGACCCATGACATGGCCCGCGCCGAAGAGATTCTGGCGGAGGATCATTGGGGGCTGGACAAGGTAAAGGAGCGCATCCTGGAGCAGTTGGCGGTGCAGCAGAAGGTTCAGAAGGTGAAGGGGCCGATTCTCTGCCTGGTGGGTCCGCCGGGGGTGGGAAAAACCTCGTTGGCCAAGTCGATTGCCCGGGCGGCGGGTCGGGATTATGTACGCATCTCCCTGGGGGGGATTCGGGATGAGGCGGAGATCCGTGGCCATCGCCGCACCTATATCGGTTCGCTGCCAGGCAAAATTATCCAGTCCATGAAAAAGGCAGGCAGCAACAATCCGCTGTTTTTGCTGGATGAGATTGACAAGGTCGGTTCCGATTTCCGGGGGGATCCCTCCTCGGCTTTGCTGGAGGTGTTGGATCCGGAACAGAATGTGGCCTTCAATGACCATTACCTGGAGGTGGATTATGACCTTTCCAAGGTGATGTTCATTACCACTGCCAACAGTCTGGCCATTCCGCGTCCTCTGCTGGATCGGATGGAGGTGATCCGGCTGGCCGGCTATACCGAGCAGGAAAAGATACGGATTGCCAACAACTATCTGATTCCGCGCCAGATGGAGGCCCATGGGCTGGACAAAACGGAGTTTTGTCTGTCGGCCCAGGGGTTGCTGGAGATTATCCGCTATTATACCCGTGAGGCGGGGGTTCGCAATCTGGATCGGGAAATTGCCAGTTTGTGTCGCAAGACTGCCCGTACCCTGCTCTCCGGCAAAAGTCGGGGCCGGGTTGTGGTCACCTCCAAATCGTTGGAAAAATATTTGGGGGTTCATCGGCATCGGTTTGGCTTGGCGGAGGATACGGATCTGATCGGGGTCACCACGGGTCTGGCCTGGACCGAGGTGGGGGGTGAAATTCTCACCATCGAGGGAACCCAGATAGACGGCAAGGGCAAGCTGATGATCACCGGCAAACTGGGGGATGTGATGCAGGAGTCGGCCCAGGCGGCCATGACCTATGTGCGCTCCAGGGCCAAGGAGTGGGGATTGGCGGAGGAGGAGTTTTTCCAAAAGCATGACATCCACATCCATGTGCCGGAGGGGGCCACCCCCAAGGATGGTCCTTCGGCCGGTATTGCCATGTGTGTCACCCTGGTCAGTGCCTTGTTGGGCATTCCGGTGCGCCGTGATGTGGCGATGACGGGGGAGATCACCCTGCGTGGTCGGGTGTTGGTGATCGGCGGACTGAAAGAGAAGCTGCTGGCCGCCCATCGCGCCGGGGTAAAGCATGTGTTGATTCCCAGTGAAAATGTCAAGGATCTCAAGGAGGTTCCCCAAAGCATCCTGAAGGATCTGGAGATTCATCCTGTCAACCATCTGGACGAGGTGTTGCGGTTGGCGTTGACCAGGCCGTTGCAGTCGCTCCCGAAAGAAGAGAAAATCCCGCTGGAACCGCCGCCCATTCTGGCGGAGCATGATGGGTTGTTGCCGGTCGTCGACACCCCGGCAGTCACCCATTGACAGCGGCTGGCACGCTTTGAAATGCCCCATTATTCAGCAACAACCATGCAAACAAACCAGGAGTGATGCACCATGGCCATCTTTTTGGATACCGGCAAAATAGAAGAGATCGAGACCTATCGCAAAATGGGTATTATCCGGGGGGTGACGACCAATCCCAGCATTTTGTTGCGCAGTGGTGTCACAGGTGGCATGAAGGGGGTTGAAAAGCGGACCGTCGAGATTGCCCGCTTGATCGCCCCCCTCCCCTTGTCGGTGGAGGTCACCACCAATGACCGGGATGGCATGATTGAAGAGGCCAAGATGTTGGCCGGTCTGGCGGAAAACATCAATGTCAAAATCACCATTCATGGCCCGGAGGGGGAGATGGAAAATCTGGAGGTGATCCATGAACTGGAGAGCCGCCATGATGTTCGGGTCAATGTGACGGCGATGATGAGTGCCCAGCAGTGTCTGCTGGCCGCCATGGCGGGTGCAACCTATGTCTCCTTGTTTGGCGGTCGCGTCAATAATATGGGCTACAATGCCTGCGATGAGATTGCCAAGTTGCGTTCGTTGCTGGATACCTTGCAGTTGGATGCCAAAATCATCATTGGCTCCACCCGGGAGGTGTTGAATATTATCGAATGGTTGGACGCCGGTGCCCATATTGTCACCTGCACCCCCGGTTTGATTCAGGGCATGATTGTGCATCCCTACACCAAAGAGACGGTGCGCATGTTTCTGGATGATGCGGACAAGTTGAAAAAATTGCTGTAGTGGTTGGAGTCATTGGGCATGGCCAGGAGAAAGGCGGTCTATTATCTGGGACAACCCGAGCGTATTGGCGAGGCCTGTGACCAGATCAACCGGGTCCGCAATCTCCATCCTGCCTCTGATTTTGATCTGACTGTTGTCTGGCCGGTCTTGCGTCCGGTCGCCAATGCAGCGGTCATGGAGATGCTTTGCCGGGGGTTGCAGACGGTTCAGGTGCGCTCCCGGGAGGAGTTGTTGGCTGTTTACCAGCGGATTCAGCAGCAGGATCCCGCCTTCCTGTTTATTGAGGATGATCGTCATCATCCTGAAGAGGAGTACGCTCGGGTTTATGGTCATGAGAGGACATTTTTTTGCACCTTGACGGCCGAGGAGCAGGCGCGGGGTCAGCAGTTGCGCAGTCGGTTGGGGATTCCTGCGACGGCCCGGCTGGTTACTTTGCATGTGCGGGAGGGGGGCTATGTCCCCAACCTGAACTATCACAACTATCGGGATGCCAACATAAAAAATTATTATCCTGCCATCCGTTACCTGGTCAACAGGGGGTACTGGGTTGTGCGGTTGGGGGATAAGAGCATGCAAAAACTGGAAGATTTGCCGCCGCAGGTGATCGATGCCCCCTTTCACCCGGCCTACGAGCCTTTTTTTGAGCCCTATTTTATTGCCAGCAGCCGCTTTTATCTGGGGGTTCCCTCTGGTCCCATGTCTTTGGCGCGGGTTTTTGACATTCCCAGCCTGTTGACCAACTATCCTTTTTTGCCGATCGCCCCGGAGACCCATCGGGACATCCTGGTTTATAAAAAATATTTTTCCACTCAGTTGGGTCGTCTGCTCAGCTATGAGGAGGCGATTACCAGTCCGGTGGTGGATTATAATTTGACGCAGTTGTTCGAGCAGTCCGGGATCCAATTGATTGAGAACAGCCCTGCTGAGTTATTGGCGGCGACTTGGGAGATGGAGACTCTGTTGGATGGGAGCTATCCCTACACAGAGGAGGCGGCCCATGTTCAAAGGCAGGTGGCGGTCATTGAGGAGAAGGCTCATGTATTGCGCAAGCTTTTCAATGCGAGGGAGAAGGGGCGGCGCAACCCTTTTTATATGAGTTATTTAAGCGATGGCCGTATCAGTCTGGAGTTTATCCGGTTGAATCCGGGGTTTCTGGGGCATGTGTGGCCGACGGTCCGCTGGCAAAATTTTACCCCAACCATTGAGGAGGAGTCGGTGGAGATGGTTGGATTGCGCAAGGGCAGGCTCGCTTTTGCAGGTGACAGCGTGGTGGAGGGGGCATGAGCGGAGCAGGGAGTGATGTTGTCCATGGTCGGCGGGCTGTCTTTCTGGATCGGGATGGTGTGTTGAGTGTCTCCTTGATTCGGGATGGCAAGGGGTATGCGCCCCGCTGTTTGGCTGATTTTGCGTTGTATCCTGAGGCAGCGCAGGCGGTGGAGGCGTTGAAGGGGGCTGGATTTGTTGTGGTGGTCGTCACCAATCAGCCGGATATTGGCAATGGTTTGACCACTGCGGATGAGGTGGCTTTGATGCATCGGCAGTTGCAGGATGCGTTGCCGGTTGATTTGGTTCTTACCTGTCCCCACAAGCAGGGAGAGGGTTGTGCGTGTCGCAAGCCCAAGCCTGGTTTGTTGGCGGAGGCGGTGGCGCGGTTGGGGTTGGATCCGCTCTCTTCTTTCATGGTGGGGGACCGTTCCAGTGATTTGGCGGCGGGGCGGGCCATGGGGTGCAGGACCATTTTTATTGATCGGGGGTATCGAGAGCCGTTGACCGAGGTGCCGCATTATCGGGCGGACTCCGTTTGGGAGGCGGCGCAGTGGATTTTGGCGCAGCCGGCAGATAGGTGTTAAATAATTGCAGGGGCCTGGGGACCGTCACGGTCCTCAGTGGGGTGCAGGGGCAAAGCCCCATATACGCTAACATGGTTGCGATCTTCTTTTAAACGATTGCAGGGGTCTGGGGACCGTCACGGTCCCCAGTGGGGTGCAGGGGCAAAGCCCCTGCATGAACGGCGCGTTTTCCCAAAGCAAATTTTCGCAGAAAATTTGCGCAACGCGCCCAAAACCGCCCCGCAGGGGCGACCTTGGGAGGGCGGCAGCCCGACTCGCACGGTTATGTTATGAAAAATGTTTGGATAAAAAAGCAGAACGTTCGGATATTACGCTTTATTGTATTAGGCTTTATTGTATTAGGCTTTATTGTATTAGGCTTTATTGTATTAGGCTTTATTGTATTAGGCTTCTCGTTTGACACAAGGCCAGGACCGGTTTTTTTCCAAACCAAATAACCCTTTGCCCGCTCTCGGTCGGGCTGCCGCCCTCCAGGAGTGCCCCTGCGGGGCGTTTTGGGCGCGCTGCGCCCATTTGCTGCGCAAATGGGCTTCTGTGAAAGCGCGCCCGTTACATGCAGGGGCTTTGCCCCTGCACCCCACCGGGGACCGTGACGGTCCCCGGACCCCTGCAATAGTTTGAAAAGATTAGAAAAAGCATCAAAGATCCAACACCGTCTCCACCAGATAACGCAAATCCTGCTCACTATGCAACGCCGTCAGCGAAAAACGAATCCGACTCCCCCCCGCAGGAACCGTGGGCGGCCGAATGGCTACCGCCAAAATGCCCGCCAACTCCAACCGCTGACTCATGGCCAACGCCTCCTGCTCCGTTTTTAACAACAACGGAATAATCTGAGTGCTGGACAACCCCGTATCCAACCCCCGCCAAGCCCGACGTACCTCGGCAGCACCCTGCTGCAACCGCTGCCGCTCCCCCGCCATGGCAGGCAATAACTCCAACGCCGCATCCATGGCCCCCAATACCCCAGGCGGCAAAGCCGTCGAATAGATAAAACCGGCACACCGATTGACAAGATAGCCCTTCAACAACTCGGAGCAACACACATAAGCCCCAAAACCACCCAACCCCTTGCTGAAAGTCCCCATAACCAGATCCACCTGACCAGGATGGTCCGCCGCCAACCCAAAACCGTTCGCACCCAACACCCCAGTGGCATGAGCCTCATCCAAATAGAGAAAAGCCCCATACCGCTCCTTGAGAGCCAACAACCCGGCCAGATCACAACGATCCCCATCCATACTGAATACGGTTTCAGAGACAATAAAACGCGGTCCGGCCTGCAGCGCATGTTTTTTGAGCAAATGCTCCAAATGGTTGAGATCATTGTGACGATAGCGCAACTGTCGCACCCCGGCTGCCTGACAACCGTGATGGAGACTGGCATGGTTCAAACGGTCCGCAAAGAGCAACGGCTCACCCCCCAACACCGCCTGATCCAACAAAGCCGCCAGGATGGTGCTGTTGGCCTGAAAGCCCGCATTGAACACCAAAGCGGCCTCGGTGCCCTTGCCCTGCCTCAGTTTGGCCTCGATCGGCTCGAACAGGGCCAGGTTGCCACAAACCAACCGGGAAGCGGTGGCACCCACACCCCACCGCTCACTCCACGCCATGGCACGCTGGACCAAGGCGGGGTGAGAAGCCAACCCCATGTAATTATTGGATGAAAAATTGAGAACCTCCCGACCGGCCACCTCGGTGCGGCCACCCTGGGAGGGGCCTATCGTCCGCAACTGACGCCAGCCCCCACTCCTCTGACGTGCCTGCGAAAAACGGTGATAGGCGGCAATAGGCACAGAAACCTCGCGGTGTTCTTCGGGGGTGGAGCGGGCAACATCCCCGCGCTCCACCCCCAAGAATCATGCTGCCAACCGATGGTTAACGCAGCAACGTCAACACGGCACTGGGCAACTGATTGGCCTGAGACAAGATCGCCGCACCCACCTGCTGCTTGATCTGCTGCTTGGCCATCTCCGCCGCTTCAGCAGCCATATCGGTATCGAGGATGCGCGCCCGGGACTCAGAGGTCGCCGTAACCAGCGAATCCAAACCAACAATGATGGAGTTGAAGCGGTTCTGCACCGCACCCAACTTGGCACGAATGGCGGAAACGGAAGAGATGGCCGCATCAATACGCGCAATATTGGTGCTGATATTTTGCCCCAACTCCTCGGCTGTCAGCCCACTGCCATTGAAGCTGACGATGGTATCACCCAACACCATCCCCAACGCCTCTTTGCTCAGACCGCCAATGCTGAATGAGAGAACCTCGGTCACCTCAGCCCCGATCAGCACCCGCTGGCCATTATAGGAGCCGTTCAGCAACTTTTTGCCGTTAAAGTTGGTCCCGGTGGCAATACGCTGAATCTCCGTGATCAACCCCTCAAGCTCCGATTGCATGGCAATCCGGTCGCTGGCAGTCACACTGGGATTGCCGACACTCACCATGATGTCACGCATTTTTTGCAGTGAATTGGAGGTCTCCTGCATGGCGGCATCGGCCACCTGCGTCACGGAAACCGCATCCTGGGCATTGCGAACCGCAAAATTGGAGCCGCGAATCTTGGCCGTCAACCGCTGGGAGACGGAAAACCCGGCCGGATCATCCCCGGCTCTGTTGAGGCGCGAACCAGTGATCAACCGCTCAAAGGTTTTCGCCAGTGATTTGCCGTTAGCCTCCATGGCTTGAGTAGCTAACAGGGAGGTAATATTGGTGTTAATGTTCAAAGCCATTGTCAAGCCCCTTTATTAAGGTGTTGTAGACCAAAATGATTGTGTACCGACACTCTGGTGGGCCACTTGCCGAAGAACCCACCAGGCTCCCCATTCGTGTGCAGTGCCGACCAATACCTAAAAACCAAATCAGACATCTTGTTAAACCGTGCCAACCGACCGCATCCAAGAACAGCAACAGAAGGCAGATCAGGAGGTTTCCAGCCCTTGCTCACTTTACATGCCAAAAAGCCCCTTATTCTTTTTATCGGTCACTCCTCGTTCAACTTGAGCACTTTTTTTGCTGCCCCCCCCTGTTTGCGAAAAACACCACAAAACAAAGAAAAGACAACCCTTACTCTTTTTATCGGTGGCACTCTCCCATACTTGAGCATTTTTTTGTTCGCTTCCCGCTTTTTTTGCCAAGCCACGAAAGAATCAAAAAAACCACTTGATCAATTTATCGGGATTTAATAGGGAAGCTTGAGTATTTTTTTGCGTGGGAAATTTTTTTTGCGGATATTGTCTTTTGTGGGCCATCCTCCTGCCCTATTGGGTATGGGAAAATTTTACCCCACCGTTTCAATCCCTGTTTGTCCGGCGGCATGGAGAAACCTGGACGCTGACAATCTCTCTGTTGTACCGTAGGTTTTTTTGGTTGCGAGGTCTGTCGTGTGTGATACGGAGCGTCAAACAGTGGAACCCTCTCTGGCCGTTTTGCGCCAATATTTTGGGTTTGAGTCTTTCCGAGGTTTCCAGAAGCCGATTATTGATCATCTGCTGGCGGGCGGGGATGCCATTGCCCTGATGCCAACCGGTGGTGGCAAATCCCTCTGTTATCAAATTCCTGCCCTGTTGAGGCCTGGTGTTGCCATTGTGGTCTCCCCTCTGATTGCCCTGATGCAGGATCAGGTGGATGCCTTGTGGCAAAACGGTATTCGTGCGGCTTATATCAACTCCACCTTGAGTGCTGCGCAGGTCTGGACGGTCGTTCAGCAGGCGCGGGATGGTCAGTTGGACCTGCTCTACATGGCACCGGAACGGTTGTTGATGGAGGGTACTTTGGCTTTGCTCTCCCAGATTCCTCTGGCTCTCTTTGCCATTGACGAGGCCCATTGTGTCTCCCAGTGGGGGCATGATTTCCGGCCGGAATATCTGGGGCTCTCCTGTTTGCAGGAGCGGTTTCCCCAGGTGCCGCGCATTGCCCTGACTGCCACCGCCAATGGGGCCACGCGGGCTGATATGATCAAGCTGCTCCATTTGCAAAGTGCAAAACTGTTTGTTGCCAGTTTTGACCGTCCCAATATTCATTACACGGTGGTTGCCAAAAAAGAGGCCAAGAATCAGTTGAAGCGGTTTTTGGAGGCTGAGCATCCGGGGGATGCGGGTATTGTATATTGTCTCTCTCGCAGCAGGGTGGAGGAGGTGGCGCAGTGGCTCAACGAGTGTGGTTGGAGGGCTCTCCCCTATCATGCAGGCCTGGACAAGGGGGTACGGCAGCGGCATCAGGCCATTTTTTTGCGGGAAGAGGGTGTCATCATGGTGGCCACCATTGCTTTTGGGATGGGGATTGACAAACCGGACGTGCGGTTTGTTGCCCATTTGGATCTGCCCAAGAGTCTGGAGGCCTATTGTCAGGAGACCGGGCGGGCGGGGCGGGATGGTTTGCCTGCCAACGCCTTTCTCACCTATGGTTATGAAGATGTGATCAAGTTGCGTCAGTTTGTGGCCAATTCGCTCATGGAGGAGCCTTTGAAGCGGGTGGCGCGACGTCAGTTGGATCTGTTGTTGGGGTATTGTGAGACGACGCGCTGTCGTCGGCAGGTATTGTTGCACCATTTTGGCGAGGTTTATCCCGATCCGTGTGGAAATTGTGACACCTGTCTGGCTCCGGTGGCCACCTGGGATGGTTTGGTTGCGGCTCAGAAGGCCATGTCTTGTGTCTATCGGACCGGGCAGCGGTTTGGGGCCAGTTATCTGATTGATGTGTTGTTGGGCAAGGAGAGTGAGCGTATGGTATCGTTTGGTCATCACACGGTCAGCACCTTTGGTATTGGTCGTGAGTTGACGGCCCAGCAGTGGCAATCGGTTTATCGGCAGTTGGTGGCGGCGGATCTGTTGGCGGTGGATGCTGAGCAGGGTTCTTTGCGGTTGACTGCGCGCAGTCGGCCTGTTTTGCGGGGAGAGCAGGCGATTCGTTTCCGGCAGGATCCCAAGGCGTTGGTCACCAGTGTTGCCAAAACCCGCCGTGTCCGAAAAGATTCCGAGCCTTTTGCCGAGCCAAAAGCGCAGCGGTTGTGGGAGTTGTTGCGTGGCTTGCGGCAGGAGATTGCCCAGAAGCAGGGGTTGCCGGCTTTTCTCATTTTCCATGATGCCACGTTGCGGGCGTTGGTGGAAACGCGGCCGTTGACGGAGGAGGCGTTGGCGGAGGTGCATGGGATTGGCAAGCGGAAATTGCAGGCTTATGGGAAACAGATATTGGAATTATTGCGGGAAGGTGAATAAGGATGGATAAGAACAATGTCTCATCAACTGTAGCGTTTCTGTTTTTTTAACGATTGCAGGGGTCTGGGGAGCGTCACGCTCCCCAGTGGGGTGCAGGGGCAAGCCCCATATGCGCTAACATGATTGCGGTCTTCTTTTTAACGATTGCAGGGGTCTGGGGAGCGTCACGCTCCCCAGTGGGGTGCAGGGGGTGTGTCCGAGATGTTTTTGCATCCATATTGACCGAGAAGTGTCAATCCGGGGAATTGTCCGTTCGCCCGGTAGCCTGATCCCCTTGTTGAAGGGCGACCTGACTACAA
>PEAG01000165.1 GCA_002753505.1 Magnetococcales bacterium HCHbin5 | reverse complement strand
ACAGGCTCTGAAACTGAAAATTCGCTTCCACCTTGTCGATCACGGTCACGCTGTCGGCAGTGCCACCACCATTGACGAAATCCCGCATCTCTTTGGTTTCGTCCTTGATCTCCAGCTTGAACTCCTTGGTCTGGCCCACCGAACGCAGCCTGTCGCTACCTCTTGTGATCCGGAACATGACAAATAACCGGTAAATGCGTGATAAATTCCGGGAAATGGCGGGAAATGGCGGGAAATAGTGGGATGGATACGCAAAGCTATTGCGTACAGTGCAAAGCACATGCGGACAGAGTTGCGCTATGCCCGCATGTGCGAACGGTTTATGGGGTTGTTGGTTTGGGATAGGGCAAAACAGGCATCCTCAGACGTGCGCGCCACGCGCGCTTCATGAAGTATACATAGGGCTTCCTCAAAAAGCCCCTGCCAATCTCATTGGCCTGACCTGTGGTAACCGCTGAAAAGAGCCCCATTCTCCCGCCAGAGAGTGCCAGGCGACCATCCGTGTCAGGAGAGCGGCCCTTGCCGCATGGAGGCTCGGCCAATTTCGGACAAAAAAGAACCTGACCAGCAGGTTCAGGTTCATCACCAGGAAAATGGCCCGGATCCAGGACGCGGAGGTGTCAGCCAGCTTCGCCCGGATCTTCGCCAGACCGTGCCGGTTTTTGCCCTGTCCGAACTTACCTTCGATGGGAATCCGTTCCAGATGATCCCGACGGCGTTGACGTTTGGCTTCGCGCAACTCCTCTCGATTGGCCTCGGTTTCCTTCCTTGGGCGACCTAACGGCTTGCCACCAAAGCGAATTCCTCGATCCTTGCAATAGCGGCGATTATCCCTCGTTCCATAAATGCCATCAGCCAGCACAACAGCTGGATAATGGCCGTGCCGCTTCTTGAAGGCCTCAACTTGGTTTGGCAGATCAGAACTTTCGTTGAAGGCATCCCAGCGCAATTCATCGACACGGGCAAGGCCGTTGTCATCCAAACTGGCACTCAATTTGGCACCAAATTCAACCGCCACACCTGCCTTGCCTCGGATAATGGGTCGCACATGCGGCTGGCTGATGCTGACAATCCGATCTGGATGGCTGCGTAACCGGTTGTCATACATATATTTTTGTTGATCGTAAACCGCTCGGATCACCCAAAGCTGCCGCAGATGGCGATACAGAAAACCATCAGGCCATTTCTGATTCGGATTCGGTCTGAGACCTCCCAAAGGAGCCGGTTCGAGAGGATAAATCCGATCCAGCAAGGCATCGATGTGACCAAGATTCCGGCGCAGGTACTGCAACTGCTGACGAATGGCCCGCCGGAGAGTGCTTTGCCAAGGTTTACGCTTCTTTACCAGCGACAGAAAATCTTGACGTGCTTTCTGCCGATAGGTGCGCGGCTTCTTTTGCAGCCCAGACATCGGAAATAGCAGATCAATCAACCGTTCGCTGATCTCCCTGGCCTCATTGAGCAGACCAAGATCGGTCGGATAGCGAATGGCCTGTTCCGCCACAGTGGCGTCGATGATCAACTTCCCGGACGGCTTCGCTTCCACGGCTTCACCATCGCTTTCAGGCCCACTCTCGACCTGCTTCGGCGATTCCGAATCTGCAGCAATTTCAACATCATCCGTTCCTTGGGGCGCGTTCTGTCCCGATGACGGCGGATCTTTATCCGTGCTTCCCGATTGTTTTGACTTCTTTCTCTTCGCCAAAATCTCTGTCAGCTTCATGTCTACCGACTGCTCAAACTGCGCATACATCGTCGCGCCCATCCGTTTGCGGATCTCCACAAACAGCGATGGCGCAAATGGTTGCTCCAGGGTAAAACCAGAAAAACCACAAAAAAATTGCAAATACGGGTTCTCCTGGATCTGCAAAACCGTCTCCTCGTCGGTCCACCTCTGACGGTGTTTGATGATCACCGCACCCACCATCAACCGGGCCGGTTTGGCAGGGGTGCCCTGATCCACACTCATGCCACTGTAATAGGCTGCTGCGAACTCTTCCCAGGGAACAACCTCTGCCAGCTTGACCCATCGGTTATTCGGGTCAAGGTTTCTCTCGAAGGGACTCTCAAAACCAGGCAGGCTGGGCTGCTTTCTATTGGGATCTCGGATCATGGGTGCAAGCCTTTTTGGCCAAAAGGGCTGAAAACCATACATCCGAATACTATCACAAATACAATTTTGTGTACAGTTTCAATGTGTTGTTCTTTTTGAGGAAGCCCTACATACCGGAATTGCCGGAAAACATGCAGCTTGGCGTGCCCAATATGTTCTCTCAAAAACGCTCCCCGCTGCCCACCTTTCCGATGTGCCGTCAACAACATCTCATGGTAGCACTGCCCATTCAACTCATAGAAACGCGTCTTGTGTGCGCCAACATAGAGAAAATTCGCAGCCTGATACACGACCCCATACTTGCCGCACCTTTCATCGGCAAAGGACTGCAACCATGCCACCCACGGCATCGCCTTTCTGAAATATTTGATAGCGTAACTGAGTGCTCGACTTTCTGAGTTGCGTGGCGCGAGATCATCGAGCCACATCCTGTTCAGCTCAAGATACGCTGTTGAGTTTGTTCCAGAAACCACCTTATCAGCGCGCGCAGGATTAAGTGCGTACCCCCATTGCATCACGCCCAGCAACTTCCCGTCCAGAAAAATCCCCTGATGGACATAACTGTTATTGACAATCCGACCCGAGTAATGCCGGGACAGGATGATGTCAACCGCCTGTCTGCGCGGGATCTGTGCCACAAAAAACTGCCGACAGCCAAACCCGGCCACATCCCGGGAACCATAGAGATACCCAACCGCGTCACCTATCGATGAGGGCATCTCTCCCGTTTCTGGCGGAAAATGAGGCGGCCTGATCACGACTCCCATTCGGACCTCCATGCGTCGGCGATCGATGGCGCTCCGAAATAGGCTCTGTGGCCTTGAAATGATTGATGGTTTTACACCTCGAACACTTGATCTCAACGTGCATACCCGCGCCCTTGGCCAGCAATCGCCTACACTGACCACACCGCAACTCTTCCAACATCGAACACCTGCCTGTATATTCTTATCCCGCCGCGCGTCGCGGTGCGGGACGGCCAAAAATGGCCAGTTGGTCGTGCAGGCTACCATCCTGCGGCTCGGGGCGCCTCCAACGCCCCAGCCCCCGCTTATCGCTTCTCAGCAATATCAGCTACATAAGAACTCTCTTCAATACTCGTACAATCCTGATTCAGTTGACGCTCACCTGTCGGCCCAGTTTTTCTTTCAGATCATTGATCAGCCAACGGATCAATGTGCGATTCTTTGCCAGCGACTCCTCTGAGATTGGAAC
>PEAG01000164.1 GCA_002753505.1 Magnetococcales bacterium HCHbin5 | reverse complement strand
GGGGCAGTTGACCATGATGGCCATTCAGGCAGACCGTATGGTGGTTTTCGGCGACTGACAAAGGGAGCAAACATTCAATGGCGGAAGAAATCAAGAAAATCATGTTCACCGTGCGCAAGGCTCCCCACGGCTCCATCTATGTCTATGAGGGGCTGGAAGTCAAGCTGATCATGGCAGCCTATGACGCAGATATTTCAGTGGTCTTCCTGGACGATGGCGTCTTCGCCCTCAAACAGGGTCAGGATACCAAAGAGCTGGGCATCAAAGGCTTTGCAGCCACCTATGGTGCCTTGATCGACTATGAAATCCAAAAGGTTTTCGTCGACCGGCACTCCATGGAGATGCGGGGCATGACCGAGGAAGACCTGCTGGTCATCGGTGAAGATGAAGATACGGAGGAACCGATCAAGCCCAAGGTGATCGACTCCCAGGAAATCGCAGCCATGATGGCTGAACAACACAACATTCTCAGTTTTTAGGGTAAAGGAGTTGCTTCGGAATGCTCCATACTGTCAATAAATCACCTTTTCAAAATGGTGCCCTGGCGGATTGCGCCCGCTTTCTCCAGCCCGGTGACGTGCTGTTGCTCCTAGAGGATGGCGTCTTTGCCTGCCAGACGGGCACCAGCCACTCCGCCCTGCTAGAGAAGCTCCTGCCACAGGTCGAGGTCTACGCCATCCGCGCCGATCTCAAGGCCCGTGCCATCACCCAACTGGTGCCTGGCATCCAGATAACGGATTATGCAGGGTTTGTGGATCTGGTGGAAAAACACAAGATCCACTCCTGGCTGTAACATCGGCTTCCTTGACCCTGGGAGATTGCGTGTGGTGTCGTATCCATCCTCGTTCGTCCGATTCTTGTTCTGTGTGCTTGCGCTGACCGCCGGTTTGCTCTGGACGCCTTCCGGCATTGCGCTGGCCGACGGTCCGCCGCAACTGGAGTTGCCAAAGGGCAAGGAGTGCGTCAAGCCCACCGAGTGGATGCGCCGCAACCACATGGATTTCCTGAAAGAGAGCCGGGAATTGGCCGTTCGGGAAGGGGTGCGGGTCAAGTCCGACAGCCTGAAAAATTGTGCCACCTGTCATAGCAGTCGGGAAAAATTTTGTGATCGGTGTCACGCCTATGCTGGGGTTGCCCCCAACTGTTTTGAGTGCCATCACTATCCCAAATGATGGCCCGTGGGTGCGCATTCGGGATATGGGGATAACGCGGTAGAGAGACTGGGGGTTGGAGCCGGAGATGGCTACATTGGATAGAAGATCGGTTTTGGGATTGGGAGGCGCGGTCGCCGCTGGTGTACTGCTGGCCCCCGGTGTGTCGTTGCTGGCCGCACCGGCTGAAAAAACGGGGGCATCCGCTGACCGTCGATGGGCCATGCTGATCGACACCAACCGCTGCACCGCCGACTGCACGGCCTGTCTGACCGCTTGTCGCAAAGAGAACAACGTTCCTCTGTTCGGCGAGCCTGCGCGGGATATCCACTGGATTCGCAAGGTGACCATTCGCGACAAGGACCAGCGTCGTCCCACGGTCACTCTGCCGGTCCTCTGCAACCAATGCGAACATCCCCCCTGTGTCCACGTCTGCCCCACAGAGGCCTCTTTCGTGCGCAAGGATGGCATTGTCCTGGTGGATGAGCACCGCTGCATCGGCTGTCGCTACTGCATGATCGCCTGCCCCTACAAGGCCCGCTCCCTGGTCTACCATGAAACCAAACGGACCCTGGAGAGCAACCCGGAGGTGCCGATTCGCAGCAAAGGGGTGGTGGAAAAATGTACCTTCTGCGTGCATCGTCTGGATAACGGCCTGCAGCCCGCCTGCGTCGACGCCTGCCAAAAAGCGGGCAAAGAGGCCATGCTGTTCGGGGATCTCAACGATCCCAACTCTGAAATTGCCAAACGGGTTCGCACCGTGGCAACCAAGACCATCCGACCCGATCTGGGGTTGAAACCTCGTGTGCATTACCAGGGACTGTAGAATAAGGGGCAACAGGCATGATCGACGAGTTTGCAACCATTGAGGGGCGTTCCCCCGGTTATTTCAAGTTGCTGGCGGTGATGGGGTTGCTGCTGCTGCTGGGCGGCGCGGCCTTCGTCTACATTGAGCTGAATGGCCATGGCGTCACCGGCATGAACAATTCAGTCGTCTGGGGATTGCCCCATATTTTTGCCATCTCTCTGCTGGTCATGGCCTCGGGCTCCCTGAATCTGGGCTCCATGTCCACCATCTTTGCCGTCAAGCATTTCAAACAGTTTGGCCGCTTTTCCGCCTTTCTGGCCATTGTCCTCCTGGCTGGCGGGTTGACCGTTCTGACCCTCGACCTGGGACGACCGGACCGGATGCTGCTGATCATGCTGCACATGAACTTTACCTCCATGTTCACCTGGAATGTCTTTCTCTATTCCGGTTTCACGGTGCTCTGTTTCCTTTATCTCTGGAGCATGTTTCAATATCCCCAATACACCAAGGCGGCCGGGTCGGCGGCCTTTTTCTGGCGGTTCATCCTCACCACGGGCACCGGCTCCATCTTCGGGGTGATCCAGGCCCGTGAGGTGTTTCATTCCGCTATCACCGCCCCCACCTTTGTCGCCATCTCCCTGACCTCCGGGACCGCCATGAGCATTCTGCTGCTGGTCAGCTCCTTCCATCTGACCGGGCGTCTCCTGGATACACGGCTGGTGCATGCCCTGCGCAATGCCCTGATCTTTTTCCTGCTCCTGGTGCTCTATCTGCTGATTGTGGAAAAGTTTACCAAATTTTACTCCCCGGCCTTCTATGACGTGGAGCAGTGGATTTTGACGGGTTCCTATGCTTGGCTCTATTGGGGAGGAGTGGTGTTGACGGGGGTGGTGCTGCCGTTGACCGTGCTCTTCAACAGCCACTGGGGCAACCAAGTCAGCGGCATTGTCGCCGCCTCCTCTCTGACGGTGGTGGGTCTCTTCTGCTTCGTGGGCTTTGTCCTGGTGGCGGGGCAGTCTTATCCGTTCAACATGTTCCCCGGCTATGAGATGGCCAGCGTCTTCCAGGATGGGATGGAGGGAAGTTACAGCCCCACTTTGGTGGAGTTGCTGCTGGGATTGGGCGGTATTGGCGTCAGTGGCCTGCTCTACCTCCTGGGCATCCGCTTTTTTCGTCTCCTCCCCCAGAAGGCCACCGCGCCGGAAGGGTGGGACGTGGCTTGGCATCCGTAAATTTTAATTTCAGTCAATGCAAAACGCAGACAAGACCAAAACCCTGGGGGATGAATCCCCCAGACCCCCTCTTTTTTTTTAAAATTCAAAAATATATAAAAAAGAAGGGGGGGGGGGTGTTGGGGGGCGGTTCCCCGCCCCCCAAGGTCTTGGT
>PEAG01000039.1 GCA_002753505.1 Magnetococcales bacterium HCHbin5 | reverse complement strand
GGCTGCCGCCCTCCCAAGGTCGCCCCTGCGGGGCGGTTTTGTGCGCGTTGCGCAAATTTTCTGCGAAAATTTGCTTTGGGAAAACGCGCAGTTCAGCAGGGGCTCCGCCCCTGCACCCCGCCGGGGACCGTGACGGTCCCCGGACCCCTGCAATCGTTAAAAAGAAGACCGCAATCATGTTAGCGCATATGGGGCTCCGCCCCTGCACCCCGCCGGGGACCGTGACGGTCCCCGGACCCCTGCAATCGTTAAAAAGAAGACCGCAATCATGTTAGCGCATATGGGACTCCGTCCCTGCACCCCGCTGGGGACCGTCACGCTCCCCGGACCCCTGCAATCGTTTGACGGCAGAATGGAAGCGGGGAGCTTTGCGGTGCCGGGTATTTAGAGAAAACCAAATCGTCGCCTGGGTGGCGGCGGCGGTGGGGTGGGGGGCACTTTTTGTCGGGGCGGAATGGAGCGGACCCGTACCCCCCCCTCCGCCATGGACTCCTGCGCCGCCATGTTGGCCAATCCCAACAGAGCCTCCGTATTTTCACCCTGCTCATAACAGGCAACCCCATAATAGGTGCGGACCGACAACAGAGCATCCGACAACTCAAAACGGGTGTGATCCAAAATATCCTGCCACTCGGCAGCCACCGCTACCGCCTCCGGTTCCCCCAGACCAAGAGCCAACAAGACAAAAGTCTCCTCCCCATAACGGGCCAAATAATCCCCCGGCCGCATCAGGGAGACCATGCGCCCCGCCAGGGCCGCCATCAAACGATTGACACGATCACGCCCCAACTCACGCACAATGACCGAATACTCTTCCAACAAAACCACAACCAAAGCAAACCCCTCCTGACCCGCCAACTGCTTGGCCTGCTCAAGACGGGCCAACAGACCAAAACGGTTGGGCAGCCCGGTGTGAATATCCAACAGCTTTTCGTCACGGGTCTCCATCAACGCCCAGTCCGCCTGCCGTATCAATACACGGGAGTGTTCCGCCGCCTCCTGGACACCCCTGAGACGCTGGCGAATATCCAATGCCCGATCCCGAAAACGCTCCATCCCCTGCAAGAGGGCAGCCACATAACCGGCCCAATCGATAACCCCATCCGAACGGCGTAACGCCTCCGCCCGTTGGGACAGATCCCCTGCATCCGCACCAATCATGCGCAAATTGTCCGCCATCACCTGGGTCGTACCTGCCAGCAGGTTTTTCAATGCCTGCTGTTCCTGCTGCCACCCTGCCCGCCAGCGGTTTTCCTGGTGGATAATGGCTCCCAATTGAAGATACAGGGCCTGCCAATCAACCGCCTTGTCTGTCGCCACGATCTCCTGAACAGGCTTGCCACCCAGGGTGATCAAGGCCGACTGCAAAAGCGCGGCCGGAAAGGGAGGCTCCGGTTCCGAACGTTGAACCACGGATTGCAGCTGAGACAACCAGACAGCAATCTCCTGCAGATCGGCCGCCATACTCTGCGGGTCGAAAGAGTGAGCCGTGTGAATACGACGAATCAACCGCCCGACACGGGCCTGGTGTTCCTGGGTGCCGACCAGGGCAGGCAACACCAACTGCTCCAACAGCAAAGCCGCTCCAGCGCGCTGTGACTCACAGGCCTGAAAACAGGTATCGTGCATGAGCAAATCTTTCACCAACCGCAACGCTTTCCGGCCATCCGGCGGGTCGCTCTTCAGCAGATCTCGAATCTGCTCCAATCTCTCTCTGATTTCTGACACCTTTCGTCTCCCCCATCCCGGAGCTGTGCCGGGCCCGGTGATACAGACTTGCCAGGAAAAGCTTCACCGCATCGGCTCTCCTAGCAAACCCGCACCCGCTGGGCCCCCATCTGACCTGCTTCTCTCCAACTGTGTGCCGCTGCCGCCAGTCGATCTGTGGTCTCCAACATTTGCGCCACATTCATGCCCGATTGAAAGGCGGCGCAACCACAACTGACCTGTAGCGGCACATTTTTACCATCCAATTGGAAAACAACCTCTTCCAGTGTTTGCCCGATCACCGTGCCCAACTGTTCTCCCGCACTCACACTCAACCTGGGCAGCAGGATGACCATCCGCTCCGTGCTCAACCGTGCCAAAAAGGCGTTGTCCGGCAGGTGGGGGCGCACCTCTTGAATGATGGCCATCAAAAGCCGTTTTTCCGGGTTGCCCTGCAACAGCCCGCCGCTGTTGTCCAACCCCGCAATCAGGGGTTGCAACTCATAAAAATGCAATAATAATAAGGAAAATTTTTCTCCAAGGTGCAAGGCCCGGTCCAGGTGACGGTGCAGGTGGGCCATGAAGGCAAAGCGGTCTGGAATGCCCGTGACCGGATCCAGAAACTGTTCACGGCGCGCCTGTGCCAACGTGGCTTCCAGTTGATCAATACGCTCTTTCAACTGTTCAGCCCGCTGTCGCCCCTCATCCTGTTGGGCCCTGAGCAGACGGGCCTCTTTTTGCAGAGCCATCACTTGGCTGTGCAGCAACGTCTGCAAACGCCGCAGCTCCATCCGACTGTCCGTTTGCCGCTCCCCATCGGTCAACGGGGAGAGATCGGTATCCTTGCGTCCCAGGAGAGCCAGGGTCTCTTCATATCCACGAGCAATCTGCAGCAGCGTATCACGCAGAGCGCGCCGTTCCCGTTGCCAGGGAGCGACGGCAGCCTTGTGACCCGCAGCCTGAATCTGCTCCAACAGCGGCGCGACAGCTCCCCAGTTGATTGCCGCATCCCCTTGCCAACCGGCAACCTGCTCCAGCAACCCTTTTTCCGACTCACCCAGCAGCGACAGAGCGGCCGTCATGCGATCAAAAAGGGAGCGCGGCAGCGGCTCCTCCGCGTGCGGCGGCACGTAAACAGGCATGCCATCCCGGATGGCCTGAATGGTGGTGGACAGAACACTCTCCTTTCCACGCAACCAGAGATCCTCTCCCTCATGAATCTCCTGCAAAAAACGCGCTTGCAAGGCCCTGGCCTGCTGCAGGCGCGGCGGATCCTGAGCCAGGGACGGCAGGATCAGCTGCTCAATAACCGCTGCCGCCGCCGCGCCAGCCTCTCGCACCTCTTTGACGCAGAGCGGCTGTTGCAGCATGGACTCCACCTGCGCCAGGGCCTCCCCCAACGCCGGCTGTTTGTCGCTCAGCAAATCCAGCAGTTTTTCCAGAGCCTCAACGGTCGACTGTTCTGAAGACATCGCTATCCTACTCCCAGAAATGGCGGCTCGGCGGGCATCCATGCAACGCCCGTTGTTCCGTATGCCGTCGTATGTGACTGCCCGGACCGGTGGACAACAGAGGGGATTATCTTGCCGCCGCCTCACCCTGGCCTGGATAGAGGGCACGGGCCATCGCCGGTCGAATCAAACGGGAGACCCGTACCAGGTGAATCCCTTTGTGCGCCAGGGTGGGCAACCAGTGCTGCAAAGCCGTCAGTGTCTCGCGGTAAGGGTGCCCGATGCCAATGGCATTCCCCGGTTTGTGTGCCATATGCTCCAATTGTGCCAACTGGCGCAGTATGGCCCCCTCTTCGGGCACATTATCGATAAATACGTGTCGAACGGCTGAGGGCACCTGGTTGGCCATGGCCCGTGCAAAGCCCACAGAGCTGTCCGAGGTGCGGCTGTCGATAAAAAACAATTTTTTTTCTGACAACACCGCCATCACCGCATCCATGGCATCGCTCTGCTCCGTCAGCCGGGAACCCATATGATTGTTGATGCCGACCACCTCGGGAAACAGATCCAGGTTGGTTCTCAGTACCGCCTGCATGTCGGCCCGCTCCATGCTGGCCAGTATCGCCCCTGGTCCGGGGTTTGTCTGTGGGTAGCGTTGAGGCTCCATGGGTTGATGGAGCAGCATCTCCCGCCCTGTCTGTTTGCCCATGCGGGCAATCTGACGGCTATGGGGCAGCCTTGGCAAAATGGCCAGGGTCAAATCTGCCGACAGAGCCATTATGCCCTGGGCGATGGGTAAATTGTACCCCAAATCGTCAATGATTAATGCCAGTGTATGGAATCTGCCGTCTTTTTTTTCCTCCGGGAGAATCGGAGGGACGACCGGAGTCTCACCGTGGAGCTTTTTTCCGGTTTTTGGCAAAGGCTCTTCATAGTGAACCGTATCGCCGCTCCCGCTCCCATGCATGGAGAGAGGGGGCTTGATCGGTTGACTGGACGCTCTTTCTGCCGTGGGAGCAGGTGACACGGTCACCTCGGCGGAGGATGGCGCGGCGGGTTGCCGTACGGGCGGCGGCGGCACAGCGGTTTGTGCCGGCACGGGTGCCACCCGCACCGGAAACGGCTCCAATGGCGGTGCAGACGGGGGTTCTGCCGGTTGTGGCGCAGCGGGTCCGGCTGTTGAGGGTTGTCCGGCGGATGGCAGCAGGGGCGGGGGAGCGGGTGTGACCGCAGCCGATTGGTTGACGGGCTGTGCCGACCGGGGAACACCCTCTGCCAGGGGCGACGGTTGCCCCGGCAGGGCAGTGTGGTGCGCAGGAGGCTTGGGGAGGCGAATCGTCTCCGCCAATGTCAGGCGGAGCGATCCCAAGTCCAGGCCGTTTCTGAGGGTGACGCTGCTTTTGGGGGCGTCATCCGGTACCGGACTGCGCTCTTTTTGGGTGGAAACGGGGGTCACAGGCTCCCGCTCTGCAACCGTCTGCTTGACCGTTACCGCCTCTTTCTTCGATTCAACACGCCCATCAAGATAGGAGACGACGCCCCACCCCGCCAGCACGAACAGCACGACAACAAGAGCCAACCACCCTGGCAGAGCCCGCCCGTCGTCCCGCCCCGGCTTGTTCAAGCTGGGTTCCCGTTATCGACTTGCCAACTGGGGAGTATCTCTCTGCAGCAGGCCACGCAGCACCTGGAAACCACGCAACAGATCCAGGGCGCGTTGCAGTTGATAATCCTCTTTGCTGTGACCGGTTATCCGATCGGCATCCTCAAGCTTTTTCAACCTGCTGGCCGCTTTGTCTTCGGCACTGTCGCCCTCTTTGCCACCCTTTGGATTGTCGGCTTCACTCCCGCTCGCCTTCTCCTTGCTGGCATCTTTTTCTCCTGCATCGGGTTCGTTGGCATTTTTAAGATGGCCCTTCAAATCGGCCTCTGTCGTGTGACGCTCACTGCCTTCCCGCTTGTTGCCGTTGAGATCCAGATCTTCGACCACAATGTCAGGGGCAATCCCCTTGGCCTGAATCGACCGGCCACTGGGGGTATAATACTGGGCTGTGGTCAGGCGCAGGCCGGAACCATCGGCCAGGGGTATGATGGTCTGCACCGACCCCTTGCCAAAGGAGTTGGTACCCATGATGATACCCCGACGGTGGTCCTGCAGGGCACCCGAGACAATCTCCGAGGCCGAGGCCGAACCGGCATTGATCAACACGACAATGGGGGCCCCATCCACCAGGTCGCCCGCACGTGCTTCAAAAGACATGTCCTTGCCGGGAATGCGGCCTTTGGTGTAGACGATCAGCCCTTTTTCCAGGAAAGAGTCTGCCACCTCGACGGCCTGGTCCAGCAGTCCACCGGGGTCGTTGCGCAGATCCAGCACCAACCCCTTGATCCCCTCTTTGCCCGCCTCCTTTTTCAGCTCCTCTATACCCTGTTCCAGCAGGGGCATGGTTTGCTCATTGAATTGCACGATGCGGGTATAGCCAATGTTGCCACTTTCCAGACGCCACTTGACGCTCCGAACCTTGATGATGTCCCGCACAATCTTGAAGGTGAGCGGTTTGGAGGTGCCCTTACGCAGAACGGTCAGTTGGACAGCGGTGCCCGGTTTGCCCCGCATTTTTTTGACCGCATCCAGCAGATTCATCTCTTCGGAGCTCTCGCCATCGATTTTGACGATCAGGTCGCCGGCCTTGACGCCGACCTGGAAAGCGGGGGTATCTTCAATGGGGGAGACCACCAGAATGCCCCGCTCCGCCTGGGAAATTTCAATACCCAGACCACCAAACTCCCCTTTGGTGTCCACCCGCATCTCTTTGAAATTTTCCGGGGTGAGAAAGGAGGAGTGGGGATCCAGCGATTTCAGCATGCCGTGAATGGCACCATACAGGACCGCCTTCTCGTCCACCTCTTCGACATAGTTCTGTTTGACCAGGGCGAAAACCTCAGAGAAGACGCGCAGCTTTTCGTAGGTGACCTGACTGACTGCCAGCACATTGCCGGCCGCCAAATGCAGCCCGGCCAGCACAGCCAGAATGAGCAGACCCAAGACAAGCGGGCGTTTTACCCGCGACTGATTTTTCATAACCTAGCTCCTGCCGCTTCTTGCGGTACCGAATCCGTTTTAACCCGTATGCGGGCCTCTTTTTTATCGCATAAGGCTGGCCATCTCCTCATGCCGTGTTTTGCTCTTGGCCAACCACTGTTTGGGATTTTGTGGCTTGTTGCCCTTGCGAATTTCAAAATAGAGCCCAGGCACACCATCGACTGAGCCTGTTTTGCCACTTTTGGCGATAATCTGTCCAGGCTCGACAGCATCGCCCTTCTCGACCAGCAAGCCGCGATTATGTCCATACAGGGAGTAGACACGACCACCATGGTTCAGGATGGTCAGCAGACCATAACCGCGAAACCAGCCGGCATAGACCACTTTGCCCTTGGAAGTGGCCGCAACATCAGAGTTTTCTGGAACGCGGAAAAAGAGACCGGACGACCGCGATATGCCAGAGACGTTGACCGGTTCCACAAACGTGCCCATACGCTGCTCCCGGGTAGCCGTCTGTGTCTGCTTTGAATGGTTTGATTGTCTGGAGAGTTTATACGTCCCCGACCGTTTGCCACTCTGCGCCCGAGCAACGGACTTTTGCTGCTTCCCGCGCTCCTGTTTGCTGTGGGCAGCCAGCGACCGGTGCGCAACGTTTGACCGTTTTGTTGCTTTTACAACAGGAGTATGCCGCGATTTGGCACTGCTCTTCCGGGCAAGGGATTTTCCTGTTTTTTTATTGGCTGGCCGGGCATGATACCGTGGCTGGCTGGTGGTTTTGCGCACCGACCGCTGCGGTTTTTGGCTCCGTGCCTCTCCCGTATCTAATCCATACATGAATCCTGTGCGATCGGCAAGGCGACGCTGTTTTTTTGTGACCTGAAATTCAGTGGCCATGAGCGGGGTGGCGACCCCCAGCCACAGCATACAGCCAATCACGCCCAGGGCAATGATATACCATGTCGAGTATCGACGTCCTGTTTTTTTTATCTCGTTCATGGTTGCTCCGTTTTTTCCGACGCAAAACGCAGCAGCGGGGTGCCACTCATCTGGGTTGGTTGGGGTAAATGCATCAATTTCAGCAGGGTTGGGGCGATGTCGCACAGGCGGCCATCCTGCAGCGTGGCGGCCCGTCCCAGGTAGAGCAGGGGAGCCGGGCTGTTGGTGTGGGCGGTATGGGGCTGCTGCGTGCCAGGGGTCAACATGCAATCGGCATTGCCATGGTCGGCGGTGATCAACAACTCTCCCCCCGCGGCCAACACGGCTTCTGCCAGTCGTCCCAGGCAGTGGTCAACGCACTCGATGGCCCGTACGGTCGCTTCAAACTGGCCGGTGTGCCCCACCATGTCCGGGTTGGCATAGTTGACGACAATAAAATCAAGATGACCCTGGGAGAGCCGTTCGATCACCTGATCGGTCAAGGTGACGGCGGACATTTCCGGTTGCAGATCATAGGTGGCCACCTTGGGCGAGGGGACCAGCAGCCGCTCCTCACCGACAAAGGACTCTTCCCGGCCTCCATTGAAAAAATAGGTGACATGGGCATACTTTTCCGTCTCGGCGGCGCGCAGCTGCCGCAGACCGGCCTCGGCAAGAAGCTCCCCCAGGATATGGGTGAGGGGTTCCGGTGGAAAGGCCACCGCCACCGGTTGCAGGCTGGTATCGTACTGGGTCATGGTCAACAGGCCAGCCAGTTTGGGTTGTACGCGGCGGGTAAAACCTTGAAAGGCCTGGGGGCCTTCGGCCGGGTCCAGCAGGGCGTGGCAAATCTCCCGCGTCCGGTCGGCGCGAAAATTGAGCATCAACAGACTGTCCCCATCTTTCAACGTGGTCACACTCTGCGTGTCGGGCACAATGAGGGTGGGTTGAACAAACTCGTCGTTCTCACCCCGATCGTAGGCATCCTGCAGAGCCTGGAGCGGATCGGTGGCCCGATGGCCGATGCCCAGGGTCAACATTTCGTAGGCCCGTTTGACCCGGTCCCAGCGGTTATCCCGATCCATGCCATAATAGCGACCGCAGAGGCTGACGATACGCCCGGCTCCGATCCGCTTCAGTCCGCTTTGAAAGGCTTGCAGATATTCCATCGCCGAGCGGGGCGGGGTATCCCGCCCGTCCAGGATGGCATGGACATAAATCTGCTCGACCTGGCAATCGTGGGCGGCCAGGACGGCGGCCAGCAAATGTTCGCTGTGGGAGTGGACCCCGCCGGGGGAGAGGAGCCCGTAAAGGTGAACCGCGCCGTTTTGTGCCACTGCCCGGCCAATGGTCTCTTCCAGGGCGGGGTTGCTGGCAAAGCTGCCGTCCCAGATGGCCTTGTTGATGCGGGTCAAATCCTGGTAGACGATGCGTCCTGCGCCCAGATTGGTATGCCCAACCTCCGAGTTGCCCATCTGTCCGTCCGGCAATCCCACATCCCCCGCGCTGGTCTGCACCAGGGCGTGAGGATAGCTGTTCCACCAGCGGTCAAAGTTGGGGGTGGCGGCGTGGTGGATGGCGTTGTGGTTCTGTTCCGCACTGACACCCCAGCCATCCAACACCACCAAGGTAACGGGTTTTATGTTCATGCAATACTCTTGTTGAGCGATAGGTGTGAATGTCTCGTCCGGCACGATCCACGCAAGCAAGGGGGTATTCGCACTGACTTGCCATTGATTGTCCGTGGCGCAGACGATGGGTTGCCAACAGGGCTCTCCTGTCGCAAAGCACAATCCATGCCGCCAAACCAGGCACAGGGATGCCAACAATTTTCGGCTCCCGCCGGGTATCCCCGCCCCCTGCCAGAACGCAGGTTACAGATGAAATAATTGAAAATATTAATGATTTTTTGTGAATCTGTTTGTGGCAACAGCGGTTCTGCTGCGGCCATGCGCCGCCAACCTTGTCAGGCCACCGCCAGCAGCTTGACGCCGGCTGCTGGCGGTGGGGTTGGCGGAGCGTTCAAAAAAACTGTTGCCGGTGGGTGAGAGCAGCCATTGCTTATTGGCGCGATAGTGGTTAGTATGGGCGGTAAGAAAGGATGACAAACTCTTAGACGGAGGAGTTCCGGAGCGGTCGAACGGGACGGTCTCGAAAATCGTTGTGGGGGAAACCCCACCCAGGGTTCGAATCCCTGCTCCTCCGCCACTAAGAGTAACCCGGTCCTTTCTTTGGATTATCCTGTTTCGGAACCGTCATTCCCCGTTTTTTTGCTTCGTTGTCTGGTTTTTCTCCCGCGCTCTCATTCTGACAGGTATCGGCTCGTGAAGGTAATCATTCTGGCTGGCGGCTTGGGTACACGCATCGGCGAGGAGACAGCTTTCCGCCCCAAGCCCCTGGTGGAGATTGGCGGCATGCCCATCCTGTGGCACATCATGAAAATTTATTCCTCCTTTGGTTTGAATGAGTTCGTGATCTGTTGCGGCTACAAGGGCTACATGATCAAGGAGTTTTTTTCCAACTATTTTCTCCACTGTTCCGATGTCACCTTTGACATGACCAGTAACAGCATGGAGGTTCACCGCTGTCTGGCGGAGCCTTGGCGTGTCACCCTGGTCAGTACGGGAGAGAAGACGCAGACCGGTGGCCGGCTCAAGCGGGTCCGCAGTTATGTGGCGGACGAGGAGGCTTTCTGTTTTACCTACGGTGATGGTTTGGGCAACGTCAATATCCCGCAGTTGCTGGATTTTCATCGCCAGTCCGGCACCCTGGCCACCATGACGGCGGTTCAGCCCATGGGGCGTTTCGGGGCCTTGAACATGGCCGGCAACAAGGTGCTCTCCTTTGAAGAAAAGCCAAAGGGGGATGGGCGTTGGATCAACGGCGGTTTTTTTGTCCTGTCGCCCAAGGTGATCGACTATATCGAGGGGGACAGCAGCATCTGGGAGCGGGATGCCCTGGAGCAGTTGGCGCGCGGGGGGGAGCTCTCCGCCTATCATCATCATGACTTTTGGCACCCGATGGACTCACTGCGCGACAAAGAGGTGTTGAACGCCCTCTGGGACTCCAACAAGGCACCTTGGAAAACCTGGTAGGGCAGCCCGCGAGAGATCATCGCCCCGGGATTGGGGCTGACAGGGGAAATGTTCCGCCACCGCTTTTTTTGTGTATGCCGGGCAATTTTGACAATCGCGTTGAACAACATCGACCTGTGGTGGCTGTTTCATACCGTTCGCACTGTGTGCGCGATAGGATCCGTGTGATGAGATTGGAGCGAAAATCCCTTAACCCCAAAAGGAGAATGCGTCCACCTCCCCAGGATGACGGGGAGAGGCAACGTCTCAACAGGTTGGCTGAGCGTAGTGGTTATGGTGGCAACCCGGAGCATAAACGGAATCCGGGCAATTTTGGTTTGACACCACCAAACAGCTTGAGACCCGACAAAGCGTTGTGTGATGACGCAGGAATCTTTACCCGGAGTGAGGAGGCAGAGCTTCTTCAAGCCGGGATACGGAGGGGTTTGGTCAGCGTCCAGGAAAAGGGTGAGTGGCCCCAGAATGTTTGGGCTGTCAACGCGCAGGGGGTGCCGTTGGAAGCCCAGTTGGAGAATGCCGGACTGGGCACATACCACGGATACCCCATGCCGGAGAGGGATCCTTTTCGACAAGAGGTGCTCGACCGGTGGCAGGAATCATGAACGAGTCCTTCATACTTGCGCCTGAACAATGGTCACCTGCAGAACACGGTCCGGAGGAGATCCGACAGACCTCCGGCTTCTTGCGAATCCGCATTCAGAATCGGTTGGCGACGCGGGTGGATGATGACAGGGCCAGATCGGTGCGTGACACGGTATTGGTCTCCTGTTATCCCCTGGCGGTCTGGTTTGCCTCTTCATGGTGGCGGCTCTGTTGGGAGCCGACCCCGGAGACAACGCCGGGCGTTGACTGGTGTCTGTCACATGAGATGCGCGGGGCAGGTCACGGATTTTTATGGCCTCACCTGCGGTTTGAATCGGACGGTGAAACGATCACCGTTGTTTGTACGCCTTCTGCTGAAGACAGCAACGAACCTGTTCGATATTTGACCGGTTGTCGTGAATCCATACCTGTTGGTCTGTTTGCGGAGAGTGTGGAGTCGTTCATCCAGACGGTTTTGGCCCGTCTGGATATCATAGGGATCCAAAATACGGAGTTGCACACCCTCTGGCGGGAAGTCAGCATGGAACGCAGCCATTCACAGTTCGCTTCTTATCGCAAGCTGGAAGCCGTTCTGGGGTTGGATCCTGATGACGCACCTGCATACATCGAGAACTTTTTGCAGTTGTCAAAGGGTGCAGGGGAGTCCGCGATGGTGGAGGTTGCGGCGGCTTGCGCTGGTCTGGATGCATCTTTGATCCTGAATAATATCAGAGAGCGTATGGATTCCGAGGGCATTATGGGTGATTTTTCCGCTCTCCAAGGGCTGCGCATGGCTGATTGGCCAGATCGGCCGCATTGTGAACCTTGGGAGCGGGGCAGAACTTTGGCACGAAAGATGCGCGCCGTTTTGGGCAACGGGATGGAGCCAATCAAGGATCGGCACCTGTGTGATCTGTTTGGTTTGAAGGTGGAGGACCTGACAGCCGATCATGCGCCAACGGCGAGGATACCATGGAGTTTGGCTATTCGGGAGGTTGGGGGGAGCCAAGTCAGTTTGCTGTTTCGCCACAAAAGCTTATCTGGGCGACGGTTCAATCTGGCTCGCTGGTTGGGGGACCATTTTTCAGCCCCGGGTGGGGACCGATGGTTGCCAGTGACCAACACAAAAACGGCTCGACAAAAAGTGCAACGCGCTTTTGCTGCCGAGTTTCTTGCGCCTATCGATGCCGTAAAGTCTTTCCTGGATGGCGATTTTACCGATGAGGATCGTATTGTGGAAGCGGGAACCTATTTTGGCGTTTCTCCTTTGATGGTCAAGAGTCATCTGTCCAATCATCGTTTGGTGCTGCCAGAGACAGTGGGGGTCTATTGAGCAGATGTTGGAGCGCAACCTGTCGAGTCGGGATGGTTGCTCCACCAGGAAGCGGGTTACACAAAACAGATTAGGGAAAAAACACCTTGGCAGCCAACAATCGCAGCGGTGAGCTGGTTCTGCTCACATCTTCTACCACGGCAGCGGTCGTTGCGGCCGCCGTGCCCGCCATCATTGTCGCCCAGGCCGGTCAACCGGATGAGTATATTATTGCCCTCCTGGACAGTGTCACGGACCCCGCGGTAGCGGATGATTATGGGGTGGTTGTGGCTCCGGAGGCGTTGGCCTGGGGAGCCCTTGCACAGGCGGGGCAGCTTCGCATGGACCGCCTGCTGACGGTGCATCGGTCGGCGTTTGTTCAGGCGGGTGTGGGCTGTCTGAATGCTGCCAAAACAGAAGAGATGCTCAGAAAGTGGAGCCGGTTGACCACCCGGGCCTTTTATAGTGCCATCCATGAACCAGCCATGACGGCACCTTTTACGCCGGAGCAGGACCGGATCGGTTATGCCGGTCGGGTGTTCGATGCGCAGGAGATGTTGCTGCTGGTGGAGAGCGCGTTGGATTTCTGGCTGACGGCTGGTCGTTATGCGGAGAGTTTTGAGCGTGAATTGGCCCAATTTTTGGGGGTGCGCCGTGCGGCACTGGTCAATTCCGGCTCTTCGGCCAATCTGTTGGCTTTCATGGCACTCACTTCGCCCAAGTTGGGGGAGCGGCGCATTTTGCCGGGGGATGAGGTGATCACGGTGGCGGCGGCTTTTCCCACCACGGTTGCGCCCATCGTGCAGTATGGGGCGGTGCCGGTTTTTGTCGATGTGACGTTGCCGACTTACAATGTGGATTGCGCTTTGTTGGCGGAGGCGTTGTCTCCCAGGACCAAGGCGGTCATGCTGGCCCATACCCTTGGCAATCCGTTTGATCTGGCGCAGGTCAAGGCGTTTTGCCGTCGGCATAATTTATGGCTGATCGAGGACAACTGTGACGCTTTGGGTTCCCGCTATTTCTGGGAGGGGCGTTGGCACTATACGGGCACGGTTGGTGATATTGGGACTTCCAGTTTTTATCCGCCCCATCATATGACCATGGGGGAGGGGGGGGCTGTTTACACCCAGGATGCGCTGTTGGGGCGGTTGCTGGAGTCGTTTCGGGATTGGGGGCGGGATTGCTGGTGTCCCTCCGGGCGGGATAATACCTGCAAAAAGCGGTTCAGCCAGCAGTTCGGGGCGTTGCCCATGGGGTATGACCATAAATATGTGTATGCGCATTTTGGTTACAATCTGAAGGCCACGGAGATGCAGGCGGCTATTGGTTGTGCCCAACTGGCCAAGTTGCCTGCTTTTACCAGGGCGCGGCAGCAGAATTGGCATTATTTGACGACGGAGTTGGCTGATCTGGCCGACCGGTTGATTTTGCCGGAGCCGACGGCCGATGCGGATCCCTCCTGGTTTGGGTTTTTGTTGACGGTGCGTGAGGGGGCCGGGTTTACACGGGATCAGATCGTTGCCCATTTGGAGGCCAAAAAGATACAGACCCGGATGTTGTTTGCCGGCAATCTGCTCAAGCATCCCTGTTTTGATGAGATGCGTCGGACCGGTCAGGGTTATCGGGTGGTGGGGGATCTGGCCTGTACCGATCAGATCATGCACAATACTTTTTGGGTGGGTCTCTATCCGGGTATGACGGAACAGAAGCTGGCCTATATGGTTGCCTGTTTGAAAGGCTTTTTCCAGTAAACAAGTGCAGGGGTCCGGGGAGCGTCACGCTCCCCGGCTGTCGTTCTTTTAAACAAGTGCAGGGGTCCGGGGACCGTCACGGTCCCCGGCGGGGTGCAGGGGCGGAGCCCCTGCTGAATTGCGCGTTTTTCCAAAGCAAATTTTCGCAGAAAATTTGCGCAACGCGCACAAAACCGCCCCGAAGGGGCGACCTTGGGAGGGCGGCAGCCCGACTCGCACGGTTATGTTATGGACAATGCCTGGATAAGAAACCAGAAGGTTCGGATATTCAGGTTTTTTTCTGATACAAGGCCAGGAATGGTTTTTTCCCCAAGCCATGCCCCATTTGGCCAGCTCTCGGTCGGGCTGCCGCCCTCCAGGAGTGCCCCTGCGGGGCGTTTTGGGCGCGCTGCGCCCATTTGCTGCGCAAATGGGCTTTTGGGAAGGCGCGCCCTTGCATGCAGGGGCTTTGCCCCTGCACCCCACTGGGGACCGTGACGGTCCCCAGGCCCCTGCAATAGTTTGAAAAGATTAGAAAAGCATGGGCGTGGTCATTGTGTTGGCGCATATGGGGCTTTGCCCCTGCACCCCACTGGGGACCGTGACGGTCCCCAGGCCCCTGCAATAGTTTGAAAAGATTATAAAAAGCATGGGCGTGGTCATTATGTTGGCGCATATTGGAGTTTCCGTGGATATTCGATCAAGCCACATTTCCGGTTGTTATGAAATTTTCCCAACCATTCACGAAGACCAGCGGGGTCGATTTGTCAAGATATTCCAACGGGATGTCTTTGCAGAACACGGGTTGCAGCTGGATCTGGCTGAGGAGTATTACTCGGAGTCGGTGCGGGGGGTGCTGCGGGGGTTGCACTTCCAAACCCCGCCCATGGATCATGTCAAACTGGTCTACTGCATGGTGGGCGAGGCTTTTGATGTGGTGGTTGACTTGCGGGCGGGCTCGCCAACCTATGGCCAGTTTGCAACCTTCACCCTGACGGCACAACGCGGCAACGCGGTCTATCTGCCCGCCGGTCTGGCCCACGGTTTTTGTGTCACCAGCGACCGGGCCACTCTGGTTTACAAGGTGAGCAGTGTCCATGCCCCGTTGCACGATGCCGGCATTCTCTGGAGTTCAGCCGGGATCCCCTGGCCGGAGACGCAGCCGATTCTGTCGGCGCGTGATCTGGGCTTTCCCACCTTGCAGGCCTATCAAACCCCTTTCCGTTATCGTGCAGCCGTTGAGTGAGTGTACACATCATGCAAGAAAAAGTGGCATTAATGACGGGTATGACCGGTTTTGTCGGTTCCCGGTTGGCCCGCCATCTGATTGCAGAGGGGTGGGTTTTGCATGGCATTGTGCGCGGCGGATCGTCGTTGGCAGCGGTTGAGGCTATTTTGCCCCACCTGACGCAGCACACCCATGATGGCAGCATGGCGGGGATGGAGGCCATCATGCAGAGGGTCAAGCCGACGGTGGTATTTCATTTGGCCTCTCTCTTTCTGGCGCAGCATCAGGCGGCGGATGTGACCCCCTTGATCAACAGCAACCTGCTGTTTGCCAGCCAACTGGCCGATGCCATGGCCCGGCAGGGGGTGCGTTATCTGGTGAATACCGGCACCTTTTGGCAACACTATGAAAACCGTTCCTGTGAACCGGTCAATCTCTATGCGGCCACCAAGCAGGCTTTTGAGGCCATTTTGGCCTATTATGTGGCGACCGATGCGTTGCGGGTGATCACTCTGAAACTGTCTGACACCTATGGTCCCCAGGATCCGCGAAAAAAATTGCTCCATCTGCTGATGCATTTGGCCAGCGAGGGTGCGCCGTTGGCCATGTCACCGGGTGAGCAGGAGATTGACATGGTGCATATTGACGATGTGGTGCGTGCCTTTGGGATTGCGGCCGACCGGTTGTTGAGTGGGGTGGGGCAGGGGCATGAGTGTTTTGCCCTTTCGTCCGGTGCGCCGCTGTCGCTCAAGGCGTTGGTGCATCTGTTTGAGCAGGCGGCAGGGCGGCGATTGCCCATCCAATGGGGTGAGCGGCCCTACCGACCCAGGGAGGTGATGCAGACGTGGCGCATGGGCCAGCCCCTCCCAGGCTGGCAACCGGCCATCCCGCTGGCGGCGGGGTTTGCCCAGATGTTGGCGGAATCCAAATAGTTGCAGTGTGCTTCTAAACGATTGCAGGGGTCCGGGGACCGTCACGGTCCCCGGTGGGGTGCAGGGGCAAAGCCCCTGCATGCACTGCGCGTTTTCCCAAAGCAAATTTTCGCAGAAAATTTGCGCAACGCGCACAAATTTTAAACGATTGCAGGGGTCCGGGGACCGTCACGGTCCCCGGTGGGGTGCAGGGGCAAAGCCCCTGCATGCACTGCGCGTTTTCCCAAAGCAAATTTTCGCAGAAAATTTGCGCAACGCGCACAAAACCGCCCCGCAGGGGCGACCTTGGGAGGGCGGCAGCCCGACTCGCACGGTTATGTTATGGAAAATGTTTGGATAAGAGACCAGAACTTGTGGATATGCAGATTTTTGTTTGACACAAGGCCAGGAGTGTTTTTTCTCCAAGCCATACCCCATTTGGCCCGCTCTCGGTCGGGCTGCCGCCCTCCAGGAGTGCCCCTGCGGGGCGTTTTGGGCGCGCTGCGCCCATTTGCTGCGCAAATGGGCTTTTGGGAAAGCGCGCCCGTTACATGCAGGGGCTTTGCCCCTGCACCCCACTGGGGACCGTGACGGTCCCCAGGCCCCTGCAATTGTTTAAAAGCAAATTGCAAGGGTCAGTGTTGCGGATGCGCGTCAGGCCGTGATGCGGAACATGGCCACCGCTTCGGAATACAAGACAATTTTACCGATGGGCACACCGCTTGCGCGCAAGGCTTGCCGTACCGCCTCCTGCTCCGTGAGATAAAGACAATCCTGCCGATCCGTTTCACACAACGCAACGGAAACAGAACAAATCGCCGTGGGAACGTTGGGCGCAAGCTGATGAAAACGGAACTGGATCCCCGTCGGATCAGCCATTTCACACAACACAAGACGCTTGGCCCCGGCCGTAATCCCAAACAACTCCCCAACCGCCTGCACAGCCGCCCCGGCCACCACCTCTTCCTCCAACTGGCGAATCATCGCCCGGTCCGCCTCCGTTTTTGCCCACAACAACTGCCGCCGCAAAAATTCGGAAGCCGCAATAAAATTGCCATGATGCTGGGCAATACGGGCGGCCACACTGATGCGACCAACCACAAAATCATTGATCATGTCCAGGACAACATTCCTGTTGTCTGGATTGAATTCAGCCAAACCGGCCGCACACAACGCCATGGAGGCGGCAAACTCCATCCCGCCCCGATACTTGTCCATGAAGGTCTTGACCTGCACCAACCCCTGATTTTCCTGGTTGAGATCCTGATGCTTTAACGCATTGTGAAGAACCACCCGATAGTTGGGGGTGGTGTGAAAACGAACCCGGCCATAGGCCAAAGCCCGAAAGGTCCAGACAAACGGAAAATAGAGGGCATGGGGCTCAAACAACACCTTCATGTACTGCTCGGTGCGGTAGAGACCCCATTCGGGAAACACCCGTTTGGCAAAGATAAAATTAAACAGCTCCGCACTCTGAATGCGGGAAAATTCGACAGCCTCCTCCAACGGATAGACCAAACCACACTCTGTCTGGGTGACATCATTCCACATTTGTGGCGAGGCATGGCTGACAATAATATCCTCATGCTGGTTCAGATACTCTATTTCTGCCAACAAACTAGCCGGAATGAGATAATCATCATCGGCCATCCAGATGCAATATTTGCCGGATGCCAACCGCATGGCGGCGATAATATTGATGTCAGCCTCCACCGTGCGGTGCTGGCGAGCATAGCGAAAGTGGGGAAAGAGGGCACCCTTCTCCAGCGCAACCCGCTCTGTTTCATCGGTGGAGGCATTATTGGAGACCGTGATTTCAACCGGAAATCCCACATCCAGAGTCCAGCGCAAACTTTCCAGGGCATGGGCAAGTTGCCGCTGGCGATTGTAGGTGGGAATGCAGATACTGAGCAGAATGGGGGCAGAAGAAGGGTGGTTGTTCATGCAGACCATTTATCCTATTGATAATGAAATGATTGCAAGGGTAAGGTGCCGTGCAGGATATGCGGATGGGTCGTCATGCGCACTGCCCCGACGCCTGGGCAGCACTCTCCCTCTCCTCGGCCTGAACCCGCTGCATCAAAAAAGCCCCGACCAGATGATCCAGTATCATGTGAATATCTTCCACCGGACCATATTCACCTGGATTGGACGGTACATGCACATTCAAATGGACCAATCGCTGCAGGTGTCCGCCATCAAATCCCGTCAATCCCACCGTGAACGCCTCGTGTGCATTGGCGTATTCGATGGCGCGCACAACATTGGCAGAGTTGCCGGAGGCCGAGAGCGCAACAACCATATCCCCGGCAACCATCTGGTTTTCCAGTTGGCGGACAAAGATTTGATCATAGCCAAAATCGTTGGCAAGGGCGGTGAGCATGGCCACGTTGTCGCACAGGCTGACGGCCCGAAAGGGCTTGCGACGACTGCGGGAACCGATGGCAATATCGTTGGCAAAGTGGCTGGCGGTGGCCGCACTGCCCCCATTGCCGATAAAAAAAATGCGGGCCTGTCGCTCCCGTGCCTGCAACAGGGCATCCAGGAAGGCACCGATTCGGTCATAATCCAGTTGGTTGAACAGACGACCCAAATAGTCACAATATCCCTGGGCGAAACGGGCCGGGTCAGAGGATTGCAAAAAACAGTTTTCGATTGCATTCATTGTGCCCGCTCCGGTCATTAGCTGGCGACACCGGCGGTATCGACACCAGCCCATGGTGCCCATGACAGCCCCCACATCACGTTTTTCTCGAGGGTAGTCTCTCCTTATTGGTCATGCAAGGGGATTTATGCAGTGGCCGATCCTGTCCGGTGCCAGGGCCGCGTCCGGTCTGGAAAAACGGTCAATTCCTGCATCATCAGGCCGGTTTCCACATTTTTTGTTGACTTTTGGTCAGGATTCACGCATCCCACTCCTGGAAGCTGTTCCGATGGTACGGGGCATTTGCGCAGGGTCAGCAACAAAATTTCACGGTGGTATCATGTATCCGACAAAACAGGCTGTCATTCTCGCTGGTGGGGCAGGAACCCGACTGGGGGCATTGACCAGGCAGGTACCCAAGCCCCTGCTGCCCGTTGGCGGTCGTCCCTTTTTGGAACATCTGGTCTGGAATTTGTCCCGCCACGGCATCCGGGATATTGTCCTGTCCTGTGGTTATCTGGGGGAGCAGATTGTTGACCATTTCAACAGCAACCAGAACCGCAAACGGACTGTTCGCGCTTTCATTGAACCGGAGCCCCTGGGGACGGGGGGAGCCTTGCTCTTCCTGGCGGCGGAGTTGCAGGAGCATTTTTTTTTGCTGAATGGTGATTCCCTGTTTGATATAAATTATCTGGATCTGCCCCTGGCCGCCACCGATCCGGAGTGGGCGAGTGCGACCCTGGCTTTGCGCGCAGTGCCTGATGCGGCCCGTTACGGACGGGTGGAGATCCACGGCACAGAGGTGGTGGCGTTTCGGGAAAAAGAGGCTGATCCGCACCCGGGTCTGATCAATGCGGGGATTGCCTGGATGGATCGCCGGTTGTTGGAGTCTCTGCCGGCGGGGGTCTCTTCGTTGGAGCGGGAGCTGTTTCCCCGCCTGGTGCAGGAGCGGCGACTGTTTGGCAGGCCGTACAGGGGATATTTTATCGATATGGGTATCCCCGTGGATTATGCCCGGGCGGATCAGGATTTGACCCATTGGCAACGCCGCAGGGCCTGCTTTTTTGATCGGGATGGTGTGATCAATATTGACCATGGCTATGTGCATACCCCGGACCGTTTTGAGTGGGTGGCGGGGGCCCCTCAGGCGATCCGTTGGTGTAACGAGCAGGGCTATCTGGTTATTATCGTTACCAATCAGGCTGGCATCGCCCGTGGTTATTATGATGAGGCGGCGTTTCAGCGGTTGACCGCCTGGATGGAGCTTGAGTTGGCGAGTCTGGGGGCCCATGTGGATGCCGTTTACCACTGTCCGCACCATCCCACGGCAGGGCTGGGGGCGTTGCGGGTGGAGTGTTCCTGTCGAAAGCCCAATCCTGGCCTGCTGGAACAGGCTATGTCAGAATGGGAGATTGATCGTTCCGGCAGTCTGTTGATCGGGGACAAGCCTTCCGATCTGGCGGCGGCGGCGGCGGCCGGGGTGGTGGGGCATCTGTTTACCGGCGGTCGTTTGGACCATTTTTTGTTTGAGACGATGAACGGATCGGGTCAACCCGCCTGATCAGGCGATGGCTTCCTTCCGTTCCTGTGCTTCTGAACAATGGCAGGGGTCTGGGGGGCGTGACGGTTCCCAGACCCCTGCCATTGCTTGAAAAGATTTAAGAGGAGAAGGGAAGAGAGTGGAAAACAGGACGATAACCCCTGACTTTTGGCGTGGACGGCGCGTGTTTTTGACGGGACATACCGGCTTCAAGGGCTCCTGGCTCTCCCTCTGGCTGCACACCCTGGGCGCGGAAGTGAAAGGGTATGCCCTGGAACCACCAACCGACCCCAGCCTTTTTCAACTCTGCCGGCTGGATCAATGGGTCGATTCCACCATTGCCGACATCCGGGACGCTGAAACACTGCAAACGGTCATGCAGCAGGCCAGGCCCGATATTGTGTTTCATATGGCCGCCCAGCCGCTGGTGCGGGCCTCCTACCAACAGCCGGTTGCAACCTACGCCACCAACGTCATGGGCACCGTTCACCTGCTGGAAGCGGCCCGCCGCTGCCCCTCGGTACAGGCCATTGTCAATATCACCACCGATAAATGTTACGAAAATCGGGAGTGGCACTGGGGCTATCGGGAAAATGAACCCCTGGGCGGTCATGACCCCTACTCCAGCAGCAAAGCCTGCTCCGAACTGGTCACCGCTGCCTACCGCAACTCTTTTTTTCATGCCCGGTCCGATGCGCAACCGGCCATTGCCCTGGCCTCTGCCCGGGCCGGCAATGTGATCGGCGGCGGCGACTGGGCGGTGGACCGGCTGATCCCCGACTGTGTCCGGGCCCTGCTCGACGGGCGGGCCATCGTGGTGCGCAACCCCCACGCCATCCGGCCCTGGCAACATGTGCTGGAACCGCTGCTGGGTTATCTGTTGCTGGCAGAACAACTGGTTGAACGGGGCACCCCCCTGGCAACCGGCTGGAACTTTGGCCCATGGGATGAAGATGCCCGGCCGGTCGAATCCATTGTCAGCCGTCTGTGTGCCCTCTGGGGCCCGGAGGCTCGCTATCGGCTGGAGGTGGACCCCTCCCAACCCCATGAGGCCGCCTACCTGAAGTTGGAATGTTCCAAGGCCCGCGCCGAGCTGGGCTGGACCCCCCGCTGGAGGTTGGAACAGGTGATTGAATCCATCGTTGCATGGACAAAGGCCTATCGGAGCGGCCAGGATATGCGCACCGTCTGCCTGCAACAGATCGATCTCTATGGGGCATCTCTCCATAAAACACCGCAATTTTGCTAGACAGCAAACAGAAAGGAGGCACAAATATGCGTGCATTGATTACCGGAATAACAGGCATGGTCGGCTCCCATCTGGCAGATTTTTTGCTGGAACATACCGATTGGGAGATACACGGTTTGTGCCGCTGGCGCAGCATGCTGGATAATGTGGCCCACCTGCTGCCCCGCATCAATGCAGGGGATCGGGTGTTCCAGCATTATGCCGATTTGCGGGACTATCTCTCCCTGCAGCATGTGGTGCATGCGGTCAAACCCGACTATGTGTTTCATCTGGCGGCCCAGAGCTATCCCAAAACCAGTTTCAACTCGCCCGATGATACCCTGGATACCAATATCAACGGCACCTCCCGCCTGTTGGAGGTGTTACGCCTGTGTCCCGGCATCGATCCGGTGATCCATGTCTGCGCTTCGTCGGAGGTGTTCGGGCGCGTGCCCATGGAAAAGCTGCCGATTGATGAGGAGTGCTCTTTTCATCCCGCCTCCCCCTATGCCATCTCCAAGGTGGGTACCGACCTGCTGGGACGCTATCATGCCGAAGCCTATGGACAAAAGGTGATGACCACCCGCATGTTCACCCATACCGGCCCACGGCGTGGGGATGTGTTTGCCGAATCCACCTTTGCCAAACAGATTGCCATGATCGAGGCGGAGCGGATCCCGCCCGTCCTGCGGGTTGGCAACCTGGACTCCATGCGTACCTGGGCGGATGTGCGGGATGCGGTGCGGGCCTATTATATGCTGGTGACGGTCAATCCCATCCCGGGAGAGTATTACAACATTGGCGGGGCCTTCCATTGCACCATCCGGGAGATGCTGAACCATCTGCTCTCCCTCTCTCCCGCCCGTGACCGCATTCGGATAGAGGTGGACCCGGAGCGGTTGCGCCCCATCGATGCGGATTTGCAAATACCCAATACCGAAAAGTTCAGCCGCCATTCGGGCTGGAAACCGGAGATCAGCTTTGAGCAGACCATGGGGGATCTGTTGGCCTACTGGCGTGAGCGGGTACAGTCGGGCGGGCTGTTTCTGACCCGGTAGGACTGCGTCTTTTTTGTCTCTGTACCCGGGGGAAGGTCACACCTCCCTGACGGTCGCCATGGAGGTAAAGTTTTGGTTGACCGCCGGGCTTGTCGTTCATGCTTTGTGTGTGGTGTCGAATCGAGATAAGGCGTCTCGCTGCACTGCTTGTTGCCCCACCAGGATGGGGGGCGTTTCCATCGCTGCGGAGTAAGTCGGATGTCGGGTCTCCCCGCTACCATCGCCCTTGTGCAGATCAACAACAGCTTTTCGGGGCAGAACTATCTGCCCTATTCGGTGGCCTGCTTGCAATCCTACTTCCAGCAACACGCCAGCGATCCGGCCAGGGTCCGTTTCCTGGAGCCGATCTACAAACGCATGCCCATCCATGTCATTGTCGACCGCATCCGGGAGGCCGATCTGGTGGGGTTCAGTGCCTACGCCTGGAACATCCGCATCTCCCTGGAGGCGGCGCGACGGTTGAAGGCGTTGCGGCCTGAGATACGCATTATCATCGGTGGCCCGGAGGTGCCGGACCATTGTGAGCCGTTTTTGCGGGCCAATCCGCAGATTGATCTCGCCTTTCACAACGAGTCGGAACGCTCCTTCCTGCGCTACCTGGAGGCCTTTCCCGCCGTTGATCCGGTGGCCATTCCCGGTGTGAGCTGGATTGGCGTGGATGGAGTTTTCCATCGCAACCCCAATGGTGACCGTATCCGGGATCTGGATGAGATTCCATCCCCCTTTCTGAATGGGGTTCTGGACACCTTGATCCGCAACAATCCAACGGAAAACTGGATCGGCCTGTGGGAGACCAATCGGGGCTGTCCCTTCAGTTGCAGTTTTTGTGACTGGGGCTCTGCCACCTCAGCCAAGGTTGCCCGTTTCAGTATTGACCGGTTGTTGCGGGAGGCCGACTGGTTTTCCGATAACAAGATTGGGTATGTGTTTGTATGCGATGCCAATTTTGGCATTTTGTCCCGGGATCTCGATATTGTGCGCCATGTGGCGGACAATCGGGCCCGCACCGGTTTCCCCCAGGGCTTTTCGGTGCAGAATACCAAAAATGCCACCGAACGGGCCTTTCTGACCCAGAAAATACTCTCCGATGCCGGCTTGAACAAGGGGGTGGCCCTCTCGGTTCAGAGTCTCTCGCTGGAGGTGCTGAAAAATATTCGCCGCGACAATATCTCGCTGGATGTCTACCTGGAGCTGCAACACCGTTTTGCCCGCGCCGGGGTGGAGACCTTCAGCGACATGATTCTGGGGTTGCCGGGGGAGACCTATGACTCCTTTGTGGCCGGTATCGACCAGTTGCTGGTATCGGGTCAGCACAACCGCATTCAGTTTGGCAACTGTGTGGTCGTGCCAAACGCGGAGATGGGCCATGCCGATTATCGGGCGCGGTTTGCCATCGAGACGGTGGAGACCGGGGTGGTCAATATTCACGGCCATCTGGAGTCGATGGAGGATGATGTGCCCGAAAGGCAGGAGTTGGTGGTGGCCACCTACAGTTTGTCCCGTGCCGACTGGTGTCGCTGTCGCGCGGTGGCCTGGATGACGGCGTTGCTGCATTTTGACAAAATTTTGCAAATTCCGATCATTGTGATGCGGGAGGTGGGCGGGGTGGCCTATCGGGATATTTTTGAGCGTTTCATGGCGGTCGATGGGGCGGATTTTCCCCTGCTGGCCCAGGTGCGCGACTTTTTTATCGCGGAGGCAAAGGCCATCCAGGCCGGCGGCTATGAATATACCCACAGCCCGGAGTGGTTGGATATTTTTTGGCCGACCGATGAGTACATCTTTATCCAGTTGACCGCTGAAAAAAAACTGGAACAGTTTTACCAGGAGTCCGGGGCATTGTTGCAGCGTTTGGCCCGGGAGGCGGGTTGTGACGAACGGTTGGGCGCGGCGTTGGCGGATGCCTTGCGCTTGAATCTGGCCCTGGTGCATCAGCCCTTTGTTGTTGACGATGTGGAAATTGAATTGAATCATAACATGATGGACTATTATCAGGGCGTTCTGAAGGGGTTGCAGCTCCCTCTGGAGGCCCGACCCACCCGTTTGCGTATTGAGCGGGCCCGTCGCAGTTATGATCATTTTCAGACCTGGTGTCGTGAGATTGTCTGGTGGGGCAACAAGAAAGGGGCCTATCTTTACGGCAGCACCCCTCTGGACGGGTAACCATTTTTTCGTTCCTGCCATGGTTGTTGGCATTCAAGCGGTCACATCAGTGCGAGAGAGAGGGAACAAAAGCAACCATGCGCATGCGCTCGTTGGGAACCACTGGCATCACGGTGTCGGAGGTGGGGTTTGGGGCCTGGGGTATCGGCGGCTGGACGGCCGGGCAGATCTCCTATGGCAGTACCTCTGACGCCACCTCGCTGGCCGCGCTGGATCGGGCCATTGAGTTGGGGTATCGCCTGATCGACACCGCGCCCCTTTATGGGTTGGGCCACAGCGAAGTGCTGGTGGGCCAGGCCATTCGGGGTCGGCGCGACAAGGTGGTGCTGGCGACCAAGGCGGGTTATCGCTCCTACGACACCGCCCCCGACTACAGCCCTGCCGCCATTGAACAGTCGTTGATGGCCAGCTTGAAGCGGCTGCAGGTTGATCATGTCGATATATTGCAATTGCACAGCCCGCCCATCGCCCTGTTGGAACAGCAACCGGAGATTGTGGAGTGTCTTCAAGGGTTGCGCCAACGGGGCCTGATCCGTACCTTCGGCCTGTCGGCCAGCTCCCCGGCTGACGCAGAGGTGGCCATCCGGGTATTGGGGTTTCCAGTGGTGCAGGCCAATTTTAACATGCTGGACACCCGGGCCGTGAGCGGAGGGTTGTTTGCAGCGGCCCGCAAGGGGGGTGCCGGAGTGATCGCCCGTACGCCGTTGTGCAGCGGTTTTCTTTCTGGCACCATGACCGCCGAGACCGTTTTCCCGGAGGGAGATCATCGGTGCCGTTGGAACGGCCCGCAAATCAGGCGATGGGTGGAGGCCGCCAACCATGTGCTGGCCCTGGCAGCGGCCGGACCGGGTCAGGCGGCGGAGAGTGCATTACGCTTTGTTCTCTCTTTTCCGGATGTCTCGGTGGTGATTCCCGGGATCATGACCCCTGCGGAGGCCGAACAGAATGGCCGGGCTGGGGCAGCGGGTCCGTTGCCGGAGGCTGTCATTGAAAAAATTTTGCTGTACAACCAAGGATATGATGGGCCTGGGGCCAGCTCCGGCGCGTAGTGTGTGCCGACCCGATTGGGTTGTTTGTGGGTGCCGGGTGGGTTCACCTGGACTGTCATGCCGGTACTGTCCCCTTGCGGCCTGCCGGTTGGAGAGGGAAGCGAGATGAAAGTGTTGGTCTGCGGGGCAACCGGTTTTATCGGGCGCAATCTGGTGGAGCGATTTGCGGGTTATCCGGGTTGGGAGGTGGTGGGGGTTTATCACAAGCGGCCCCCGTTTGACCATCCTGGTCTGGGTTGGGTTGCGGCGGATTTGACCGATTCCCGGGATGTTGCGCGCTGTCTGGAGGGGGTGGATGTGATCATCCAGGCGGCGGCCACCACCTCTGGTTCCAGGGATATTGTGACGCGCCCGTATATTCATGTCACCGACAATGCGGTCATGAACTCTTTGCTTTTTCGGGCAGCCTTTGAGCGGCAGCTCAAGCAGGTTATTTTTTTCAGTTGCAGCATCATGTACCCATCCAGCGCGGAGCCGTTGACCGAGGAGTCTTTTGATGCCAACGCCCCGCTGCATCCCCGCTATTTCGGGGCGGCCAACACCAAGTTGTATATTGAAAAAATGTGCGAATTTTTTTCGCAGATCGGCCAGACCCGTTTTACCGCCATTCGCCACTCCAACATATATGGTCCGCATGACAAGTTTGATCTGGAGCGGTCCCATGTTTTTGGTGCCACCATCACCAAGGTCTTGACGGCCCGGGAGGGGTGTGTCACCGTCTGGGGTACCGGGGAGGAGGCGCGGGATCTGTTGTATGTGGATGATCTGGCGGACTTTGTGGAGGCGGCGATCGAACGGCAGCCAAGCCCGTTTGGCCTTTATAATTGTGGCATTGGTCAGGCGGTCTCCATCAAGGATCTGGTGCATGCCATTGTTCAGGCCTCCGGTCGGGCGTTGCGCATCGAGCATGACCTTTCCCAGCCCACCATCAAAACTTCGTTATCGCTCGATTGCAGCAAGGCGGAGCGGGAGTTGGGGTGGAAGGCCAAGACCTCTCTTGCGGAGGGGATTGCCAGGACCATTCAATGGTGGCGTGCCCATCCACCTGTTGAACAGTGATACGGACCCTTTTTTGTCACCTTTTGGATAAAGACATGGAACAGACTACAGATTCCGCTTTGTGTGAACGGTTGTACCGCTCGCTTTACCGCATTCGTCGGGTGGAGGAGGAGGTGGCCCGGCTCTATCCGACGGACAAGATCAAAAGCCCGGTTCACCTCTCCATTGGTCAGGAGGCTCCGTCGGTGGCGGTTTGTGATCTGTTGGAGCCGGAGGATGTGGTTTTCGGAACCTATCGCGGGCATGCCCTCTATTTGGCGAAGGGGGGGGATCTGCCGGCCATGGTGGCGGAGTTGTACGGCAAGGTGGATGGTTGTGCCCGTGGCAAGGGGGGCTCCATGCACCTGATCGACATGCAGGTACATATGATGGGGACCACTGCCATCGTGGCCACCCACATTCCCCATGCGGTGGGGTATGCGTGGGCGTTGCAGCGGCAGGGCAAGCCGCAGCGGGTCATCTGTTTTCTGGGGGATGGTTCCACCGAGGAGGGGGTTTTCAGCGAAAGCCTCAATTTTGCGGCTCTCAAGCGGGTGCCGATTCTGTTTGTTTGTGAAAACAATGGCTATGCGATCCACTCGCACATTTCGGCCCGTTCTGCCCAGTCCGACATTGTGCAGCGTATCAGCGGTTATGGTATTCCCTCGGCGCGGGTGGAGGATGGCGATATTTTTCGGATGCGGGAGGCGGCCCGGACGGCTCTGGCGGCGGTGCGGGATCCCCAGGGTGGCCCCTATTTTCTGGAAATATTGACCTGCCGGTTGAAAGAGCATGTGGGGCCGAAGGATGACTGGCACATGGGATACCGCAGCCGTGCCGATATTCAGGCTCTGTTGGCCAACGATCCGGTGGATCAGTTGGCCGCCCGGCTGCAGCCGGAGAGTCGCCAACAGATTGAGACTGCCGTCGAGCAGGAGATCGAGCGGGCTTTTCAGTATGCGGAAGAGAGCCCATTTCCCGAGCAGGAGGAGCTATTTCAAGATGTCTTTGCATGATGGGGGCGAGCGGACTTTGACATTTGCCGGGGCCATTCAGGAGGCGATGGCCCAGGAGATGGAGAGGGATCCCACTGTTTTTGTGTTGGGTCAGGGGGTGGATGATCCCATTGGCTTTTATGGGACGACGCTGGGTTTGGCGGAGCGGTTTGGTTCGGACCGTTGTTTTGACACTCCGCTTTCCGAGGATGCGGTGACCGGCATGGCCATCGGGGCGGCTTTGGCGGGTTTGCGGCCGATCAACACCCATCAGCGGATGGATTTTTTATTGTTGTGCATGAACCAGTTGGTCAACATTGCCGCCAAGAGTTGTTACATGTTTGCCGGGGCGATGCCGGTGCCTTTGGTGGTGCGGGGTGTGGTTGGTCGCAGTTGGGGGCAGGGGCCGCAGCACAGTCAGGCGTTTCACTCCTATTTCATGCATGTGCCGGGGATCAAGGTTTTTGCGCCGAGTTTGCCTTATGATGCCAAGGGGTGCATGGTGGCGGCCATTCGGGACAACAATCCGGTATTGATCATGGAGCATCGGATGTTGTTTAACGTGCAGGGGCCGGTTCCGGAGCATCTTTATGAGACGCCGTTCGGGCAGGCGCGTGTTTTGCGGTCGGGTGATGATATTACGCTGGTGGCGATTGGTCACATGGTGATGGAGGCCAGTCGTGCGGCCAGGCAGTTGGCGGAGGAGGTGGGTATTGCGGCGGAGGTGATTGATCCGGTGTCGTTGGCTCCGTTGGATATGGCGACGATCTGTCGTTCGGTGCAAAAAACCGGGCGGTTGTTGGTGGTGGACAACAGTTGGACCAACTGTGGGGCGACGGCCGAGATTGTGGCGCAGGTGAGCGAGCAGTGGCAGGGGAGTCGGCCTGTGCAGGTGAAGCGGTTGGGTTTTGCCCCGACTCCCTGTCCGACCACGCGGCCGTTGGAGGTGGATTTTTATCCCCATGCGGCTTCCATTTCAAAGGCGGCGTTTGGCATGGTGCGGGGGGATGGGCAGGAGTGGAACCCGGAGCGGGTGAGTGCCAAGGAGGTGGAGGCTTTCAAGGGGCCTTTCTGATCCTCCTCTGAACGGAGGGCCTTTCTGATCCTCCTCTGAACGGAGGGCCTTTCTGATCCTCCTCTGAACGGATTGCGGGTCCAGGGGGATCATCCCCCTGGTGGGGTGCAGGGGCGAAGCCCTTGCATGTAACGGGCGCGTTTTCCCAAAGCCAATTTTCGCAGAAATCTGAACGGATTGCGGGTCCAGGGGGATCATCCCCCTGGTGGGGTGCAGGGGCGAAGCCCTTGCATGTAATGGGCGCGTTTTCCCAAAGCCCATTTTCGCAGAAAATGGGCGCAACGCGCCCAAAACCGCCCCGCAGGGGCGACCTTGGGAGGGCGGCAGCCCGACGCGCACGGTTATGTTACGGAAAATGTTTGGATAAGAAAGCAGAACGTTCGGATATTGCGCTTTGATTATATTGCGCTTTGATTATATTGCGCTTTGATTATATTGCGCTTTGATTGTACTGCGCTTTTTGTTTGATACAAGGCCAGGATCGGTTTTTTTCCAAGCCATGCCTGATTTGGCCAGCTCTCGGTCGGGCTGCCGCCCTCCAGGAGTGCCCCTGCGGGGCGTTTTGGGCGCGCTGCGCCCATTTGCTGCGCAAATGGGCTTCGGTGAAAGCGCGCCCGTTACATGCAGGGGCTTTGCCCCTGCACCCCACCGGGGACCGTGACGGTCCCCGGACCCCTGCAATAATTTGAAAAGATTTAAAAAAAGATCATTGGTATGTGTGGGGCTGAATCGATGAATGGCGAAAAAGGTACCCTGCTTGTGACCGGTGGCAGCCGGGGCATCGGGGCTGCGGTCGCCCGACTGGCGGCCCGGCAAGGCTATGCCGTCTGCATCAACCACCGCGACAGTGCCCCCCAGGCACAACAGGTTTTGGCAGAAATTGTGACAGCCGGTGGCCAGGGCTGCGTCATCCAGGCCGACATGGGCCGTGAAGAGGAGGTGCAACAACTGTTTCAACAGTTGGATCAGCGAGGAATGGCCCCGCTGACAGCCCTGGTCAACAACGCTGGGATGGTGGCCGGTGTGCGACAACCCTTCATGGAGATGGACCCTGCCCTGATTCGACGCATCATCGATGTCAATCTGCTGGGCCCCTTCTGGTGTACACAGGCGGCAATCGGCCGCATGGCCCGCTCCAAAGGAGGATCCGGGGGCGCGATTGTGCATATATCCTCCCAGGCCGGGACATTCGGTGGCCGACATATCGAAGCCTATGCAGCCTCCAAGGCGGCCATCAACACCTTTACCATCGGCCTGGCCCGAGAAATGGCCCGGGAGGGTATTCGCATCAATACGGTCAGCCCGGGCGTTGTGGCATCGGGCACACTGGCTGATGCGGGCGATGCGGAGCTGGCCCAGGCGGCTGCAACCATTCCACTGGGGCGTGTGGCACAACCGGAAGAGGTGGCCCAGGCGGTGCTATGGTTGATCTCCGAGCAGGCAGCCTATATCACAGGCATCGTGTTGCCGGTTGCAGGGGGGCGGTGACGACACACGCTCTCCCTGCAACAATGGCAGCTCCAACAGGAATATAACGGCAATTTATGCCTGACTGGACGCTCAGGCTTCAACCAGGAGTCTCACGGTGCAGGACTTTTTCAAAACAGTTTATCACCTGGATGCCCAGGACAATATTCCCGCACTGATCGAATTTGTGCAGTTGCCACAACACGACCCCAACGAAATGTACGGGACAATGACACGGCTGCTGACCGGCGGACGGCTGCGCGCCGCCTATCTGCTGGCCATGCTGCTGGCCAACAAAGGCTTTCAAAATCCCACCATCTCCATGGCACTCAGTGCCGGTGGCCTCTCTTTCAATAATCCAACAGAGGAGCAGCGGGGCCTGGTCAGCCTGCAGGAGCAGGTAGAGCGGCTGCCTGCGGATCAGCAGGCCCTGTTTTTTGACCAGGTCGTGGTGCCAACCCTCACGGGCCTGCTGAAGACACAGCCGACGACCGCAGACAAACAGGAGCGGTTGACCCGCATTTTTGCCGTGCTGACGGCGGCTGTGCCCAGCCTCCGGGATCGCTGGCAGGGGTCGGCTGTTTTGCCAGCCCTCTCCTGGGAGAGGATGCGGCAACAGGGCCGGAGCGACTATCGTCCCCTGTTGCACCCCCTCTCGCCACCGCCTCACCCCCAGTCACAGCGGCGGGTGGTGGTGGCCATGCGCAGCGGTGTTTTTCCCAAACTGCCCTATCCCAATCCGCCGATGGATGTCTGGTCCTATCCGGCGGAGGTGGAACAGCGTCTGGTGGCGGAGTCCCGGTTGGTCGCGGCGATGAATGGCTACGGTTGGCGGGCCGCGTTGGCGCACATTCACTCCCGCAACCTGATGGAGGATTATCAAACCCTGCTCGATGCCTGTTTGCAGCAGCAGGCAGAGCTGTTGATACTGGATGAGCAGCTTGTTTTGACCAAAAGCACGGAGATCGAGGCCCGTCGGATATCCATGGAGATGCTGGCATTACTGCGGCGTCTGCTGCCTTCGTTAAAAATTGTGATGACCCTGCTGGATGCGGAATCGATGGACCCGGCGGCTTTGCTGGAAATCGCCCCTCTGCTTGATCTGGTCTGGGGTGATACATCCCCGTCCCGGTCGATATGGAGCGATCCCCGCCTGGCCAACAAGCTGCTGCCGCTGCCCTTGCCCTGGGGATATGCCAGCGCACCGAATCAACCGTTGACCGGCGAGCTGTGGTTTGATGAGTTTGCAACAGGGTATCGCAGTTTCTGGCTGGCGGCGGCCACAGAGATGGGGTTGCCTGTTCGCCACAGGGGGCGGATCATGGGTCCGGCAAATCTCTCCCCCATCGAACGCTATGCATCCTACCGGCAGCAGTTGGCGCACATGCCGTGCTGTCTCCGTTTTGCCCTGCGTCCTGCCCAGCCCAGCCCGGTGACAGGTCGTACATTTGAGACGCTGCTCGCTGGTGCGCTGTTGGTGCAGGAGTCGCCGTCGGATCTCTCCCGCTATTTTATTCCGGGGGAGCATTATTTGACCTTCTCCTCGCTGGCCGAGTTGGCCGCCATTGTCCGTTTTATCAGCGAAAACCGCTCGGAGGCGGAAGAGATTCGTCGCCGGGGGCAGGCCTTTGCCTGTCAACACTACGGTGATGCAGCGTTGCTGGGTCAACTGGAAACCTTTTTGTATCCGGCCACGCAGAGCGATGCTGTTTTGCCGCCCCCGCCCCCGCTTTCGCTGCGGGGGGAGCTGCTCTCCTTCGAGTATGTCTCTGTCCATAAATGGTGTACGACCGTCCCGGCGGACGAGTTGTTGAGCCGATCCGGCAATTTGATCTGCCGCTTTGCGGAGCGCAACGGGCCGCAGCCTTCCATCGACCTGGGGTTGTATCTCAAGGGTGCGGGGTATGAGGATCTTTTTCCTTGTACAGAGGAGATGGTGGGGGCCAACGCCCCCAATTTTGATTTTCGCAGCCGCTCCATTCTATCCCAGCCCCCTTTTATTGCCCGTCTTGAAAATGTGCGGATTGAATTTCCCGGTTTTGGGGTTTTTCTGGATCGCCATCTGATGATGGAGGAGAGTTATCATCAGCGGGATTATTCAACGGGTGTGATCAGTTGGTATGGCAAAAACAGCCGCAGGCGGCTTTGTCGGCCGGTTGTGCCGGTGGAGATGCCGGACGGGGTTCACTCCCTGCCGATCGATATGAACTGTTATCTTAACAAGGGGGTTGACCAGTATGAGGAGGGGCCGGCCATATTGATCAGTGGGGCCTCCTGGGCCAATTGGCACCACTGGTTTGTCGAAATGCTGCCCCGGCTTTGGGCGTTGCAGGCTGTGCCTGCGTTGGCCGATCTGCCTTTGATTGTGCGGGCTCCGTTGCAATCCTTCCATTGGGAGACCTTGTTGGCGTTGGGGATCGCTCCCTCCCGGATTCGGCTGTTCACCGGTGAGACCCTGCAGGTCAAGACGTTGATTTTTCCCTCCTATATTGCGCCGCTCAGTCACACCTTGGACAATGTTTCCTGGTTGCGGGATAATTTGTTGCCGGCGTTCGGGGTGGATGGCTCGGTTCCTGCGCGGGGGTTGATCTATCTGTCGCGCAACAAGTTGGAGGGTCGGCAGCGTATTTTGAACGAGGAGGCTGTGGTTGCGGCCCTGCAATCCCGGGGTTTTCAGGTCATCTATCCGGAGCAGTTGGAGGTCAGGGAGAAGGTTGCGCTTTACAACGGGGCCAAGGTGATTGTCTCCCCCTTTGGATCGGGTGGCACCAACATTGTGTTTTGTCAGCCCGGCACCACGCTGATTGAGTTGATGTCCTATTCGGCCCGTCAGTTTCAGCATTTGATTTATGCCTCTCTCAACCACTGTTTCTATGGTTGTCTGGTTTGTGCGGACGGGGATCCGGCTTATCAGGAGATGATTGTGGATGTGGGAGCTCTGTTGCGGGTGATTGACAAGGTGTTGGCCGACACATGCTTTTCTTAATCTGTTAAAACCATTGCAGGGGTCCGGGGACCAGTCACGGTCCCCGGTGGGGTGCAGGGGCAAAGCCCCTGCATGTAACGGGCGCGCTTTCACAGAAGCCCATTTGCGCAGCAAATGGGCGCAGCGCGCCCAAAACGCCCCGCAGGGGCACTC
>PEAG01000163.1 GCA_002753505.1 Magnetococcales bacterium HCHbin5 | reverse complement strand
CCCTGTTGCTGGATGTACGGAGCGAGGGAGAGTTTGCTGCCGGACATGCGCCACAGGCGGTTCTTCTGCCATTGTCGGAGTTGCGCCGCAACCTGGACGCGTTGCGTCAACGTCCCGACGCTCGCTGCATTGCCGTCATCTGCCAATCGGGCAACCGTTCCGTGAACGGTGCCGTGCTGCTCAAGCGGTCCGGGTTTGCGCAGGTGTTCCATGTGGTGGGGGGGATGAACAACTGGAAAATTCAAGGGTATCCGGTGCGCCGGTAGGTTTCTTCTCTTACGCAGCAATCGGGATGGTCACATGGGTATCGAAGAGGAGATCAAGCTGACAGCCGCCTCTCTTGCCGTGTTGGATGCGGTGGCGGTTGACCCTGTTGTGCTGGCGGCAGCCCAGGGGAATCCTGTGCGGGAACGCACCTTTCTGGCCACCTACCATGATACGCCGGATCACCGGTTGTTGCGGCACCGGTTGGCGTTTCGTTTGCGTCAGGAGGGGAGCGGGGAGCTGCGGGCTAACCTCAAGGGGACCGGCGGCGGGATGGTGGATGGTCTTTCCCGGCGGGAGGAGTGGGAGGAGCGGTTGTCGGCTCCGATCCAACAGTGGGGGGAGCTGCCTCCCGGAGCGATGCGGGAGCGGATTCTGGCCATTGTTGACCCGGAAACTCCCTTGCAACCGCTCCTGGTGACCGATTTCCAGCGGCGCATCCTGGTGCTGCAACTGGCGGAGAGTCGGGCAGAGATGGCCCTGGACCAGGGGGAGGTTCGGGCGGACGGGAAGCGGCATCCCCTTTCCGAGGTGGAGTTGGAGCGGCTGGAAGGTTCCCTCGCGCCCATCCAGGCGTTTGCGGAGGATCTGGCCCGGCGGCATGGCCTGATCCCTTCCCGGCACAGCAAATTCGGTTTGGGATTGTCCCTGTTGGGTATGAACGAGGATATATAGGTTCCGTGGGCATGCGTTATATCAGTACCCGTGGTCGGGTGGCTCCTCTCTCTTTTTCCCAGGCGGTGATGATGGGATTGGCCACCGATGGGGGGTTGTTGCTGCCGGAGTCCATTCCCCAGGTGGAGCCGGCCCGGTTGAGCCAATGGGCCACCCTGCCGTTTGCGGAGCTGGCCATTGCGGTCATGCGCCCGTTTGCCACGGAAGAGGATCTGCCCACCGCCGATTTGCGGGCCATTTGCCAGCGATCGTTTGCCTGTTTCACCCACCCGGAGGTGACCCCCCTGGTGCATGTGGGGGGACGGCGCATTCTGGAGCTGTTTCATGGTCCGACGCTGGCGTTCAAGGATGTGGCCCTGCAATTTCTCGGCAACCTGTTCGAATATATTCTGGCCCGGGACGGAGGGGAGTTGAACATTCTGGGGGCCACCTCCGGCGATACCGGTTCTGCCGCCATCCATGGGGTGCGGGGTCGGGCGGGGATTCACATTTTTATTCTGCATCCCCATCAGCGGGTCTCTCCCATCCAGGAGCGACAGATGACCAGCGTGCTGGATGCCAACGTGCACAATGTGGCCATTCAGGGCTCTTTTGATGACGGCCAGCGCATTGTGAAGGATCTGTTCAACGATCTGCCGTTTCGTGAGCAGTACCGGCTGGGGGCGATCAACTCCATCAACTGGGCGCGGATTCTAGCGCAGACGGTCTATTATTTTTATGCCTGGGGCCGGCTGTCGTCGGGTAACCCCCAACGGCGGGTCTCTTTTGCCGTGCCGACGGGCAATTTTGGGGATATTTTCGCCGGCTATCTGGCGCAGCGCATGGGTCTGCCGATAGAGCGGCTGATCCTGGCCACCAACCGCAACGATATTCTTGCCCGCTTTTTCCGGGAGGGTCTGTATGGAACCGGCCATGTCCAGCCTACTGTCAGCCCCTCCATGGATATTCAGCGGGCCTCCAACTTTGAACGCTACCTCTATTATCTGCTGGATGAGGACGGAGCAGAGGTGGGGCGGTTGATGGGAGAGTTGGAGGAGACGGGGCGGATTGTCGTCCCGGAGGCCAAGCGTGCCTTGGCGGCAAACCTGTTCACGGCGTGTGCCGTCAGTGAAGAGGAGACGCTGACGCAGATTCGCACCTTTTACCAGGAAACCGGCTACATTCTCGATCCGCATACGGCGGTGGGGGTCAAGGCGGCAGAGCCGTTTCCGGATGCCATCTGTCTGGCCACGGCCCATCCGGCCAAGTTTGGCGCGGCGGTTGGCCAGGCCATTGGCCACGAGCCGGAGGTTCCCCCGGCCTTTTCCGGTCTGCTGGAACGCCCCAGCCGGTGTGCTGTGCTGGCGGCCGACACGGCGACGATCAAGCGGCACATCATGGCCCAACTGGCATAGGAGCGGCGGTTCATGACGAATGGGGTGGCTCTCCTGTTGGCGGTTCTCCTGCTGTGGGCGGGACCGGTCTGGGCGAAGGGGATCTACTCGTTTGTGGATGAGCATGGGGTGTTGCACCTGACCGACCGTCCCAACGATCCCCGGTATCGCCCCGTTTCCCAGGTAAACCGTCACATTGCGAAGGCGACCCGTTCGGGAGAGTCAGGACCGGTGCTCTACTGGAAACGGGACACCCAGCAGGGGCAGACGCGGGAGAGCCAGGCGGTGACGGTCAACCGCTGGGCACCGTTGCGGCTGCAGGAGGGGACAACCGACCGGTCGGTTTTGCAGTGGCAGCAGAGCCGGTTTGACGGCATGGTGCGGGCGGCCGCCCAGCGCACGGGTCTCCAGCAGGCCCTGTTGCACTCCATCATTCGGGCAGAGTCCAACTTTGATCCTTCAGCGGTCTCTGCGCGGGGAGCGGTGGGGTTGATGCAACTGATGCCTGCCACCGCCCGTTTGTATGGGGTGACGGATATGACCGACCCGGAGACCAATATTCACGGTGGTGCCCGTTTTCTGGCGGACCTGTTGAAGCAGTTCAACAACAATCTGGAGCTTTCTCTGGCGGCCTACAATGCGGGGCCGACCACGGTGGCCCGTTATGGCGGGGCGGTTCCTCCCTACCCGGAAACCCGGCAGTACATTGACCGGGTCATGCGTTATTACCGAGAGTATCAACGGACGCTTTGATGGTGCGCGCCCTGTTGTTGCTGCCTGGTCTGTTGTGCATGGGGTTTGCCTGGGAGGGTGGGGCAGAGGAGTTTTATCGGTGTGTGGGCGAGGGAGTGCCTCCCAGTTTTTTTCAGAAGCAGGCGTGTGAACTGTTGCCGGATCCTACCGCTGGGGTACAGTCTGCCCCCTCTTCTTCTCCGACTGTGTCGGATCCCCCCGCGTTGCCGGTTGTGGTACCGCCGGTTGCCAAACCAGCGATACCGGTCGCCGGTCCCTGGCGTGTGACCCAGTTGTTTTTTCCT
>PEAG01000162.1 GCA_002753505.1 Magnetococcales bacterium HCHbin5 | reverse complement strand
CTTGAGGCGCTTCGCATAACCGAAGACCAGTGCGCGGCCTATTTTAGTGAACTAAAATCATTTGGCGTATTCAGCACATCTCTCCTTTATTGAAAGATTTCAGTCGGTTGGCCCAGATGCACCAGAGTGTCGGGAAGTCGATGAGTGCGCATCTGCTCGATGATTTTCAAATATATGTCGGGATGATCGAGAGGTTGTTGCAGCAGGATGAGCGGTATGGGGTGACCCAGAATCTGGGGCTGCAGGGGGAGATGCGCCTGACTGTCCATCGGGTGGAACAATTGCTGGAGAACCACCCTCTGTGGAGCCTGCAGTTGCTCTCCATCCGTCGGGCCGAGAAAGATTTTATGCTGCGTTTGGAAGAGGTCTATGTGGTGATGCTGCACCAGCGGGTCAACATTCTGCTGGCCGAGGTGCAGGCCTCCGAGCAGCCGGAACGGCGGGAGGTGGCCCAACGGTTGTTGGACTATCAGGAAAAATTTCAGGAGCTGGCCGCGCTGGATCTCTCCATGCAAAAGGGGATAAAGTCCATGCATGTGCTGTGGGACGACATGGCCGCTGATCTCTCTGCCTTGCGTGCCGAGACCGAGCAGGCGGGGGAGCAGGAGCATATCCGCTATCGGGAAGCCATCCAGCGTTTGGCCATCCTGTTGATCGTCGTCATTGCCCTGGTGCTGGTGGTGACCGGTTATCTGCTCTCCATTATTTTTCATGGCACGATTCTCAGGCCGATTCAACAATTGACGGAACAGGCCCATGGCATTGCCAACGGCGACTATGATTGTGACATCTCCCTGAGCGGACGCGACGAAATCGGGGTGCTGGCCAGACATTTGCAGCAGATGAAAGAGGCGTTGCAGCGGGCCAATCGCACCCTGGAGCGGAAGGTTGAACATCGCACGCAAATGCTGACGCAGGCCAACAGTGATCTGAAACACTCCCTTGAGCAGTTGGAAAAGACCCGTGATGAACTGGTACAGAGCGAAAAGGCGGCCTCTCTGGGGCGGTTGGTGGCGGGGTTTGCCCATGAAATCAACACGCCGATCGGTATCGGGGTGGGTTCCATCTCCGCCCTGCCGGAGTATATTGACCGTCTAGAAACTTTGCTGGCGGCCGATGAGGTGGACGGGGACCGATTGGATGAGGTGCTGGGCAAGATTCGGGAGATGTCCGGCCTCTGCCTCACCAATCTGCGTCAGGTCTCCGAGTTGGTGGCCCGTTTTAAACGCACCTCGGTGGATCAAACCTCGGAACAGCCCCGTCGCTTCAACGTCCGGGAGCTGTTGCTGGATGTGCAGTCCACCCTGCATCACCTCTTCAAACGTTCCTCGGTGGAGATTGCCATCGATTGTCCGGCAGGGATGACCGTCCTCAGTCAGCCCGGTGCCCTGGGCCAGGTGATTACCAACCTGTCGCTGAACAGCCTTAAGCACGGTTTTGCGGAGGGAACACGGGCGGGCAGCATCACAATCAACGTGCAATTGGCGACAAAACATGACAGACTGTTGGTCATATGGTTTGCGGATAATGGCCGGGGCATGGAGCCAAGCGTGTTAAAACATATTTTTGAGCCTTTTTTCACCACCGCCAAGGGGCGGGGCGGGTCGGGCCTGGGGTTGTATATTTGCCATAACATTGTGCGCAATCAACTGCTGGGAAAAATTGTCTGCACCAGCATTCCTGGGCAGATGACCTCATTTTTGCTGGAAATACCCGTACCGGAGGGATGATTGATGATCAAAAAAATTGTGCGTGGCGGGAGCAAGGGAGGCAAAACAGAGGCGACTCTGCCCCCTCCCTGGCGGGTGTTGGTGGTGGATGATGAGCCGGACATGCTGACCCTGACCCGGATTACCCTGGCCAATTTTCAATTTGATGGCCGACTGTTGGAGCTGGTGACAGCCGGGTCCGGGGAGGAGGCCAGGCGCGTTCTGGCGGCGGAGGGGCCATTTGCCGTGGCCATGATCGATGTGGTGATGGAGACCGAGGATGCCGGTTTGCGTCTGGTGGAGCACATTCGCCAGGAGCTGGGTGACCGCACCATCCGCCTGATCATTCGCACCGGCCAGCCGGGTTTGGCCCCTGAGCGGACGGTTATCGATACGTATGACATTGACGATTACAAGGAGAAGACGGAGCTGACCTCCTGGAAGCTCTACACCACCCTGCGCACCGCCCTCAAATCCTATCGGGATCTGGTTTCTATCGAATACAACCGTTTGGGGTTGGCGCGCATTCTTGATGCGGCACCCGCACTCTACCGCTACCGTTCACTGGAGCAATTTTTTCACGGTGCCCTGCAGCAGATGAGCGCGTTGCTCCCCACCAGCTACAACAGTTTTCTCATGGGAACCCAGGAGGATGTGTCGGCCATTTTTGCTGGCCCGTCTGAGTTGGGGGCCCAGTGGCTGCGGGAGAGTGTGCAGATTCGCTGTGGTTTGGGCCGCTATGCAGAGGATTCCGCCGCGCGGGAGGAGGCGTTGCATCGGTGCATGGAGACGCTGCACCGCCAGGGGGCTGCCCGCACGCTGACCATGGATCTCCTGGGCAATGTGGTGGCCCCGTTTGTGGCCAATGGCCATCTGTTCGGGGTGGCCTATCTGGAGTTGAACCGGCCTCTTTTGGCGGATGATCGGCAGTTTTTGCAAATTTTTGCCATGCAATGCGGGGCTGCGCTGGAAAATTTTCAGTTGTTCAGCCAAGTGGAGCAGTCCAGGGATTTGCTGGAGGCGGCCCGACGGCATGCGGTATACATGCTGGCGGTGGCCTCCGAGTACAAGGATCAGGAGACGGGCAACCATATTCAGCGGATTGCCCATTATACCCAGGCCATTGCCGAGCAGATGGGCTGGCCGCATGCGGAGTGTGCGACCGTTGCCGAGGCCAGCATATTGCATGATCTGGGCAAGGTCAGCATACCCGATGCCATTTTGCAAAAGCCGGGGCGGTTGACGGAGGAGGAGTTTGCGATCATTCGCACCCACTGCGCGCTGGGAGCCCGCATTCTGGGGGAGGCTGCCGATATGCAACTGGCCGCTCAGATTGCCTTGCATCATCATGAAAAGTGGGATGGCAACGGCTACCCTTCCGGTTTGCGCGGGGAGGGGATTCCCATTGCGGCCAGGGTGGTGGCGGTGGCGGATGTATTCGACGCCCTGGTCAGTGAGCGTCCGTACAAAAAGGCGTGGAGTGTTGAGGCGGCGTTGGCAGAGATTGAGAAGCAGGCCGGTCGCCATTTTGATCCGGTGGTGGTCGAGGCGTTTCTGGCGATCCATGGGTCTGGTCGGTTGCAAGAGATTCGTGAGCGGCTGAAGTAGTTGATTTTCAGAAAAGGCAAAACCCTGGGGGATGAATC
>PEAG01000038.1 GCA_002753505.1 Magnetococcales bacterium HCHbin5 | reverse complement strand
TGGGCGCGTTGCGCAAATTTTCTGCGAAAATTTGCTTTGGGAAAACGCGCCGTTCATGCAGGGGCTTTGCCCCTGCACCCCACTGGGGACCGTGACGGTCCCCAGACCCCTGCAATCGTTCAAAAGAAGATCGCAACCACGTTAGCGCATATGGGGCTCTGCCCCTGCACCCCGCCGGGGACCGTGACGGTCCCCGGACCCCTGCAATCGTTCAAAAGAAGATCGCAATCACGTTAGCGTATATGGGGCTTTGCCCCTGCACGCCGCCGGGCCTCAAGGAAGGGGCAGGGCATCCTGCAAGGCTTCACCTGTCGAGAGTTCAGACGCCTGGAGAATGCGATGGACCATAGCCAGCAGTTCGTCCCGTGTAAACGGTTTTGCCAACGATTCAAAGGCTCCCATTCTGCGGGCGACATGCAGGCTGATCTCTGCCGTCAAGACCATGCCGCCACCAGAGAGGGCAATAATTTTGGTCTCCGGATCGGAGGCGAGCAGCTCTCGAATGACGGCCAACCCATCGGTTCCCGGCATCAAGATGTCGGTGATGACCAACTCAATGGTATGGGCACGGAAAAGCTGCAGCCCCTCATCCCCGCCGCTGGCACAGAGCACATGGTAACCCGCCTGTTCCAGAATGGCCTTGAGCAGAAAACGAATGGTTGAATCGTCATCGATCACCAGGATGTTGGTCACGAGTCCACTCCGCTTTTTTCCACCCGGGCAGATAAAACATACCCCATGCCACGGACCGTTTTGATCAGCTCAGGCGTTTTGGGGTCTTCGCGCAGACGGCGGCGCAGGCGACTGATCTGCATGTCGATGGTGCGATCGTAGGGTTCGTTCTCCTTGCCGTAGGAGTGTTCCAGCAACTGCTCTCTGGAGAGTACCTGGTTGGGAAAGCTAAGGAAAATACGCAGCATGGCAAATTCACTGCCGCTCAGGAAAACCTTTTCCTCCTGGGGGGAGTAGAGTTGCCGGGTGGGCAGATCCAGCCTCCAGCCGGCAAAATGGTAGACATAATCATCCTCTCCTGCTGTGATGGCCCTGTTCGACTGGTTAGAGGCGCGGGCTCGACGCAGCACGCTGCGCACCCGCGCCAACAACTCCCGGGGATGAAAGGGCTTGGGCAGATAGTCGTCGGCCCCCATCTCCAGGCCGATGATGCGGTCCAGATCCTCGCCCCTGGCACTGACAATGATGACGGGGATATTGGAGGAGGCGCGCAGGTTGCGGCAGAGAACCAGGCCATCTTCATCCGGCAGCATCAGATCCAGGACAATCAGATCGACCGGATCCTGATTCAAGAGGTGCGTCATCCCTTTGCCATCGGCGACGGTTGTGACCCGAAAACCGTTTTTTCCGAAAAAAAGAGTAACCAGTTTGCATACTTCAGGATCGTCATCGACAATTAAAATATGATCAAGATCGGGCATGACAACTTCCAGCAGATAGTGGTTGCATGGGTCGTTTCTTTACGTGTAGCGGACATCAATGCGCCCGAGATAGGCCGCCAACGCAGCCATCTGTGCGATAATTTCCGTTGGGCGTTCCTCCTTGGCTGCCTGCTCCAATTCGCGTCCCACCTGACTGATAAAATCGAACCCATACCCTGCCCCCGATCCCTTCATGCGGTGGCCCAACACCCTGATGGATTCAAAGTCTTGCTGTTCAACCATGGTCTCAATCAGCTTCACGTCCTTCTGGCGATTGCTCAGGTAGGGCGGGACAATCTCTTCCAGGTCGGGATCTACATGGATAACTAGTTTTTCGGTATCCTCATCCATCCACTTCTCCCTTGGCAGCAGAAAGAGGCATTCCTTGCCGACACCACACCGATCAAGATAGCCAATGGTGACACAAGTTAGCCAATGGTGACAACACATCGTCCTATCATAATACAGTTTCCGGCACTCGAAAACCTTTTCAAAGTACCGAATTGTATTTTTTGCTTGACAAATTTTTTATCATATAAAATACATGTAGATAGTATGATTGATGCCCTGTTTTGTTGCGGCGGGCCCGGGTTGTTTCAGGGCAGGATTGTGGTGAAAAGGTGATTTTTGGGGTCATGGTGGGGGCCATTTCGTGGGAGGCGACAAATCTCCCTTGCCTCCTTTGGAAAAATCCCCCATTGTCCCACCGGGTGCTGTTTTCACGATGGTGATGCGAACAGAGCAGCGAGAAACGGATTGATTTGTCGAGTGGGATAGAAGAGCCATGCCATATCACCCCCCTGTTAAATATCACGCATACCTGGGCCATGGATTGTTTTGGCTGTTGTGTTGTCTGCCTCTTTGGGGTTGGACGGCAGAGCAGGTTTCGTTGCCGGATGCTGTCAAACGGTTACAAAACTTTTTGTTGACCGTCAAGACGCTGGAGGCCGATTTTGTGCAACGGATCGAGCAACCGGAGTCGGGTCTGCCTGCCGAGAGCAGGGGTCACATCTCCACGGCCAAACCGGGTCGGTTTCGGTGGGACTATCAGACGCCGAACCAGCAGACCATCGTATCGGATGGTCAGACCATCTGGTTTTACGAGCCGGATCTGGCGCAGGTGACGGTGGGCAAGGCCAAACGTCTGGATAATACGCCGGCGGTACTGTTATCCTCCGATCTGCCTTTGCACACCGTTTTCAGTTGGCGGACGACGGAAGATCCGCAGCTGCATCTGCCCGTGGTCCATCTGTTGCCGAAAAAAGAGGGGAGTATCAAAGAGATCGAGTTGGTTCTGGATCCCCATCGGGATGAACTGCTAAAGTTGACGACCCGCGACTCGCTGGGGCACGTATCCCATTTCACTTTTGAACACATGCGCATCAACCAGCCCATTGGGAGCGGTCGCTTCCAATTTGAGATACCTGCCCATGTGGATGTGATTGAAGAGCAGTCCCAGTCGTCGGACGCCCCTTGATGTAAAATTGTGTTCCACTCTCAAGCCCAAGGAGTTGCCCATGCCCTCTTTTGATATTGTTTCTGAAACCGATCTCCAGGAGGTGGACAATGCTGTCAACCAAGTGAGCAAGGAGATCACCACGCGCTATGATTTCAAGGGATCCAAGAGCAAGGTGGTGCGCAAGGAGGCGGAGATTACCATCCATGCCGATGACGAGTACAAGTTGGAGCAGGTTGTTGAGATGTTGAAGGAGAAGATGGTGCGCCGCAAGGTGGATGTTCGGGTACTCTCTTTTGGCACCGTGGAGCCGGCTTCGGGGGGGATGGTGCGGCAGTTGGTGACGGTGCAGCAGGGCATTGAGGCCGACTTGGCGCGCAAACTGGTCAAGTTGTTGAAGGAGTCCAAGATCAAGGTGCAGGCGGCCATTCAGGGGAGCGAGTTGCGGGTGACGGGCAAAAAGCGGGATGATTTGCAGGAGGCCATCGCCTTGATCAAGGCGGATCCGACGGTGGAGATGCCGTTGCAATTTACCAATTTCCGGGAATAACTGGCCATGGCGGAAGAGGGTTCAGGCAAGCGGGTGGGGGTGATCTCTTTGGGGTGTCCCAAAAACCTGGTGGATACCGAGAAGATGCTGGGGCGGTTTTTGCAGCAGGGTTATCGCCTGACCGCTGATCCCGAGGCGGCGGATCTGTTGGTGGTCAACACCTGTGGTTTCAAGGCGGATGCGGAGGCAGAGTCCCGGGAGGCCATTGCGGCGATGGGGGAGATCAAGGCCCGTCATCCGGGCAAGCGGTTGGTGGTTACCGGCTGTCTTTCCCAGCGGTATGGGGCGGCGTTGGCGCAGGAGTTGCCGGAGATCGATGTCCTGGTGGGTTCGGCCCAGTATGAGCGGCTGATTCCGCTGATCGAGGCCAATCAGCGCACGGGTGAGGCGGCGTGGGAGGTGGAGCCGTTGTCGTCGGGGGTGGCAGCGGCGGACGAGGAGGGGGATCGTGTGTTGACCACGCCCTCGCATACGGCTTATGTCAAGATTGCCGAGGGGTGCAACAATCCGTGTGCGTTTTGCATTATTCCCCAGTTGCGGGGTCGTTTCCGCTCCCGGACGCCGGCGGAGATCGAGGCGGAGGTGATCCAGCTCAGCCGTCAGGGGGTGGTGGAGATCAATCTGGTCTCCCAGGATACCACCTTGTATGGGCGGGATCTGGAGCCGCGGTTTTCGTTGGCGGCCCTGTTGCGTCGTTTGGCGCGGTTGGAGGGGATTCGTTGGATTCGGGCTTTGTATCTCTATCCCACCCTGATCACGCCTGAGTTGTTGGCGGTGATGGGGAGTGAGGAGAAGGTGTTGCCCTATTTGGATATCCCTTTGCAGCACAGCCATTCAGCGGTTTTGGCGCGGATGAAGCGGGTCGAGCGGGCGGAGGGGATTGTGCGGTTGTTGCAGCAGATTCGCCAGCAGTTGCCGGAGGCGGTTGTGCGCACCACCTTTATCGTCGGGTTTCCGGGCGAGACGAAGAAGGAGTTTCGCCATTTGTATCGGCTGGTGGCGCAGGGTTGGTTTGACCATGTGGGTGTCTTTACCTATTCGGACGAGCAGGGGACGGCGGCCTGTCTGTTGCCGGACAAGGTCTCTGCCAAGAAGGCGCGCCGACGTCAGCAGGCTCTGATGTTGTTGCAGCAGCGGATCAGTCGCAAAAAGTTGAAGCAGCAGTTGGGCAGGACGTTGCCGGTTTTGGTGGATGGGGTTTCGGAGGCGCATGAGGGTTTGATGGTGGGGCGCACGGCGGGGCAGGCCCCGGAGGTGGATGGTCTGGTCTACATCAACGCCGGCCAACCCCGACCGGGTACCATTGTGCCGGTGACCATCACGGAGAGTCACGAATATGATCTGGTGGGGCAGGTGGCGACGATTTGATCCACGCTTGCCATTGTTTCACTGGATCGGAGTGTCTGGCGGGCCGCGCCTTTCCTCTCTCTCCATCGACTCTGTTCCCGTTCAAGGAGTGGGGGATGGCAGTCGCATCTCCTGGGATGGCTGATAGGGAGGTGGTGGCAGGCTGGGTGTGCTTGTCTTTATCGTGAAGGTAAACAGGACACCGATAATCAACGCCGTTTGGGCGGCAAACATGCCTGCGGTCCATTTGATGGTGTCCAGCTTGGCTGATTCGATATCCTTTTTGACCGAGACAATATCCCTCTGAAATTCAAGCCTTGTAGACTCGAGATCCTTTTGCATGCCTGTCCTGACCGCCTCGATCTCTTTTTGCAGTCCCAATCTGACCGCCTCGATCTCTTTTTGCAGGACTGCCTTGGTCAACTCCACTTTGGCATCAATCTCTCGGATATCACGTTTCAGTTCCAGCATGTTGGCATCCAGCTTGGCCATGTCCGCCTTGGTGGAGAGCTGGGTATCCAATATTTCGGAGAGCAGGCGCACCTGTATTTCGGCCTGTTCCTCCGTAAAGCCGGTTGCAACCATCTGTTTGATAAACTTATGGGTGTCAAAGGTGACGGCAACGCTCATGGCAAACTTTTCCTCCAGGGAAGGTCTGTAAACCTTCCTTCACTGTAGCCGATTCCGTGCCACATTGCCACTGGGTTTTTGGAGCGGCATGGCTTGGGCTTCAGAATCGGTTACGGGCGGGTGGTTCTCTCCGCTATGGCAGCAAAATGCACGCGATTACTTGCCCTCCATGGTCTAGGCTGACCGATTGGAGCTTGCTTTTCTGTCCACAACTCCGCAAAATGGCCCCTTTTGGTTGACCACCCAGACAACAGCACCCCAATGGCCTGCAACCTGGGGCCCTATGAGGCGTTATCCATGCAGCAGATACTCCTGGAAGCCCGCGCAGTGCGCAAATCTTTTTCCTCGCTCAGCCAGGATCTGGAGGTGCTGCGGGGGGTCGATCTCCGCCTGGCCAGGGGGGAAATGGTGGCTCTGCTCGGGGTCTCCGGCACCGGCAAAAGCACCCTGATCCAGATTCTCGGTGCCCTGGACCGACCAACCAGTGGCACTGTTGTCGTCGATGGGGTGGATCTGTTTGCCCTTTCCCAAACCCAGTGCGCCGCCTTCCGCAACCGCCGCATCGGTTTTATCTACCAGTCCCACCGCCTGCTGCCCGAATTTTCCGCTTTGGAAAATGTGTTGATTCCCCTGCTGATCGGTCGCATCCCCCGCAGGCAGGCTGTCGCCAGGGCGGAAGCGGTTTTGCACGAAGTGGAGTTGGGCCATCGGTTGTCCCATCGTCCCGGCCAACTCTCCGGCGGCGAACAGCAACGGGTGGCCATCGCCAGGGCCGTGGTCACCGATCCCGACCTGCTGCTGGCCGATGAACCCACCGGCAACCTGGATCGCAAAACCGCCCAGGGGGTGTTCAACCTGCTGAAAAAATTAAACCATACCCGTGGCCTGACCTGCATCATGGTGACGCACAACAACGAGTTGGCCTCGGACCTGGATCGCAGCATCCATTTGGTGGATGGCCAATTGGTCGCTGGTACCTATGAATAATATGCTGCACACCATTCTGGTCTGGGCTCCCGGCGTCCTGTTCGCCATCACCCTGCATGAGTGGGCCCACGGTTTTGCCGCCTCCCGCTACGGCGACACCACCCCGGCCCGCATGGGACGGTTGACCCTCAACCCTCTGCCCCATATCGATCCCATCATGACCTTGCTGGTGCCCGGCCTGATGCTGGCCACCTCCTTGATGACCGTTGGTACACCCTTCATCTTTGGCAGTGCCAAGCCGGTTCCCATCAATCCCAACCAGTTTCGCCGCAGCGGCATGGCGTTGCGTCTGGCCCTGTTCTGGGTCGCTTTTGCGGGTCCGTTGGTCAATTTTTTGCTGGCTCTGCTGGCCGGGGGATCCCTGCGACTGCTGATCAGCAGCAGCGGCGGAGATCCTCCCATGCTGCTGGTGGAGATGCTGGTGGCGGCCATCAAAATGAATGTGATCCTGGGGGTGTTCAATCTGTTTCCCCTGCCTCCGCTGGATGGTGGACGGATGGCCACGGCTCTGCTGCACCACCCGCTGGATCGAAGCCTGGCCGGGTTGGAGCGGTATGGCCTGGCCATCGTGCTGTTGCTCGCCTTTTCCGGCCTGCTGGGTCAACTGCTGGCCCCCATCATGTCGGCGGCCGTCCGTTTTTTTATCGGTCTGGCCGTCCCCCTGTAATGGATGCTGTATTATTGCCTGGATGGAGCATGAAACTGTGAATCTTACCACACGGCCCACCGTATTCAGCGGGGCCCAACCCACCGGACAACTGACACTGGGCAACTATCTGGGTGCCATGCGGACCTGGGTGCAGATGCAGGAGCAGTATGATTGCCTTTTTTGCGTTGTTGATCTTCATGCCTTGACCGTGCGGCAGGAGCCGGAGCAACTGCGCAACAATATTTATGAGCTGACCGCCCTCTATCTGGCCTGTGGCATTGACCCGGAGCGGAGCGTCCTGTTTTTGCAAAGCCATGTCGCCGCCCATGCGGAGCTGGCCTGGCTGCTGGCCACCTTTACCCAGATGGGGGAGCTGGAGCGGATGACCCAGTTCAAGGATAAATCCCAGCAACACAAGCATAATATTAATGCGGGTCTTTTTACCTATCCCATTTTGATGGCGGCCGACATACTGCTTTACCAAACCCACAAGGTGCCTGTGGGGGAGGATCAGAAGCAGCATCTGGAGTTGGCGCGGGATATTGCCATTCGTTTTAACGGTTTGTATGGTCCCACCTTTCAGGTGCCGGAGCCGTTGATTGGCACCGATGGGGTGGCGCGGGTGAAAGATTTGCAAAATCCAACCAAAAAAATGTCCAAAAGCGCAGAGTCCGATCTGGCCAAGGTGATGTTGCTGGATGAGCCGGCGGTTGTGGTCAAAAAATTCAAGAAGGCGGTTACCGATACCCTGGGGGTGATTCGGTATGAGGAGTCCGAGCAGCCTGGGGTGGCCAATCTGCTGAACATCTGGTGTGCGGCCACCGGTCAGAGTCGGGTCGAGGCGTTGGCCCATTTTGACCATAACCAGTATGGCAAGTTGAAGTTGGAGACGGCTGAGGCGGTCAATGCGTTGTTGTCACCCATTCAGAGTCGGTTTCAAGCCTTCAATGCAGATCGGGAAATGTTGCGTCGGGTGTTGGCGCGGGGGGCGGAGCAGGCCCGGCAGCGGGCGGATCAGGTGATGGCGAGGGTGGTTGAGCAGTTGGGTCTGCCAGGCCGCTCATAATTTCCGTGCAGACATATAGCCTGACTCCGGGGATTGTCACCGAGCCCCGCACTATATAATTTCTAAAACAATTGCAGGGGTCTGGGGACCGTCACGGTCCCCAGCGGGGTGCAGGGGCGGAGCCCCTGCATGAATTGCGCGTTTTCCCAAAGCCAATTTTCGCAGAAAATTGGCGCAACGCGCACAAAACCGCCCCGCAGGGGCGACCTTGGGAGGGCGGCAGCCCGACTCGCACGATTATGTCATTGACAATGCTTGGATAAGAAACCAAATCTTTCGGGTGTTTCGCCTTTTGTTTGATACAAGGCCAGGAATGGTTTTTTTCCAAACCGTTCGACATGTTGCCCGCTCTCGGTCGGGCTGCCGCCCTCCAGGAGTGCCCCTGCGGGGCGTTTTGGGCGCGCTGCGCAAATTTCCTGCGGAAATTTGCTTCGGTGAAAGCGCGCCCGTTACATGCAGGGGCTTTGCCCCTGCACCCCACTGGGGACCGTGACGGTCCCCAGGCCCCTGCAATCGTTTTAAGGGATTAGAGAACGCATGGGTGTGATTATCATGCCTGGTGCATTATGGGGCTTTGCCCCTGCACCCCACTGGGGACCGTGACGCTCCCCAGGCCCCTGCAATCGTTTTAAAAGTAAAAAAGAAAAAGAGAGCACGGGTGTTGTCGTGCATGTGGGGCAAATTTTGTTCTATTTTTTGGGCGGGATATGGAAATGGCTACGGAACCGATACGGTTGCAAAAATGGCTGGCAGAAGCGGGACTGTGCTCCCGACGCGAAGGGGAACAGTGGATTGCTGCCGGCCGGGTGACAGTCAATGGAGCCGTGGTCACCCTGCCAGGCACCAAAGTCAGCCATAAAGATCAGGTGATGGTGGACGGTCGAGCCGTGGTGCCACCCCGGGAATCCCTGGTGGTCCTGATGCTGAACAAACCCCCCGGCGTCGTCTGCACCCGCAAAGACCCGGAAAAACGACGCAGCGTCTTTGAACTGCTGGGCCAGGAACATACCCGCCTGATCAGCGTCGGCCGACTGGACTACCAGTCGGAGGGGCTGATCCTGTTCACCAATAACGGCAACGTGGCACACCAACTGATGCACCCCAGCAACCAGGTGCCCCGAACCTACCGGGTCCGGGTCCATGGCCGGATTGACCCCCCCATGCTGGCCAAATTGCAGGGCGGCGTGATGCTGGACGATGGCCCGACCGGCCCGCTCAAACTGGAACTGGACCACGTCCCGGGTGCCAACAGTTGGCTCACCATCACCCTGACCGAAGGGCGCAACCGCATGGTGCGACGCATCTTTGAAACCGTCGAGATGACCGTCTCCCGCCTGATCCGAACCCACTACGGCAACGCCACCCTGGGCCCACTGCCGCGAGGGGAGTGGCGCGCCCTGCAAGCGACCGAGATCAGCCGCCTGCTCTCTCCCCTGAAAGAGGCAACCCGCCTGCTCGAACTGCAACACGAGGTGATCCCGGTCGTCAAACCGGCAGCGGAACGGATCGTGCCCTACCGGCCCCGCACAACCCCCAACAACAGCCGCCCCGGCAGTCGCACACCCCGCAAACCTGGCAGCAAAAGATTTGGAACCGATCATGGAAGAACAAACAAAAAATAGTACAACCAAATATCTGGCCAACTATACCCCGCCGGATTTTCTGGTGGACAGCGTGGCACTGATTTTTGAACTGGACCCCAAAGCGACCGTGGTCCACGCCCGGCTGGCACTGCGGAGAAATCCGGCCTGTCACACCGCGACCCTGCCACCGCTGGTGCTGGATGGCCAGGAGCTGACCCTGCTGGCCATTGCCCTCGACGGCGTACCCCTCTCTCCCAAACGATACCGACTGGAAGAGAGCTGCCTGGTGATTCCAGAGCCGCCGGAACAGTGCATCCTGGAGATTAAAACCCGCATTCATCCGGCCACCAACACCTCCCTGGAGGGCCTGTATGCCTCGACAACCCCCCAGGGGCCCCTGCTCAGCACCCAGTGCGAACCGGAGGGGTTTCGCAAAATCACCTATTACCCGGATCGCCCCGACGTAATGTCCCAGTTTACCACCACCCTGATCGCCGATCGCAAACGGTTTCCGGTCCTGCTCTCCAACGGCAACCGCAATAAAAACCCGATCCAGTTTGAAACAGCGACCGGCAAACATGGGGTGACCTGGGTCGATCCCCACCGCAAACCGGCCTATCTGTTTGCACTGGTGGCGGGCGATCTGGTTTGCCAGTCGGACACCTTTGTCACCCGATCCGGGCGGTCGGTGGATCTGGAAATCTATACGGAGGCGGAAAACAGCGGTCTCTGCGATCATGCCATGGCCGCTCTGAAAAAGGCGATGGCCTGGGACGAGGAGCGGTTCGGGCGGCAATATGATCTGGATACCTACATGATTGTCGCCGTCAACGCCTTCAACATGGGGGCGATGGAAAACAAGGGCTTGAATATTTTTAACGCCAAATATGTGCTGGCCGATCAGGCCAGTGCCACCGACACCGATTTCCAGCAGATTGAAAGCGTGATCGCCCACGAATATTTTCACAACTGGACCGGCAACCGCATCACCTGCCGGGATTGGTTCCAACTGAGCCTGAAAGAGGGGCTGACCGTCTTTCGGGACCAGCTCTTTTCCGCCGACATGATCTCGCCGGCGGTCCAGCGGGTGCAGGACGCCCGACTGATCCGGACCCACCAGTTTGCCGAGGATGCCGGTCCGACCGCCCACCCGGTCCAACCCGACTCCTATATGGAAATCAATAATTTTTATACCCTGACCGTCTACAACAAAGGGGCCGAAGTGGTGCGCATGCTGCATACCCTGCTGGGAGAGGAGGGGTTTCGTCGGGGCATGGACCACTATTTTGCACACCATGATGGCCATGCGGTGACGGTGGAAGCCTTCGTGCAGTCGATGGAGGCCGCTTCCGGGCGGGATTTGGGACAGTTTCGCCGCTGGTATCAACAGGCGGGGACACCGGTGGTGAGCGTGACCAGCCACCATGACCCGGCAACGCAAACCCTGCACCTGCAGGTGACTCAAAGCTGCCCCCCCACCCCGGGACAACCGACCAAACAGCCCTTTCATATTCCGCTGACGGTGGGGCTGCTGGAGCCGACAGGGCAGCCACTGCCGCTGCGATTGCAAGGAGAGGCTGCAGACGAACCGGCTGCGACCTCCCGCGTCCTGGAGTTGCGCCAAACGACCGAACAGTTTGTTTTCACCGGTATTGCCCAACCACCGATTGCCTCCCTGCTGCGCCATTTTTCGGCCCCGGTTGTGCTGCATGCCAACTGGTCGGCGGCGGAGTTGGCCTTTCTCTGGGCCCATGATCCCGATCCCTTTAACCGCTGGAGTGCCGGTCAAACCCTGGCCACCGACCTGTTGCTGCGGTTGGCGGCGGATCTGCTGGCCGGGCGGCCATTGCTGCTGGAAGATTTTTTTGTCGATAGCTTTGCCCAGGTGTTGCAGACCCGGGATCTGGAACCGGCCACCATCGCCATGATTCTGACCCTGCCGGCGGAGACCGCTTTGTTGGAACAGATGCCCGAAGCGGACCCACAAGCTCTCTATACCGCCCGCCTGTTTGTACGCCAAACCCTGGCCACCCGTCTGCACGAGCATTTTTTCCGGCTCTATCAACACAACAGCGCGCTGGATGGGTCGGCCGCAAAACTCCCCTATCATCCAGAGCTGGCAGGCAAACGCAGCCTGAAAAATCTGTGCCTGGACTATCTGGTCTGTTTGCGATGGGCCGAATTCTGGCAACTGGCAGCAAGCCAGTGCAGCAAGGCAACCAACATGACCGACCGACTGGCCGCCCTGACCGCTCTGCTCCACTCCGGCAGCCCGGAGGCGGAACCGCTGTTGTCCGAATTTGCCCGGCAGTGGCAGAAAAACAGCCTGGTCATGGATAAATGGTTTGCCATCCAGGCCAGAATACCCGCCGAAACCACCCTGCGCCTGGTTCGGCAGTTGCAAAAACATCGCCTGTTCAGCCTGAAAAATCCCAACCGGGTGCGGGCCTTGTTGGGGGCCTTTTGCCATGACAATCCGGTGGCCTTTCATCAACCATCCGGCAAGGGCTATCAATATATTGCCAAACAGGTGTTGACACTGGATCCCATCAATCCCCAGGTGGCGGCCCGTCTGGTTGCCTCGTTGAGCCGCTGGCGCAAACTGGAACCGGTACGGCGGGAAAAGATGCGGCTGGCGTTGCAACAAATCCAACAGACGCCAAATCTTTCCAAGGATGTTTTTGAGATTGTGTTGAAAAGCTTGACGCATTAGAATGGCACACGGGAGGCTCTCGCATCGGCTGGTTGCGCCGGGAGTCCTGATGTGTCGGCATGCTTTTTGCTTAATTCCTGCAAGGATTTATACTGGGGATGCCGGTCGGCAATAAACGCGGAAAAAACTCAGGGGGCACCGTTGGCTATGGTGCAGATCAAAGATGGTTGATGCCACGTGGCGGGTCCGTTGGATGACGGTTGCCCTCTCTTTATGGGTGTTGTTGGCTCTGCTGCCCTGGCAGGCGGCGTTGGCGGCCGACAAGCCGGCGGCGGCGGCTGAGCCCTCTGCTGTCGATGCCGAAAAAATATTGTTGCAGGTGGATCGCAAACTGCAACCGGACTCTTGTGAGCTGTTCGCCCAGGTGACCAACCAGTTGGCCAACGGTCGCACCAGTCAGGTCTCCTTCTATGGGGTGCGGGGACATGGCAAAAGGTCGGCACTGATCCTTCTCACTCCGGATGAACTGGCGGGTCGTGCCCTTTTGCGGTTGGAGGATGAGGTGTGGATGCACGTTCCGGGCGAGTTGGCGTTGCGGCAGAGCTCCTTGACCCAATCCCTGGTGGGTGGGGTGTTCAACAATGCGGATTTGCTGTTGACCGATTACAGCGTCGACTACAAGGCCACCCTGCTGGAGGAGAGTGAGGATTCCTATCTGCTCTCTTTGCTGCCCCGGCGGAGTGGGGGGCCTTATACCAAACTGGTCATGCGGGTGGACCGCAAGCTGCTGCTGCCCAAAACGGTGATGCAGTACGGTGCGAACAACCAGTTGATCAAGACGATCACTTTCAGCAAAACCGGCGACAGTTTTGGTTTTCCCCGGCCGGCCGAGATGCAGACCGCCAGTGAAATGAATAAATTGTATGCCGCAACCTGGCAACTGGGCTCGATAAAAGCGCGCACCTTTCCGGCGGAGGCCTTTAGCAAGGCTTTTCTGCCAAAGGTGGGCACCCTGTTCAAATAGCAGGTCAGGCCCCGCCGGGAAGAGCCCGGGAGTGATCCGGAGCCGGGGCCAGTGAAGTTGTTGACTTTGGCAAAAATTGTACTATCCTGTTCCACTTTCACGTCTGAAAAAGCCATGTCTGCAAAAGCCGATGGTTGATTCTTGGCGTTGGACGCGGCGCGATGGTGCCTGCGACTGTATGCAAGTGGGATGGAGGATAAATCTGTGAGTAAGGAAGATGTGATCGAAATGGAGGGGACGGTTCTCGAAAACCTGCCCAATGCCATGTTTCAGGTGGAGCTGGAAAACAAGCACAAGCTGCTCTGCCATATCTCAGGCCGAATGCGCAAGCATTATATTCGGATCTTGCCGGGTGATAAAGTAACCGTACAACTGACCCCCTATGACCTTTCCAAAGGACGCATCTCTTATCGCCACAAGTAAGCCAGCAACGCTCTACAACGCTTCCCACATCGAAGTCCTGGAAGGGCTGGAGGGGGTGCGTCGTCGACCAGGCATGTATATTGGCGGCACGGACGAGCGCGCGCTGCACCACTTGGTGGCCGAACTCCTGGACAACGCCATGGATGAGGTGGTGGCGGGCCATGCCGACCGCATAACTTTAGTTATCGCTGCCGATGGCTCCATTTCGGTGCGGGACAATGGCCGGGGGGTGCCGGTGGATCCTCTGCCCCGTTACCCGGACCGTTCCGCCCTGGAGGTAATCTTTACCACCCTCCATGCCGGGGGAAAATTTCACGACAAGGCCTATGCGACAGCCGGTGGCTTGAACGGGGTAGGGGCCTCGGTAGTCAACGCCCTCTCCCTCTGGACCGAAGTGGTGGTGGAGCGGGACGGCTACAAGTGGCGGCAATTTTTTTCCCGTGGCAAACCCGCCTCGCCGCTGGAGCAGCAGGAGAGCTCCCGCCGCCATGGCACCCAGGTCACCTTTCTGCCGGACCCGGAAATTTTTCCCGACCCCACCTTTCAGGTGGAGCAGGTGGTGGAGATGTGTCGGGCCAAAGCCTACCTGAACCGGGGGGTGATCATTCGGGTCAAGGTGGAGCAGAGCGGCGAAGAGTTGGCCTTCCACTTTCCCAACGGCCTGGAGGATTTTGTCCGCAACACTGTGTCCAACGAGGAGCGGGTGGTGCCTGCCCTCTTTTCCGGTCGGGTGACGGACGAAAGCAGCGACGATTTTTTCCGCATGGAGTGGTCCATGACCTGGACCCTGGGGGAGAGCTGTCGAATCTTTTCCTACTGCAACACCATCCCCACCCCTCTGGGCGGCGTGCATGAGACGGGCCTGCGGGCGGCGGTGGTGCGGGCCCTGCGGGAGTATGCGGATGCCAAACATCTGCTGCCCAAAGGGGTCGTGTTGGCCATCGAGGATATGCTGGATGGCCTGTTTGCCGTGTTGTCCATTTTTGTCAGCAATCCGCAATTTTTTGGTCAGACCAAGGAAAAGCTCAGCAACCCCGGGCTCTCCCGCCGACTGGAGGGGGTGCTGAAAGATCACCTGGACCACTGGTTGTATGGCCATCCTGAACAGGCTACCGCCCTGTTGGTATCGGTGGTGGAGCGGGCCCAGCAACGGATCAACCGCAAAAAGGTGGTCGGACCCATCAACCGCAAGACCGCCACCAGTCGCCTTACCCTGCCGGGCAAACTGACCGACTGCATCCTGACCGATGGCAAATCGACCGAACTGTTTATCGTCGAGGGGGACTCGGCGGGTGGTTCCGCCAAGCAGGCCCGCAACCGTCACAACCAGGCCATTTTGCCGCTGCGGGGCAAAATATTGAATGTGGAACAGGCCAACCTGGAAAAATTTGAAAAAAATGTGGAGGTGCAAAATCTGGTCACCGCCATCGGAACCGGCTGCGGGGCGGAGTTTGACCTGCGCAAACTGCGTTACGGACGGGTGATCATCATGACCGACGCCGATGTGGATGGTGCCCATATTGCCAGTCTGTTGTTGACATTTTTTTATCGGTTCATGCCGGAACTGATTCGTCACCATCATCTGTTTTTGGCCCAACCCCCGTTGTATCGGGTGACAGTGGGGAGTGAGAGTGCCTACGCCCTGGATGAGGCGGAAAAGGAGCGTATGGTGGAAAAAATTCGCAAAAAACGGAGCCAGGCCAAGATCGAGATCTCTCGCTTCAAGGGGTTGGGGGAGATGGACCCCCATCAATTGCGGGATACCACCATGAATCCGGCCACCCGCCGGTTGTTGCGGGTTTTTGTCGATGATGCCCAACAAACGGATGACTCCTTTGACCGTTTGATGGGCAAACAGCCGGCCCAGCGGTATGCCTTCATCCAGGAGAAGGCCCCTTTTGCCCAGAATCATCTGGATATCTGAGTACAATTTTATTGAGACTTGCGCCATGAGCCGGAAATGGATTGCCCTGATCAGTGTCTGTTGGTTGTTGGCCTCCGTGGCTGTGGCGGCCGGGGTGGAGCCGTTTGTGCAGGCCATTACCCAGGCTTTGGCGCACAATCCTGAAATCAAGGCGGCAGAGGCCAATTGGCTGGCGGCCCAGGAGCGGTTGCCCCAGAGTCGGGCGGTGCTGCTGCCCAACCTGGCCCTGAACGTCACCCCCAACCAGAACCATAGCCGTTGGCGGGGGGGGAGCAGTACGGAGAGTTCGCTGGCCACCGGGGTCACCCTGACCCAGATGGTCTATAACCGTTCGGCCCTGATCGCCTTTGACCAGACCGCGCCCTTTATTGGGGCCTATGGGGATGAGCTGGAGAGTGCGGTACAGGGGGTTTTCCTGAAAGTGGCCAAGGCGGTGGTGGGTCTGCTGCAGGCGCGGGAGATTGCCCAATTGGCTGGCAACAATTTGCAGGTGATGCAACGCCATCTGACCGCTACCCAGTCCCGTCATCGGGTGGGGGAGATCACCCGTACCGATGTCAGTCAGGCCGAGGCGCGCCTGGCGTCGGCCCAGGCGGATCAGAGTCGGGCTGCAAACAATGTCGCGGTTGCCAGGGCGCAATTTTTTGAGGTGGTTGGCATGCCGGCTGCCGAGACGTTGGCTCTGCCGCCCTTTCGGCAGGCCATCGGGGACAAGCCGTTGGAAAGCTGGTTGTCCCAACTGGAGCAGCGGGCCGATATGCGGGCGGCCAGCAAGCGGTTGGTGGTGGCGGAGTCAGCCATCGCGCAGGAGCGGGCCGGCCACTGGCCAACGGTGGCTCTGACCTCCAGTGTCAACCATACCTGGCAGCGGGGCGACGTGGAGGAGTTGGAGCAGTTCAAGGTGGGAATGAAGATGGAGCTGCCCATTTTTTCCGGTGGCATGACCCAGTCCAAAACCGCCGAGGCCCAGGCCAAACGGGATGGCCAGTTGGCCCAACTGGACCGCTTGCGGCGTCAAGCCTACCGGGAGATAGAGCAGGCTTTTCTGGAGCTGAAGAGCAGTCAGGCGTTGACCACCTCTTTTGAAAGTACGGTGGCGGCCTCCCGGATGGCACGGGATGGGGTGGCGCGGGAGTATCAGGTGGGTCAACGCACCTCGCTGGATCTGTTGGATGCGGAGCATGAACTCTTTTCCAATCAGACGGAACTGGCCAAAAATCGCTATGGGTTGGTGTTGGCGCAGTTTCAAATGTTGTGGTCTGTGGGGCGATTGACGCTGGAAGAGCTTGTCATCCAGTGATCCGCCGTTTCATAATGGCAGTATATCAAAAATTCATGTCAACAAGGAGTGCATAGCATGCGTGATCGGGTTCAGAAGGTGTTGGATGAGATCCGGCCTTTCTTGCAGCGGGATGGTGGTGATGTGGAGTTGGTGGATGTAACCCCGGGCAATGTGGTGCAGGTGCGGTTGCGGGGGGCTTGTGGCTCCTGCCCCGGGGCCACCATGACCCTCAAGAACGGGATCGAACGTGCGATGAAGGAGCGTATCCCGGAGGTCGTGGCGGTGGAAAACGTACCCCAGTTTGCGTTCTAGCGTTTGCGCATGCGGCCGGCCTCGTTTCGTCTGCTGCCGTCCCCGTTTTGTGATCAGCGTCCGGCTGGGATGCCGATCGATCTGCTGGTGGTGCATGCCATCAGTCTGCCTCCGGGTTGCTTCGGGGGTACAGAGGTGGACGAGCTTTTTCTGGGACAACTGGATCAGCGGGACTGGGGGCCGGAGCCGCCGCCTTTTTATGAGGATGTGGCCGGATTGCGGGTCTCGGCCCATTTTTTGATCGACCGGCAGGGGCGGATCACCCAGTATGTGCCGATAGCCAGGCGAGCCTGGCATGCCGGGGAGAGCTTTTGGCAAGGGCGGGTGCGCTGCAACGATTTTTCCGTCGGGGTGGAGTTGGAAGGGGACGCCTACACCCTGTTCGAGCCGGTTCAATACCGCAGACTGGCCACCCTGATCAAAACGGTACACAGGGGGTTGGTGCAGCAGGGGTGGGGTGCCATCGGGCGGCAGCAGGTTGTCGGTCACGAGCATATCGCCCCGGGTCGCAAATGGGATCCAGGCCCTTTTTTTGAATGGGATACCCTGTGGTGGTGGTTGGATCGTGCCAGACCGGCCAGACGGTGGCCATTGGTGTGGTTGTAGCGGTATCGGCTTCCCTGACTTGATGAATGGAAACAATAGACCATGACGCACCTGCATATTATCGGAATTTGTGGCACAGCGATGGCTGGCTTGGCGATTATGGCCAAAGAGTTGGGGCTGCAGGTGACGGGCTCGGACAGTGGCATCTATCCTCCCATGAGTACCCTGCTGGCATCGTTGGCGATCCCCATGCAGGAGGGGTTTTCACCGGCCAATCTGGAACCTCGGCCGGATCTGGTGCTGGTGGGCAACACCATCTCCCGGGGCAATCCAGAGCTGGAGGCGGTACTGGATCAGGGCATTCCCTACCGTTCCGGGGCGCAGTGGCTGTTTGAACAGGTGCTGGAGGGGCGGCACCCGGTGGTGGCGACCGGTACCCATGGCAAAACCACCACCACCAGCCTGCTGGCGCGCATCTGGGAGGAGGCTGGTTGGCAGCCCGGGTTTTTGATCGGCGGCATGCCATTGGATTTTGGCCGCGGTGCCCGGTTGCCGACCGGGCCCTGGGTGATTGTGGAGGGGGACGAGTATGATACCGCCTTTTTTGACAAGCGGCCCAAATTTTTGCACTATCGTCCCAGGACACTGTTGATCAACAACCTTGAGTTTGATCATGCGGATATTTATCCGGATCTGGAGTCGATCCGGCGGCAGTTCCGGCTGTTGTTGCGCTCGGTGCCCGCTTCCGGTCATGTGATCGCCAATGGGGATGACCCCGAGGTGGAGGCACTGTTGAGTCTCTCTTTTGGCCAGGTGGTGCGCTATGGCATCACCACCCGGCAGCCCTTCATGGCCAAACTGGAGAGCCCGGACGGCCGTCGCTGGGGGCTGTACCGGGAGGGTGTTTGGCTCTTTTCGGTGACGTGGTCGCTGCTGGGGCAGCATAATGTGGCCAACGGTCTGGCAGCGGCCACCGCGGCCCTGGTCAACGGGATGGCCCCGGAGCAGGTGAAGGCGGGGCTGGAGGGGTTTCAGGGGGTGGCGCGCCGGTTGCAGCGGCGTTTTGAGGTCAACCAGATCGCGGTTTATGACGATTTTGCCCACCATCCCACCGCCATTGCCACCACTTTGGCCGGGCTGCGGGCGGCGATTGGTCCCGCCCGGCTCTGGGTCATCGTGGAACCCCGCTCCAACACCATGCGCACCCGGGTGCATCAGGATCGGTTGGCACCGGCGTTTGCCGACGCGGATCGGGTCATTCTGGCCCGACCCCAGGCGCGCGGCCTGACCAGCGATGCGTTGCTGGATGTGGAGGCGGTGGTGGCCCAATTGAATGATGACCAACCGCCGGAGCAGTCAGCCAAGGCGACCGTTGTCGCCAATGCCGATGAGGCGGTGCAACTCCTGGGTCGGGAGGCCCGGCCGGGCGATCATATGGTGATCATGAGCAATGGCGGCTTTGATGACATTCACCAAAAGTTGAAGCAGGAACTCACCCCAATATGAGCATAGTGCGTGACACCTTACCGACCGGACGGGGATTGGCGGGCAAGCTGTTGGTTGCCATGCCCGGCTTGCAGGATGCCAACTTCGAGAAGGCGGTTTTGTTTGTCTGTACCCACAACAAGTCCGGTGCCCTGGGGTTGGTGATCAACCAGCCCCATATGGCGGAGATGTCCGAGGTGTTGACACCGCTGGGGTTGGAGTGGGAGCGGCCGGAGCAGCCGATTGTCTATCAAGGGGGGCCGGTGGCGTTGGATCGCGGTTTTATGCTCTATGAGACCAATTTGAACTATCCGGGCCACCTGCGCGTTGCCGACCGTCTCTATCTGGGGACCAATCCCGAAATATTGCGCCACATGGTGCAATCAACAGGGCCAAGCCGCTTTCTGTTTGCCCTGGGTTATTCCGGTTGGACCAGTGGTCAGCTGGAGGAGGAGTTGCGGGATAATGTCTGGCTGGTCAGTGGGCTGGATCGTACCATTCTGTTTGACCTGCCGGTATCGGATCGCTGGGCGTCTGCCATGCGCCTGATGGGGGTCGACCCGCTCTATCTGGTCGACCCTGGCCGGGGCATGATCCATTAACCGGCTGTTGCTCAGGGCTCTCTGCCCGCCGGGGGCGGTGCCGACAAAAAAATGATAATAATTATTTTTTGCGCTATTTATCGCTGTAAAACATGCAAGGAGTCCACATGGCGGCTACGGCAGAGCGGGTGATCGTTCAGATTGACAAGGTGGTGCCGGGGGGGGCAGGGTTGGGCTTTCATGAAGGGAGTGCCCTGTTTGTGCCGTTTACGGCTCCTGGTGACCGTATTGTAGCGGAGGTGACCAAAAGGCACTCCAACTGCCTGTTTGGTCGCTGTGTGGAAATATTGGCGGCGGGAGCCGAGCGGACGGAGCCGGCCTGTGAGCGTTATACGGTGTGTGGGGGGTGTCAGTTGCGCCATTTGACGCCCGCTTGCCAGCAACGGATCAAGGGAGAGTTTGTGCGGGAGACCCTGGGTCGTTTTCCCAATCTGCGGGATGGGGAGGTGCTGCCTGCCTGGGGGGTGGAAGGGTGGGAGGATGGCTATCGCTGTCGGGCCAGTTTCAAGGTGCGGTGGGTGGGTTCCCGGCTTTTGGTGGGATTTTTTCAGGCGGCTTCGCACCATATTGCCGATCTGCCGGATCACTGTCCGGTGTTGGATCGTCGTTTAAGCGCATTGATTGCGCCCTTGCGTGCGTTGATCACCTCTCTTGCGGTGTGTCAACAGTTGCCCCAGGTGGATGCGGTGGTGGGTGAGGAGGGGGTGGGGTTGATTTTTCACCTGTTGGTATCCCCCGGCCAGCCCGATCGGGAGCGGTTGCAGCAGTTTGCCCGCCAGCAGGGGATTGCGCAGCTTTGGTTGCAGCGGGGTCGCAAATCAGGGTTGCAGGCTGTAGTCAATGGGGCGGAACTTTTTTACCGGCTTGAGTCGCAGCGGTTGTCTTTTCATCCGGGCGATTTTATCCAGGCCCATCGGGAGGGCAACCGTCTGTTGGTGCAGGAGGCTTTGCGGCAGGGTGGGGCTGGGGAGGTGGCCTGGGATCTGTTTTGCGGGATCGGCAATTTTACCTTGCCGTTGGCGCAGCGGTTTGCCCGGGTGGTGGGGGTGGAGGGGTACGCGCCTGCCTTGCAGCGGGGGGAGGCCAATGCCCGGGAGGCTCAATTGTCGGGGGTCTGTTTTCGTGCCCTGGACCTGTTTCAGGAGCGGCAGATTGCCCGGCTGGCGGCCGAGCCGGCGGCGGATCTGGTCTTGTTGGACCCACCCAGGGAGGGGGCCTTGGCTGTAGTCAAATGGTTGATCGGCACGTCGATCAAACGGTTGGTGTATGTCTCCTGCAATCCGGCCACCTTTGCCCGTGATGCCTCGCTGCTGGTGCGGTCCGGTTTCCGGCTGGAGCGGTTGCAACCTATCGATCTGTTTCCCCAGACATTTCATCTGGAGTTGGTTGCCCTTTTTGTCCGTCCCGGTTGAGCAGCCCGATTTTTTGTTTTGTTGATGGTTTTGGGGACCGTCACGGTCCCCATTCGGGTACAGGAACCCCTGCTGCAATGCGTGTGTTCCCAAAGCCCATTTTTGCATAAGGGCGAATCTGGTGGCATTCCACCCAGCAAAGAGATACACTGACCCGGTAGTCTGCTCTCCCTCGTCACAGCCGGTCCGGTTACAAAATTCGAGAAAAATGGCGTGGGCAGCTCTGGAGCCACTCCTGTTGGGTTCGTGCAGGAAGAGAATATATGCCGGTTGTTTCGATGTTCTACGGGTTGATTATCCGCATATTTTTTTTTTGATGCCAAACAGCATCATGTTCCCCATCTCCACGCGGAGTATGGCGATATGGACGCTGTGTTCGGAATCGAGGATGGGGAAATTTTGGCAGGCGAGCTGCCCAGAGCGAAGACTCGCCTTGTCCAGGCATGGATCGAACTCCATCGTGATGATTTGATGGCCGACTGGAAACTGGCCATGGAAGGGCATCCACTGTTTCCCATTGATCCGTTGAAGTGAGGCAAACATGAGCAATCCAAAGGTCGTTGCCGTGGAGTCAGAGGAGACCAGCTCTCTGGTGCTGACCTTTGCCAACGGAGAACGCAGGCGTTTCGATGTCACACCCTACTTGGACAAGGGCATTTTTCGAGAGTTGCGCAATCCCGCCTATTTTCACCGCGTGCGGGCTGTATCAGGCTATGTCACCTGGCCACATGAGCAGGATTTCAGTTGGGATACCCTCTATCTGGAGAGTGTTCCTGTTAACGATCTGTTGGAAACCCCAACCGCACCCTTTGTTCACTCCACAACATTGGCAACGGCTCCATGAGGTCGGCCAGGGGAGCGACTCCGGTTGCCGACCATCCAGGATGGCACGGATAATATCCGGTGCCAACATTCAGCGTAAGCATTCATTTCTCCCCAGGATACCCATTTCTTCTGAACGGTGAGACCATTCCCAAAACTCACAATTTTGGGGGGTCGAGACGGACGTAAACGAAATCGAACAATCGGGGCTGGGGCACTACTGTGTGATTTGCAGCACTTTATCGGTCATTTGCCACACCAGCATCAATACAAAACATAACAATTCCAAGATATTAACAATTGGACCCACTCTTGCTGAGTTCGTCCGCTCAACAACACTCATTTATCTTGGAGTTTCTACATGCCACCCACAGCTATTGATCGTATTGGACGCCCTCTGCTTCTGAGTTTGGCCTGTCTCCTGAGTATCCCAACGGCCTCGGCCAATCAGGATGCTGCCCAGACTCTGCCCGAAGTGACCGTCACGGGCACCCGTGAAGGGGCGCGTCTCTCGGAAACGCCCGCCACCGTGGATGTGATCAAGGAACAGGAGATCCAGGCGCAGCATCCCACCCACCCTGGTGATATTCTGGGACAGGTGCCTGGTGTCTGGATCAACAAGGCGGGGGGCGAAGGGCATATGACCATGATTCGCCAGCCCTTGACCACCAATCCGGTCTATCTCTATCTGGAGGATGGCATTCCCACCCGTTCCACAGGTTTTTTTAACCACAATGCCCTTTATGAGGTCAATCTGCCCATGTCTGGCGGTATTGAGGTCAACAAGGGTCCGGGAACCTCTCTCTATGGTTCGGATGCCATCGGCGGCGTGATCAATGTTCAGACGCGCAAACCGCCCACTACCCCAGAGGTGGAGGCCAGTGGAGAGGTGGGCTCCTATGGCTGGAAACGGCTCCTGTTGACCGGTGGCAACGGCATTGGCAACCATGCCATCCGTGGTGACCTGAACCTGACCCATACCGACGGCTGGATTGACAAGACCGCCTTTGACCGCCAAAGCGGCACCCTGCGCTGGGACCAGGCCATTGGCGACAACGCCTTCCTGAAAACGACGGCGACCTATTCCAACATTGATCAGGAGAGCTCCGGGTCGGCCAACGTGACCAAAGATGATCTGCACAACAATCCCACACGCAACTATTCGCCGATCACGTTTCGTAAAGTCCAGGCCTTCCGTCTTTCCAGTGCCTACGAACAGGAGAGCGGTGACAGCCTGATTTCGATCGCCCCCTATTTTCGGCATGACAACATGGACATTATGCCCAGTTGGTCGATGAGCTATGACCAGACCATCTATGACACCTTCAACGACTCCTACGGGTTGATGCTCAAATATCGGCGGGATTTTCAGCCCTGGCGTACCCGCATTATTCTCGGTCTGGATGTGGACCACAGCCCCGGCGGACGCGAAGAACAGAGCATTATCACCACCGTCTCTCCCGGCACCTCCGGGGACTCCATCGTCTACAGCAGTTATAGCAATGGTCCCAGAATTTATGAGTATGATGTGACCTATCGCGGCATTTCACCCTATCTGCATGGGGAGTTTTCTCCCAACGAGCGGCTGCGTGTCACCGCCGGACTGCGCTACGATACCATCCGGTATGCGTATGACAACAAGATGGCTGCCGTACCCATTGCCGTGGATACCACCATTGGGACCAAGGTGTATGGCCATGCGGAGGATACCAGCGTTGATTTTGCCCACCTGAGTCCCAAGCTGGGGGCGACCTATGCCATTACCGACAATCTGAGCGGTTTTGTCGCCTATAATCATGCCTTCCGGGCCCCTTCGGAGGGACAGTTGTTCCGACCCTCCGCCAGCAGCAGCGACGACCTGGCTCAGGCCGCTGCCCGTGCTGCCCTGAGCCTTAAACCGGTCAAGGTGGACAGCTACGAGGTGGGGGTGCGGGGGAAAAGTGGCGGCGGGATCGACTATGAGCTCTCCCTCTACTATATGCAAAAAAGCGACGATGTGGTCAGCTATCTGGACCCGGCAGACGGGGTGCGCAGAGTCACGAATGCGGGTGAAACCTCTCACAAAGGGATCGAAGTGGGGGTAGGTGCGGCAATAGCAGAGGATTGGCGTCTGCGCACAGCCCTCTCCTATGCCAAGCATACCTTTGAGCAGTGGCGCGAATCTGCCACGGTGGTATATGACGGCAAAGAGATGGATAAGGCCCCCCGCGTGGTCGGCAACACCAGTCTCCGCTATGCCCCCGATCAGGGCCAAAAAGGTCAGCTGACACTGGAGTGGGTGACACTGGGCAGTTATTGGCTGGATCCGGCCAATACCAAAAAATATAGTGGCCACGATCTTTTCAATCTGCGGGGAAGCTATCCCATCACCAAGGAGTTGGATCTGTTTGGCAGCGTCACCAATCTGTTGGACAAGCGGTATGCGGAGACCGGCCAACTCAGTTATGGCGGCAATGAGCTCTATGCTCCCGGCATGCCGCGCATGGCCTTTGTCGGATTACAGGCCAAATGGTAAGGCCCGGCATGCGTGCCAAGTGGGCTGTGTTTATCTGCCTCGGAACCCTCGCCATCGCCGCCCCGGGCATGGCGGGGGAGCGGGGGCCGTCGCCCGACTGGACGCCTTATCCCGTGTTGCGCAAGGAGGTCAAGGGCCGCACCGAGCTGCGGTTGGTGGCGATTCCGCAGGGGTTCGAGACCCTGACGGACTTTCCCCCCACCGTTGGCCATGATCCAACCGCTCTGGCCCGGGTGGTTCCCGTCAACCCGGAGGGGACCACCCTCCGGGCTGATGGTGTGGGCAACTATCACTGGATCATGGCCCAAAGCAGTGGCCCGCAACAGGAGTATACCTGGACGACGGCCCACTATTTTGCCATGGCCGGGCCGTCGCCCGCGGCCATGCTTGTCTCCCCCAAGTCCCGGTTGGAGATCATTCCCCAACCGTTGCCACGGGAGTTTTCCCGGTACCGGGCGGGGGAGACGGGCCACTTTCTGGTCCGTTTTGGTCAGCATCCGCTGCCCAACCAAGTCGTCACCCTTTATGCGCCCGGACAACCGGAAGAGCGGTTGGCCACCGATGCGCAGGGGATTCTTCGGGTGCAATTGCCGCCCTTTCCGCTGTCGCCAAGCCAACAAACCGGACCACAACCCCGTCATCGTCCACCGCTGCAACCCTTTCAACTGGCTGTGACGTGGCCAGCGGAGTCCAAACGGTTTACAACCGTTTTTCAGTATGAGTATGGTCCCGACCCGTTCTACAACCGAAATCCGGCTTGGGGGTGGCTGGTGACCGGGGTGGGAATGGTGGGTGGAGCCTCGTTATGGCGGTCGCGCAAAGGAGAACGGGCATGAGTGGGAGAGCCATTTCATTGAGTCGGTTGCGCAGCGGGGTGCAAATCATCCTCTTTATGGTCACCGTCTATGGGGGCCTTGTGATCGGTCCTTATGCTGCCGATAAAATTTCAACCGCGCTGCCTGCGCTTTCCTGCACCTATGACCAGCAGAACGGGGCCTGGTGCGCCTTGCGCCCTTTTCAGCACCTCTCATCCCACCAGGTTGGCGAGACCATGGCTCGAACGGGAACCGCCGACTGGGCACTGTTTGCCCCCCTGTTGTGGACCCTGCTGGCCTTTTTGAGCTTTTTTGTGGTGCTGAACAAGGCATTCTGTGGCTGGGTCTGTCCACTGGGCAGTGTGCAGGAGCTGTTGTACACCATCGGCCGCCGATTGGGGATGGTCGCGCACAACCTGCCGCCGGGCTGGCTGTCGGGTGTCAGGTCCATCAAATGGTTTTTGTTGCTGTTTTTTGTCTTTTTGCTGCCGCTGGCAGCCGGATTGGGTTGGTTGCCGGGGGCGGCTGGCGAGGCGTGGTGCCGGGTCTGTCCATCGCGAATTTTGACCACTCTCCTGACCGGCAACGGCGAGCAGATCGCCCTGGCTGTGGGTGACAGCGGCGATATTGTGCTGGGTTTGCTGGGCAATTTGCTCTTTGGATTCATGGTGACCGCCGCTGTTGTGGTTCGACAGCCCTTTTGCAGAATTTGCCCCATGTTGGCATTCAATGCCATTTTTAAACGGATGGCACCGTTACGCCTGACCAAAAATCCTCACCCCCACTGTGGACGTTGCCGCAGTTGTCACGCGGCCTGTCCCATGGAGATTGCCGAAATTGCCCTGCCGCAGGACAAAAACATTTTTCACGATGATTGCACCCTGTGTGGCCGTTGCGTGGAGTTTTGTCCCCAGGATCAGGTGTTGCATCTTAAATTTGGTCCTGTCAGCCTCTACCGTTCACGCCCGGAAATTTTTCGCGCCCGCAGTCGGGTTGAATTGGCCAACGGTTCCCTGCGCACTCGCAAGCCGAGCGCAGAGGGGGTATCCCATGGTTGAAGCGGTGCCGCTCTCTCTGTCAACCACCGCTCTGCTTGGTCTGACCATGGGATTTACCGCCTGTTCGGCGGTCTGTTTGCCCTATTTCGGGGCCTGGATTTTGGGACAGACCCCGGCGCGCCCCTGGCAACCGGCCGGGTTGTTCCTGTTGGGACGGGTGATGGCCTATGCCCTGCTGGGCGGAGTGGCGGCGGCCCTGGGCCATCTGCTGTTGGCCCATACCACCGCCCTGTATGGGCGTCTCATCCTGGCGGGGATCAGCATGCTGGCCGGTCTGTCGCTGCTCTTGGTGGGCAGGCGGGGGGGTGTAGCCACCTCTCATCGCGGCTGCCCTGGCAACCGGGCGGCACACTGGCCACCCTTGCTGCTTGGCATGGCCATCAGTCTGGTGCCCTGTCCCACCCTGGTCGGCGTGTTGACCGCCTGTTCCCTGACCGGTAGTACCATGATGGGGTTGCTGCATGGGGCACTGTTTGGCACGACCACCGCATTGGCTCCCGTGCTGCTGGCTGCCGCCCTGTTGGGCCGGACAGGTGAGGCCTTACAGAGCCTGCTGCCCGCTTTTTCCCCCTACTTGCGGCGTGGCGCAGGGTTGGCCCTGGTTGCCCTGGCTCTACACCCTTTTGTGTGATCCGGCGCATTGTCAAACAATGGCAGGCGTGCGATCGCAAGACAGCTATTTGTATATTTGGGTATACTCCCGTTGGGCGCGGTCATAATCTCCCATCTGACCAATATCTATCCAATAATCCAAAAAGGGAAAGGCGGCGGTTGCATAACCCTGCTCGATCGCCTGTCGAAACAGATCCGGCATATCCAGCGGTTGCTGGGCTGGTATCAGTGACAGTAAAACGGGGTCCAGGAGATAGATACCCGCATTGACAAAATAGTGTTGGGTCGGTTTTTCCTCTATCTTGAGCAGCCGGTGCTGCGCCATCTCCACTACCCCAAAGGGAATGGTCTGCTCCACTCGACGCACACAGAGGGTGGCCTGGGCCTGGTGCTTGGCATGAAAGTTCAGGATGTGTTGAAAGTTGATGCGGGTCAGCAGGTCGCCGTTCATCACAAAAAAAGGCAACTGCGGCGGTTCCGGCAGCAGGGAGAGGGAGCCGGCTGTTCCCATCCGCTCCGTCTCTTCCAGGTAGCGGATCTCGGCACCCCAGGCCGAACCGTCACCAAAATACTCCTGGATCATATGTTTTTTATAGTTGACAGAAAAATAAAAACGGTTAAACCCATGTTCCAGAAAGCTTTCAAGGATAACCTCCAGGATAGGTTTGGGACCAACCTGAAGCAGTGGCTTGGGGCAATTTTCGGTCAAAACCCCCAGGCGACTGCCCAGTCCCCCCGCCATCAGGACAACCGGGTTCTCCTTGGCTGTCGGTTGGGTCAACGCCTGTAATACCTCCAGGCCGATCAGGATACCCTGGTCATCCAGCACCGGAATGTGTTCAATCTGGCTGGCTTTCATCAGCGACAACACATGTTCCCGGGAGTCGGTGGCCTGCACCGTAATCGGATGGGCGGTCATGATTTTGCTGACCGGTTCCTGGAGACCAATCTGATTCAGCAGACCGCGGCGCACATTGCCATCTGTGACCACACCCAGCAGGTGGTATGCCTCATCCACAACCAGGGCAATCCGCAGACCTCCCCTGTCCAGAACCTGAATGGTCTCCAGAATGGTGGCTTCCTGGTGGATCAAGACGGATCGCCAATCTTTTTGTCTGTTCATACTGGATACTCCCTGGCTGATGCAGAAAACAGGTTTGCGGTGAGAGAAGAGATCCTCCAGGGGAGAGGCACTCCCCTGGGGCCTGTGACAGGTTGGCTGTCCGATCAGGAGGGTTGAAGACTAGAGGGGCTGGTTGCCCGTCCAGGCTTCGACGCTCAGCACCCGACGGATCTCATCGGTTTTGAATCCCAGGGCCATGGGACGCCGCACCCGGGGCAAGACCACGACGTCATACAGTTCGTCCACAATGCCTTCAAACCGCAGCCAGTGCGGGGCATCGCCTGTTCGCAGGTCGATGACATGGATACCGCAACGGGGCTCTGCCTTGTGGTTGCGCAGTCGATCGTCCAGGGGCAGGCCGGTAAAGGTTTTGTTGTGGCGGGGTTTGGAGAGTCCGACCAGTGCAAAGTCTCCATGCAGGCTCAAGCCACGCAGATAACCGGGACAAAAACAGACCGGTTCAAAACGTCCGGCCTCCAGGTCCGCGTAGCCAAACTCCCCGGTACCGGAGTTTAACAGCCAGAGCTTGCCGTTATGCCAACGGGGAGAGTGGGGCATGGAGAGTCCACGCAGGACAATCTCATTGCGGGCAATATCGATCACAATGCCCCCATTCGCCCGATGTTCCCGCCAACCATCGGCCACATCCGACTCGCTGACGGCGGTGACATAGGTGGCGCGTCCCTCTTTCATGGCCAGACCGTTCATGTGACAGCGGTCTTCGGCCGCCAGTTTGCTGAGAAAGGGGGGGTGCCAGAGGGGTTTGAAGCTGTGGGTTTCGCTCAGGGTGGCCAGACAGCCAAAGAGAGTGTTGATAAACAGCAGGCGGCCCTCTCCATCCACGGCCATGTCATGAATATCCAGATCTCCCGTGGTATAGCCTACCTGGGGCAGATAGAGGCGGTCAAAGCCATCCTGTTGCTGTCCCGCCTCAAAAATATTTTCAAATCGCCAAATCTGGTACAGTGTACTCATGAAAAGGCCGTTGCCGGTGGCACACAGACCCATGCAACGGTTGAAGGTACGCTCAAAAACGGAGAGCTCCTGACTGGGTTTCAGGCCCAGAAAAAACAGTTTGCCGATTTGATAGGTGGTCAACGCAATGGAGAGGTTCTGTTCCGCCATCCAGGAGAGCATCTGGCGGGAGGTGGTCATTTCCAGGGAAGGGGGCGTTGGCGTGGTGGCGGTTTGTTCCATAACTGTCAAGTTTCCTGTATAAATATGATTGGTAAATGGCTTTCCGACCCAGGGCTTGTCACATGCTATCACACTGTTGCATCCAGTGCGCCCCCTTAATTTAACAATTTTTCCCCCAGCTGCCTATTGGCAGGAGAATATTCTGGCATGGATGGTGAGCAGTGATCGATACCCATTGTCATCTGGATCTGGCCGTTTTTGACGAGGATCGGGCGGCTGTCATGGAACGCAGTCGCCAGGCGGGCGTGGTGCAGTGGGTGGTCCCCGCCCTTTCATTGGCCCACTTTCCCGCTCTGGTGGCGTTGCGCACGCCGGAGCTTCACGTTGCTTTGGGGCTGCATCCCCTTTTTATCCACGATCATCCCGACGATGGAATCGGTCAGTTGGCGCAGTGGGTGGCGCGCATTCAGCCTGTTGCGTTGGGGGAGATTGGCCTGGATGCCACTGCGCCCAACCAGGAGAGGCAGCAAAAATTGTTTGCAGCACAGCTCGATCTGGCCCGTGAGGCCCGATTGCCCGTTTTGCTCCATGTGCGAAAATGCCATGAGCCGGTGTTGGCCTTGTTGCAGCGGACCGCCTTTTCCTGTGGTGGCATCGTTCATGCGTTCAATGGCAGTGTGCAGCAGGCCCATCGCTATCTGGCGATGGGATTTCGCCTGGGCATGGGAGGGGTTGTGACCCACGAGGCGGCGGTGCGGATTCGCCAGATGGCGCGCGAGGTGCCGGAAGAGGCTTTGGTACTGGAGAGTGATGCCCCCGATCTGCCGCCGGTCGGCCACCGTGGGGAGCGCAATGAACCCTGTCATCTGCCGCTGGTGGTGCAGGCGTTGGCGGCGTTGCGGCAGGTATCTCAGGCGCGTATCGTGGAAACGACCACCCATAACGCCCGGGCGACATTGGGTTTGGCCGATTTGCGGAGGGCAGAGTGATGCCGGCAGCAGGGCAGGATGGATTGTATGAACGGACCCGGATACTGGTGGGGGAGGCGGGGATCCGACGGTTGCAACAGGCCCATGTTTTAGTGGCTGGGGTGGGCGGTGTGGGCAGTTTTGCTGCCGAAGCGTTGGGGCGGGCCGGCATTGGCCGCATCACATTGGTTGACGACGACCGGGTGGCCCCCTCCAACCTTAACCGGCAATTGCCTGCCACCGGGGAGAGTCTGGGTCAAAAAAAGGGGGCGGTCATGGCTGCCCGCCTGGCGGCCATCAATCCCCACTGCCAGTTGGAGTGGGTTGACCAGTTTATCACCCCGGAGAGCATCCCCGCCCTGTTGGATCGTACTGCACCTGATTGGGTGCTGGATGCCATTGACTCCCTCAATTGCAAAGTGGCCCTGATACTGGAGGCCCGTGCCCGGGGTTGGCCGGTTGCCAGCAGCATGGGGGCAGGGGGACGGTTGGATCCCAGCCGCATCGTGGTGAGTGATGTGATGGAGACCCGGCTCTGTCCCCTGGCACGGGCGGTGCGGGGCCGACTGCGCCGACGGGGTTGCGGTCTGGGGGTGATCGCCGTCTGGTCCACAGAGGAGCCGCTGCCACATGCGCCATTGGAGGAGATGGCCCAGGGGCGCGGTCGGGTGGTCAACGGTACCATCAGTTATCTCCCCGCCCTTTTCGGCATGACCCTGGCGGGGGTGGTGATTCGTGGCGTGCTGTCCCCTATGCGCTGACATGCTCATGATCTGCTGTTCCAGATGATATTTGGAACAGCAGGAACAGGAAAAAAGTCCCGACGCGGAATGACTTGACCTGTTTCTGTTGTTTCTGGCATCATCAACCTGGGCCTGTGTCGGCTTTTTTCAGAGCCCGTTTTGCCCGGCATCTCCACTGAACACACCCAACAGAGGCCAATCGGATTAATAGAGTCTGCCATGGAATCCCAGTCCCCCTCCAAAACGATCCGAATCCTGTTGGTGGATGACCAGCCTCTCACCGGCCATTTGCTGAAACGGATGATTTCCCAGGAGCCGGACATGCTGCTGTACAGCTGTACCGACCCCTGTGCCGCGATCCAGTTGGCGGAGAAAGAGGATCCGACCGTGATCTTGTTGGATTTTATCATGCCTGAACTGGACGGTCTGACTCTGCTCAAACAGTTTCGGAGCCTGCAACGCTTTGCCCATATTCCCATCATCCTGTTGTCATCCCAGTCCGACGCAGAGTGCAAGGCCCAGGCGTTTCGGGATGGAGCCAACGACTATCTGGTTAAATTGCCGGATGCGGTGGAGATGCTGGCCCGCCTGCGTTACCACGGGGAGGGTTATTTGCAACGTCTCAAACACCGACTTGCCCAACAGGCCCTGATCGAAAGCGAACACCGTTTTCGGATGGTCACCCAGTCCATATCCGAGGCGATTGTCTCCTTCTGCCCGGATGGCATGATCCACTTCTGGAACCGGGGGGCGGAAAACGTTTTTGGTTATAAAGAGTTTGAAGTGTTTGACCGCCCCATCAGCCTGCTGGTTCCAAAAGAGTACCTGTCTCAATACGCCCGCATGTTTTTTCGCCTGCGCCCCCGCCGGCACATCCTTGCCCCGGAAGGGGTATCCCAGGGGGTTCTGACCGATAAAATACTGGAGATGGTGGGGGTACGAAAAAATGGCGAACAATTTCCCATGGAAATCTCTCTCGCCACCTGGCAAACGGATGGGACGGTGCATTATGCCGCCGTGATTCGTGATATTACCGAGCGCAAACAGGCGGAAGAGCGTATCCGTTATCAGGCCCATTTTGATCTGTTGACCGACCTGCCCAACCGCAACCTGTTTTTGACACGTTTGGATGAAAATCTGGCGGTGGCGGGCCGGCAACAAAAATTATTGGCTCTGTTGTTCATCGATCTGGATCGTTTCAAGTGGGTCAATGACAATCTGGGCCACGAGGCGGGGGATGATCTGCTGCAACAGGCCGCGCGCCGCATGAAATCCTGTGTACGAAAAAGCGATACCGTGGCACGACTGGGTGGGGATGAGTTTACGATGGTTTTGTTTGATGTGGCTGATGTTCCCAGTACCGTTCGGGTGGCCGAAAATGTGTTGAAACAGTTGGCGACCCCGTTTTTGCTCTCCGGTCAGGAGGTCAGCATATCCGGCAGCATTGGGATCACCTTTTATCCCGCCGATGGGACGGATCGGGAGGAGTTGCTCCGCAACGCCGATCATGCCATGTATATCGCCAAACGGAGCGGTCGCAATGCCTATTGGCTGTTCAATCCGGACCAGCACTCTGCTTGACCCATCTGTTGTCCGCTCGGGCCCGTTTGATCCAGCGGGGTATGATCATGACCACTGCCAACAGCCCCACAGCCCACAGGCCCGCCTGCACAGCCTGGGTGCTGCCGCTGGCGGCTTCCCGACCGGCGTGGCCCAGCCAGGCATAGGCAAAGCCGCCGGGGGCCATGCAGAGCAGGGAGGTCAGCAGGTAGTGGTCAAAGCGGATGCGGGTGAGGCCCAGGGCATAATTGAGCAGGTTGAAGGGAAAGAGGGGCACCAGTCGCACGAAGGCGACAAAACGCCACCCCTCCGTCTCCACCCCATCCAGCAGCCGTTGCCCGATGCCGGCGGCCCGTTGTTGCACCCATGTGGCGGCGAGGTGGCGGGCGATCAGGAAAGCGCAACCGGCACCCAGGGTGGCACCCAGCAGGCTCAACCCACCTCCCAGCCAGGGACCAAACAGGGCTCCCCCCGCCAGAGTCAGCAGTGAACCGGGCAGAAAAAGCAGTGTGGAGAGGGCGTACAGGCCGACAAACCAGAGCATGCCCAGTTGTTCCTGCTCTCCCATCCAGGCGGCCAGTTGGGCAGGGTCGATGGCGGCCCGGTAGTGCAGTGCCGACAGGATGGCTGCCAGCAGTAGCGACAGGCCGATCAATTTTTTGTGCATCAGGGATCCTTCCGCTGCTGTTTGTTTCTAAAACAGTTGCAGGGGTCCGGGGAGCGTGACGCTCCCCGGTGGGGTGCAGGGGCAAAGCCCCATATGCGCCAACATGATGACGATACCCATGCTTTTCTTAATCTTTTAAAACTATTGCAGGGGTCCGGGGACCGTCACGGTCCCCGGTGGGGTGCAGGGGCAAAGCCCCTGCATGTAATGGGCGCGCTTTCCCAGAAGCCCATTTGCGCAGCAAATGGGCGCAGCGCGC
>PEAG01000037.1 GCA_002753505.1 Magnetococcales bacterium HCHbin5 | reverse complement strand
TGAAGGCCGGTTTAAATCCAGGGTCATCCAGTATTCCGAGGTAACGGAAGTCCCAAGGCGCGCTGATCCATTGGCTGCGGGACTATAGATCGGCAAAATGGTTGTGATTCCTCCCGGTTGACTATTGATTTCGGACGCGGGTTCAACTCCCGCCACCTCCACCATTTAAGTTTTTAAAGGCTCTCTCGCCAGAAAAGCCGCCCACCAAGGCGGCTTTTTTCTGTCCAAAAAACACCAACATTTTCAATGGTTACGACACACACCTTCCAACGCCACCCTCCAAAATCATGGACCCGCCACTCCCAAAAACCACCCCCACCATTCTCCCTGCCGCCATATTCTCCAAAACCTGTTGACTTCGGCCTTGGAAGTCCACAGCTAGTTGGACTTGAACTTTATTAACAAAATTAGCATCATGCTCGACTTATCCACAACAGGCCAATTTTGTAGTTTTGCTTCCTTGTCGAGCGGGAGTTGGAATGGAGTCCACAGCTTTCCGTTGGTGGGATGTTGGTAGGGTGGCGGGAGTTAAACTGGAGTCTGGTTCCGGTTGCAAGTTGCTGTATTTGCATGTGTTGGCATGCGTCTATGCATTTATTGGCGGGGATTGGGAGCGGGTCCACAGGCGAGTCGGAGCGGGTCCAAAGGGTGTGGACCCGTTGCCAGGGATGAACAACGCGCCGCTTTTGCGGCCTGTCGCGGTGTGTGCGACGGTTTCAGCCAACACGGAGTGGTGGCTGGGTACTCGCCGCTTTTGCGTCCTGTCGCGGTGTGTGCGGGGGGTGGCTACGCGCTGGAGTGGTTTTCTGCCAACACGGAGTGGTGGCTGGGTATGCGCCGCTTTTGCGGCCTGTCGCGGTGTGTGCTGGGGTTTCTTCCAACACGGAGTGATGGCTGGGTACGCGCCGTTTTTGCGGTCTGTCGCGGTGTGTGACCAACGCGTTGGAGTGGTTTCTGCCAACACGGAGTGGTGGCTGGGTTCGGCGCGGTGGTGGTTTGTCAGCGGGTTTGGGGGTTTTTTCCAGGACGGAGTGGTGGCCGGGTTGGAAGCGGTGGCCACCAACGGAGAGGTGAAAATGCTGGTGGGGTGGCTGTATCCATTTCCTTCTTTTACATCGGGTTGTTTAGTCTGGTACGATGGCTGCCTGTTGGTGGTTTGGTGAACGCGTCGCTTTTGCCCCAAATCGCCGCACATTTGCCACATGCTGCGTTGTATGCCTGCAGTGGCGGTCTGTGGGTGCTGTCAGGCGCACACACTCTGTTTCAGGGAGGGGCGTCTATGCTGTTCAATCGGGATAATTCTTTTGCATGCTCGTCCATAAAAGCCATTCTCTTGATTCTTGGATGGTTTTGTTTTTGTCTGTCCGGAATTCATCCGGCGTGGGCGGATTTGCGACTGACTCCTGATGAACAGGCGTTTCTCCAAGAACATCCCGTTTTGTACCATGCTCCTGACCCAGACTATGCTCCTTTTGAATCATTCAATGCGGATGGACGAAGTGAGGGAATTGCTCCCGATACGTTGTCTCGGGTGGCGCAAATTCTGGGATTACGTGTTGAAACCGTGCCCAGCCGGTCCTGGTCGGAATCCTTGGAGAAGGTAAAAAACCGGGAGGCTGATCTGGTGACTGTGGCCACGCCGACACCAGAACGTGAATCTTTTCTTGTTTTTACAAAGCCTTATGCCGTATTTCCCGATTTACTGCTGGTGCGCCAGGATATGAGGGGATACGAAACTCTCAACCACTTGTCGGGGAAAACGCTGGCAGGCATCAAGGGCTGGGCCATCAACGAGGCGGTACAGCAGGAATACCCGGAAATTCGGTTTCGTTGGCTAGCCGACGTCAAAGCGGCCCTGACAGCCGTTTCTTTGGGGGAGGTAGATGCCCTTTTGTTGAACCGGGCCACTGCCGGATATTGGACGCAACGCATGAAGATAACCAATCTGCGCAGTGCGGGAGAAACCGATTTTACTTATCGACTGAGCTTTGCTGTTCGCAAGGATTGGCCTTTGTTGCAAAGCGCAATGGACAAAGCTTTGAGCGAAATTGGTGCGGAGGAGCAACGACGCGTTCTGGCGCGTTGGGTTTCCCTGGGTGTGGCCGAGGAGGGGGGGGGCGTACTGTTCTGGTGGATACTTGTCGCCGCTGTTTTGCTCACCCTTCTAGTGGGGGTGGTGCTTATTAACAGGCGTTTGCGTGTCGCTGTATCGCGACGCGCCAATGTGTTGGCTCAGGAACAGTTGGCAGGCAGCGAATGGAATACCCCGCAGATTGGATGGATAACTGTTATTTTGCCCTGGCTACTACTTTTCATTGGGTTGACAGTAACCCACTTCCTGTATCAAGCCACCCAAAGGGGTGCCTACGAAAATTTGCAAGACAATTTTACCTATGAGGCGCAGGAAATTGTCCTGCGCATTCAGCAAAGGATGGCAGCCTATGAACAAATCTTGCGCGCAGTGAGAGGTTTGTTCAACTCGTCAGGAAGCGTGGAACGACACGAATTTCGAGACTTTGTGGATGCCTTGCAATTGCAGAAAAACTATCCGGGTATTCAAGGTGTGGGATTTTCCCTGCTGCTTACGACAGAAGAAAAGGAACGGCATATCGCAGCCATCCGTCGGGAAGGTTTTCCTGAATATACCATTCAACCGCCAGGTGTGCGTGATTTGTATACCTCCATCATTTACCTGGAGCCGTTTGCTGATCGCAACCTGAGGGCCTTTGGGTATGACATGTTTTCCGAGGCCGTGCGCCGGGCTGCCATGGAAAAGGCGCAGGATGAGGATGCGGCCTCCCTCTCTGGCAGAGTGACCCTGGTACAGGAGGAGAGGGAACGTGTCCAGGCCGGTTTTTTGATGTATGTGCCTGTGTATCGTAAAGGAGTTCCCCACAGCACCCTAGCAGAACGTCGTGCCAATCTGGCGGGTTGGGTTTATTCACCCTTTCGGATGGATGACCTGATGTCGGGTATACTGGGCGCATATCCTGCTCAAATTGACCTTGAAATTTTTGATTGTGACTGTCTCCGCCCGGATGCTTTGCTGTACGACTCGGACGGTAGCCTGGCGCATCAGAACGAAATTCTGTCTCTCTACAGCATCAGACGGCGTGTGGAGATTGCCGGTCATCCTTGGACTATTGCCATCTCCTCTTTACCCCCCTTTGAAAGTATGGTGGATTTGTCCTGGTCCAGGCTGGTTCTCTTCTCGGGGCTGTTGAGCAGCTTGCTTGTATCCTTGTTGGCATGGCTGTTGATCAACAGCAGGGTGAGGGCAACTCGGTTGGCGCAGCAAATGACGATTGACCTGCAAGAGAGCAGACTCCGCTGGCAATTTGCCCTGGAGGGTTCCGGTGATGGACTCTGGGACTGGGATATAGCTGAGGGGAGAGTCTTTTTCTCCCATAGGTGGAAAGAGATGCTTGGCTACGGGGAGCATGAGATCGGCGATGGTCTGGATGAGTGGGAAAAACGCGTCCATCTGGAGGACAAGACAGAGACGTTGGCTGCGATCCATGCCCATTTTGAGGGTATAACCCCCATCTATATCAGTGAGCATCGTGTGCAGTGCAAGGATGGCTGTTGGAAATGGATCCTAGATCGTGGCATGGTGCTCGAAAGGGCCGGAAATGGTAATCCGTTGCGCATGATCGGCACCCATTCCGACATTACTGAACGAAAACAGATGGAGTTTGCACTGAGGGAAGAGTCTGAAAAGAACAAGCGGTTCTCCGATATCATGGATGATGTGGATGCCTACGTCTTCATCAAGGACAGTCGACGGCGGTATGTCTACGCCAATCGATTAACCTTGGATCTGTTCCACTGCACACTCGAGGCCTTGGTTGGCAAGGGAGATGAGAGTTTCTTCACATCTGAAGATGCGTTAAGTCGCTTGACGTCTGTTGACAACCATGTGCTGGCAACAGGCGAGTCGAGTCGGGTGGAGATGGTGATTGCTCCCATCAGCACTGGCGAGACAAGGTATTATTTGGAGGCTAAACGCCCAATTTATGACGAAGATGGTAGAATATGGGGGCTGAGTGGCGTTTCTACTGACATTACCACCCAGAAGCGCACCGAAGAAGAATTGCGTCAGGCCAAGGAACAGTCCGAACAGGCAGCCAAAGCCAAAAGCGAGTTCCTGGCCGCCATGAGCCACGAAATCCGCACACCCATGAACGTAGTGTTAGGTATGTCGGAGGTATTGCTGGAAACCAATCTGGATCAGGAACAAAACCGACTCGTTCAGATTATGCACCGATCAGGCAAGGCATTGCTGGGGGTGATCAACGATGTGCTAGACTTTTCCAAAATCGAATCCGGGCGTTTTACCGTTTCTGCAATACCATTCTCTCCTCAAAAGGTTTTTACGGAGACTGCCAGTCTGATGCGTATGACAGCGGAAGAGAAGGGGCTTTCCCTGATGGAGGAGGTGACACCCGATTTGCCAGACACCATTTTGGGCGACGATGGACGGGTTCGACAGGTGCTTATCAATCTGATGGGCAACGCCATCAAATTCACCCATAATGGGCAGGTTTCTTTGCGCCTTTCCCTTCACCCGGAAGAACCAGATACTTTCTTGTTCAGCGTATCCGATACCGGCATTGGCATTGCTCCGGAGCACATAGAGCACATTTTTGAGCATTTTACCCAGGCCGATACAGGCACTTCCCGACGCTATGGGGGCACTGGTCTGGGGTTGGCCATTTCCAAAAAGCTGGTTGAACTCATGGGTGGCAGGATGTGGGTGGAAAGCCAATTGGGAGAGGGGAGTACATTCTTCTTCACGCTGCCAGCGCGTGCGGTAAAGGCATCAGCAGCGTCTGATCTCCCTCAAGAACAGTCTCCTGGCGCAACCGCCAGAAGTCTGCGTGTTTTGATCGCGGAGGACTCACCAGAAAACCAATTGCTTTTCCAAATTTATCTCAAAAAAACGCCACATCATGTGGTGATTGTGAATGATGGCGTGGAGGCATTAGAAAGGGTGCAGCAGGAAGCGTTCGACTTGCTGCTGACAGACATTGAAATGCCAAACATGGACGGTTACACTGCCGCCCGTGCCATTCGCAGGTGGGAGCGGGAACAAGGCCGCCAACCATTGACCATCATGGCTCTGAGTGCACACGCTGGCATTGAAAAGAAAGGGGAGAGTTTGGCCGCCGGCTGTGACGGCCATCTCACCAAACCCATCAAGAAGCAGACGTTGCTGGATGCCATTCAGCGTGTTGCCGAATCTGTCAGCAAGCAGGATTTGTTGGAGGCGGTGAAGCAGGTTCATGAGTAAGGAGATGCCGAGTGGCTGGGACAAATCTCGTCCGATTGCTCGCGTTGAAAGTTGATTATGAAAAAGGTAAAGATGATGGCGCGTATTTTGGTTGTTGATGATGATGAGATTATGCGAACGCTGCTGCGCAAGTTCCTTGAGAGTGATGGACATCAAGTAGATGAGGCACTTGATGGGGAGCAGGCGGTACGATGCTATCGAGAAAATTCATTCGATATTGTTATTACTGATATATTTATGCCGGAACAGGATGGCTTCGAACTCATCATGGAATTGAAGATGAGCTTCCCAAAGATAAAAATTATCGCCATTTCGGGTGGTGGACAGAAGCTGGATAAGCGACTTGCTTTGAGGGTCACAAAGATGCTTGGTACGGTTCAGCAGTTGGAGAAACCCTTCACCCAAGAACAGATACTGGAAGCAGTGCATCGATTGCTTTGATTGTTTTTTTTGTGACCAGGGGGGATCTCTAATCCACAGCAGTGTCTGCCACCACATAGGGTTGGTGGGGAAAAGGAATCTGTTTCCCCTTTTACAGCGCGTAGTTCACTCTGGTAGGCTGTCCCAGTTTTGGTACCTCACGTCGCAAGGAGTCCCACCATGACAAAATCCCAATTGACCACCCTGATCGCTCAGCAGCTCAAACTGACGAGAAAGGACGCAGATGCCACCGTCGACACCGTTTTCAACTCCATCGCCAGTTCGTTGGAGGCAGGCCGACGCGTTGAGCTTCGTGGTTTTGGCAGCTTCGGACTCAAGGAACGCCAACCACGCACAGGCCGAAACCCCAAGACGGGAGAGAGTGTGGCGGTGGTGGCCAAGAGAGTGATGTTTTTTAAGGCGGGTCAGGCACTGCGAAACCGGGTGGATAGGGAATCCACTGAAATTTGAGGGGGAGAAGTTTGGATGGTTGCACGGCAGAAGACATGGGTTTATGCTCCAAAAAAGCAAAAAAAACCAGTAGTTCCAGAAGATCTTAAAGATTTTGCTGAAGAAAAGGCCAGACTACTCGTTGACAATGTGTTGAAGCCTGAATATGTAAAGCCACCAGAGGAAGGAGATACATCATCTTATTTGGTTGATATATTTACGAAATGGTACAGGAACTACCTTTATTTTTGTGGCATGCGCCACTGCAGAGCACCCAATTGTATTACTGAATTTTATGAGCAGAAGTTTGCCAGAATGGAATATGTTGGGGACGGTAGATTTAACTTGGCTTATATGAGGCATACAGAGCAATGGTGGGAAACTCATGTCGGGGTAGACCTGGATGAGTGTTTGAATGAAGTACAGAAAAACATATTCTTTTATTAGACTTGTGTGTGTGCATGAATAAGACAGGCGAAGTGATAATCCATGACTCCTATAGAGGGATAAACCATGAATAAATCAGAACTCACGGCAAAGGTAGCTACAACCACAGGCATGACTTCATCTCAGGCTGAACAAGCCATCAATGCCATAGTGGCAACTGTCCAGGAAACGCTGGCATCGGGAGGCCAAGTTACCCTGGTTGGTTTTGGCTCTTTCTCGGTGTCAGAAAGGGCTGCCAGAATTGGTAGAAATCCTCGGACGGGAGAGACGATTCAGATACCAGCCAGTCGTTTTCCGAATTTTAAACCTGGACAGACGCTGAAGAAGGCTGTGGCAAAGTAGCGGGTGCGTTTTCCACGCAGGATGGGGATGAGATGTATAGAAACTGGACATCGCTGATCAAGCCGCAGCGAGTAGAGTTTGTCGATGGCGAGGATCCTCAGCGCAGGGCCACCGTGATTGTTGAACCCCTGGAAAGGGGCTTCGGGACTACGCTTGGCAATGCCTTGCGTCGCGTTTTAATTTCCTCTATGCAGGGAGCGGCCATTTCATCTGTCACTATTAAGGGTGCTGTGGACGCATTCTCTGCCATACCTGGGATTGTTGAAAGCGTCACTGACATCGTACTCAACCTGAAGGGTGTGATTGTGCGGACGGAAACCGCTGATGTTCAAACGATATGTCTGGTGTCCGAACGAAGAGGAGTGGTGACGGCAGGTGACATTGAATCAGTCCCCGGCATCACAATTTTGAACCCGGACCACCCCATTGCCACAGTCGGCAGAGGTGGCAGGTTGGAAATGTTGATGAAGGTTACGACTGGGAAAGGGTATGTTCCAGCAGGATTCGTGTCCGACAACACCATCAGCATTGACTGTAGCTACAGTCCGGTAAAATATGTGTCGTACCAAGTTTCCAATGCACGCATCGGTCAGCAGACGGACTATGACAGGCTGGTGTTAGAGATCGAGACCAATGGCTTGATCAGTCCGAGGGATGCTGTGGACGTAGCGGCCAGAATTTTGAGGGAGCAGTTGGGGGTGTTTGTCAATTTTGATGATGCCGCCGTTGTTGAAAAGCAGGAGGTTGTTGCTGCGCCGAGGTGGCATCCGAGCCTATTCGAAAGGCTGGACGAGATGGAATTGTCTGTCAGATCCTCCAAAGCTATCAAGAATGCCGGCATTGTGTATATTGGAGATCTGGTTCAAAAGTCGGCTAAGGACTTGCTCAAACTGCCAAATTTTGGTCGGAACTCCCTTAAAGAGATCGATGAGGTTTTAGCAGATATGGGACTGAGCCTTGGCATGGAACTGAATGGGTGGCCACCTGATGACGTGAAGTCAATGGCCAAACGGATGGTGTTTTGATTGTTATTGAGGAAATGTACCATCAAGTGCTAAATTGTTTTGTCATGGCTACTTTGGCGGCAGTTGTTTCACCCCCTACCCATCCCGATACGGAACGTCCGGAAACCCCAGTCGCACCCTTTGCTCACTCCAAAGCATAGGCAACGGCTCCATCAAATCCCCCAGCGTCAGCGACTCTGGTTGGCGACCATCCAAAATAGCGCGAATGATATCAGGAGCAAGCAGCGTAAGCCGTAAGATTTTGGACACATACGAGCCGTCGAGCTTTTCCTGTTCAGCCAGCTCCTTCATGGACGACACTTGGCCGGACTCCAGCAGCTTCAGCCACCGATGCGCACGCCCCAACGCTTTCAGCATGGCTTGATGCGGCGTCGGTGGGGGTGGAGCCCAGTCCGGAGCATCCGGCGGTGCAATAATCTCGGCCTTGGCACCCCAACGCTTGAGCCGGATGGGGATGTGAACCACCAGAATGCTGCCGTCTTCACTCAACGTTCCTTTCATGATACGCTCCTTTCATCGTCTGTGTCCATTTCCGTCAACAAAGTTTTCAACCCGCCGGTTTTGAGATGCACGGAAACATCTTGATGGCTGACATTCACTTTTGCCACCAGCAATTGCAGCAGCCGCGCCTGCTCGCCGGGGAAGAGTTCATCCCACAGGGTGCCGAGGTTTCGCAGGGACTCCATCGACTTGCTCTCTGGCGTTTTGGTGTCACCCTCGTCCATGGCCTGGAAGGTGCGGACCATCATTTCCGGGGTACGCAGCAGTCCCCGCACCTGATCGAAGACTGCTCGTTCCACATTCCCGGCGGCCACTGTTCGCAGGGTGCAGGCATTGGCTCCATTTTTATCCGCTGACTGGCATGTGTAATAGCGGTATTCTCTGCCATTCTTCCTGCTGAACGTTGGCTTCATGGCTCTGTCGCAGTGGCCGCAGCGGATGATGCCACGCAGGACGGCGGGTGTTTGCACCCGGGTTGAGCTTGAGCGTGGTTCCCGTGTGTTGGTGGCCAGGATGGTATGGACGGCATCCCACAGCTCTCGCTCTATGATGCCTTCGTGCTCACCGGCGTAGATGGCACCCTGGTAGGCAACTTCGCCAAGGTAGAGCCGGTTGTTCAGGATCCGGTAAAGATACCCCTTGTCCATCGGCCTGCCTTTTTTGCCAGCCGTACCCGACTCAGCCAGTTCCTGGATGAGTTGGGTGGCAGAGCCGATTTCGGCAAAGCGGTGGAAGATGGCGCGCACCGTCTCCGACTCGGTGGGGTGGATCACCAGTTTGCGTTCCTGGACGATGTACCCGAGCGGCGGGTGGCCACCCATCCACATGCCTTTTTTCTTGGATGCGGCGAACTTGTCACGAATGCGCTCTGCGGAGATTTCGCGTTCAAATTGCGCAAACGAAAGTAATATATTAAGCGTTAAGCGTCCCATCGAAGTTGTTGTATTGAACGCCTGCGTTATCGACGCGAAGGTGACATTCCGCCGATCGAAGGTTTCCACCAGCTTGGTGAAATCCATCAGAGAACGTGTCAAGCGGTCTATTTTGTAGACGATTACCACGTCGACTTTGCCAGCATCAATGTCTTTCATCAGTCGTTTCAGCGCAGGCCGTTCCAGGTTGCCGCCGGAGAAACCGCCGTCGTCGTAGTTGTCTGGCACCAGAAACCACCCCTCCGACTTCTGGCTGGCGATGTAGGCTTCGCAGGCTTCCCGTTGTGCATCCAGCGTGTTGAACTGCACGTCCAAGCCTTCCTCGTTGCTCTTGCGCGTGTAGACGGCGCAGCGTATTTTTGGTGTAACTGGTTGTTTTGTCATTTTTTTAACCCCCAGAAGGTCAAGCCATTCCACCTTGAGCCGGTGATAAAGTTGGCCACCGCACTCAAACTCTTGAACCGCCGTCCCTGGCATTCAAATCCATCGTCCAACACCACACAACTGTGCAGCACCCCCTTCCACTCCCGCGTCAGTCGGGTGCCAGTCATCAGTCGCTCCCCCGGCGGCCGCTTTCTCTCCTGCGGCGCGTCATCGGCCGGGATCCGTTCCAGCCGCTTCTCCTCTCTCTCCGACAGGCTGTCGTAAGCCATTTCCTGGATCCGGTGTGCCAGTCGGCTTATCAGAAATGCTCGATTGAACGGCGGTGCCTCCGTTTCGTGGTATTGTCTCCACATGACCTTCAGCTCGGACGTTTTCATGCTCGGCAACGCCGCCACTCGTTTTATAACCCCAATGCTCATCGTCTCTCTCCTTTGGTTGTTTTTCTTCTATTGAGCCATTGGTTGGGCGAGTTATCCAGGTGAATATTCTCCGTTTTTTGCTTTTCCAGAAGGCGGCGGATGCCAGTGGCAAGGATGCGAGCGGCCTCGGTGAGGCGTTCGTCGTCGGACATTTCGGTGGGGTGGGTGGTGGCAATCATGGGCGGATCTTTCCTCGTTTGGAGAATCTTCCTGTTTGCGCTTGGGAAGGAAGATAAGGCCATCGGAATCAGAATGTAAAACCTTTTCAAGTGGTTAATGTTGTTCTGTGACAACAAATGTCTTTCCGTGATGTACGGTGAGGTTGGTGGATGTGGGGACGGTGGTTATACTCGGCTGCATTTCGTTAAAATAAAATTGTATCGGAGCATTTTTTGTTCTTGACAAACGGATGATCATCTCATGTATGCTTTCGACATCAAATTTATCCTAAAAAAATGATCGTTCCATGTGTGATGGCCTGTAAATGCGATGGAAAACAATAATAAACGAGTCGGTCGCCCAACCACAGAAGGTCCAACATCTGCCCAGTTGCGGATTATTGATGCCATCAGGGAGTTTGTTGCAACACACGACGGGATTCCGCCTAAGATTTCTGATATAGCCCAGATTCTTGGTGTCAGGGCTCCCAGTGTGCATGAGTTGGTCGATGTCATGATTCAGAAGGGACTGCTTGTTCTTGCTCCCGGCACGGTGCGTCGAGTGGCGTTGGCAGAAGACAGCTCCCAGTTTCCCGATATGGTTGCCGTACCCGTCTTTGGGTCGGTTGCCGCAGGGACACCCATTTTTGCGGCGGAAAACCGAATGGGTGAAATATGGGTGGAAACCAGCGTGGTGAGGGGATCCTGCTTTGCCTTGCAGGTGAAGGGTGACAGCATGGTGGAGGCCGATATCCAGGAGGGGGATTTCGTGATCGTGCGTCGGCAGCCCATTGCGGAGAATGGTGAGATCGTTGTGGCGTTGCTGGGGGATGAGGCAACAGTCAAACGATTGTACATATCAGATTCATTAATCGAGCTGCGGCCAGCCAACCCGGCCTATCGGCCCATTCGGGTCAGACAGGAAGATGAACTCAGGATTTTGGGGAAGGTATTGGCGGTGCGCAACACACCTTTATCTGGAGATGACTCATGACAACGATTGCACGGGTGGTCCGCAACACCCCCGCACCGAGGTTGCGGGACTATTTCTTGTGGCGTGGCCTGGATGTTGGCGGCATTTTCAACGAACGCAGCGATGGGAGGGGATATACGGCCACGGCCCTGCTCAAGGCCGTGGAAAGGCTGGATGAAAGAAACCTGGCAGTGTTGAATGCCGATTTCGATCGCGTCCAGGACATGACGGATGAGGCAGGGCAATGGGCCATGCTGCATGTGTCGGCGGATCGGAAATCGCTGAAGGAGCTTGGCGGCCACTATGAGCGGGCTTTGTGGCTGTTCATGGATGATCCGGCACTGTTTCGTCAGGCCGAAGAGGCCCGTTTTGCCGACACCCGACGCCAGGGGCGCATGTGGTCTGGTTTTGTCGGCCCCCGTGGTGTGGCCGTCAGCCAGGATCTGGAGGACCATCGGCGGTTTGAGGAGAAGGTGCGTCTCATTTTCGACACCCGCAATGCCCGCCTGGATCTTTTTGAGCGGCTGAGGGTCGAGGCCAAGGAGCAGTTGTCGCGGGTGGTCCAGGCGGTGATCTATCGGGAGGGCTTGCCTGACGCGCAGTTGGTGTTCAATGCGGCCGGGGATCTGGAACTGCAGACCCATCGTCCGGTTTATGAGGTGTCAATCGTCTACGAACCCGGCAGTGGAATCATCGAGGTGGTTGCCAATGGGACGGAAAACCGGGCACGGCTCGCCCGGTTGTTTGCCGAGATCATCTTGCGCCAGGGGATTTTGGGAATGCGGGTTCCGTTGCGCCAGTATGACCTCTCCCCGTTACTCCAGCCATACGACTTCCCCTGTGATCCCACTGACGGCATTGCGGCAGTCAAGGTACTGCGCCTGAACTTGCGTCGCAAAGGGGCTGACAAACCCCATCTTGCCTTGTTGACCAACTGGGAAAAACAGGAAACGGTCTACGACCATGCACAATCATCGCTCATCTGTGCCCAAAATTTACGGCGGGAATATGAGGTGGCTGAGGCGATCTTCTCTGTCCGTACACGGCCGGCACGGCGATCATCAGGGCGCGGGCGTACCATCAACGTGACGATCTCCCTTCCGAACGGTTGCAACCTGAAGAGCAAAACCGAGCAGGAGCGCATGATCTGCGACAAATACCTCCCCCGTTGGGGGCTGGTGAAGGAGGTGTGACCGTGACCATTACGCCGATGCCGTTCAAAACATTCCAGTTAGCTTTGGACATTTTCAACTTTTCAGAGCCGGAAATGCCAGGTGGCAACATTGCGGATTTCTACACCGATGAGGGAAAAATCCTCATCGACCATGGGTTTCTGACAGAGGGTGCAATCCGCACGGTGGTACCCGACCGGCATAACGAGGGTGCCGGATTGGTAGAGCCTGTGTGGAATGAAGAGACCCGGACCTACCAGTATATCAGCTTTGATGACGGCTATTACGTGGATGTCCCCGAGGAGGATTTAAAGACCTACAACCTGGAGATAGGCCGCTTCGTGCGCCACATCCAGGAAATCGCTGGATTGAGTGGGGAACCGCGCTCAGTCCTTAAAAATTTTCTCTGGAGCATCGGTTCGTTTCCGCTTGGCTCTGGCAAGGCGACTGTTTTTCTGGCCAGACGGATGGCCGCACACCAGAGTTTTGATGACATCTACGATGCCTTGAAACGTCTCGGTGGCAAATCGCCAGGGGTGGTGCTGGCCAGGGATATCCCAACGGGGCGGCATGTCGAGTTGCCTCACGGATTTCGCATGCTCAGCCTGGACGATGCCATGATCATGGAAGCGGATCGTTATCGCCTGGACATGGATCTGTTGGAGAGCGTTCTGACTGGCGTGACAGGTGAAGTGGATGATCTGTCTCCGGTTTGGGCCAGTCCCGACTACGATGTGGTGCGGGTCAATGGGCGCGAGTTCACTTTCACGGGCGAGAAGCAAAGGCAATTGATCGGCATCCTGGTCAGGGCATGGCAGCGAGGTGAGAAGAAATGCCGCACACAGGTTGTGTTGGAAAATGTTGAAGCTTCGATGAAGGCCAACAGCCTGGCCAAATTTTTCAGCGGACGGTCCGACTGGAGGGATCTGATTGGCTACGGCGGTGGATTCTGCTGGTTGAAAGCGTAACCCTGGCACACGATTTTCGCTGGTCCCGTTTACACGGGGCCAGCCACCCGCCCTCTTCCTCGTCCTCCCAGCCATGCTCCTGTCTGTTTCCATCCTCTGCTGTCTGCCACCTTCCTGCTTTCACCCATCTGCTCCTACCTTGTTCCTACCTTGCTCCTACCTGCCTCTCCCCCGTTTTTCACACCCGTTTGCGGGTGCGAGATCTGCCAGATTTTTCCGCTCGTCCGGACTGATCAAACAATATATTGTTTGTTTTTAAATCGTTGCCATCTTTTGTCACGCATTTTTCAGGCCATAAAATTTTCCCAAAAAAATGCAAAAAAAAGTTGCTCCTACCTTTTCCCTACCTTTCTCCTTCCTTTCTCCTACCTTCCCCCCTGCTACCATCCGTCCCATGTTCAACACGCAACCGGGAGGAAGGCACGGCATGGAGACCCGTCACATCAACCCATTTCAGCTTGCGCGTCGGTGGGGAATCAACCCCAGAACGCTGCAAAACTGGCGGTGCAAGAACAAAGGCCCGGCCTACCTGAAAATAGGCGGCCACATCATGTACCGCGAGCACGACGTCGAGCAGTACGAGGCCGAACACCACGTTCACACAAACAATGCATCCAAACAGAATAGGCAGGAGGAAAGGGCATGATTCAGATTCACTCAAACAAGCAGGTCAAAGTCACCCCGGAGGTGGCTGGCGATTGGCTCCAGCACAACATTTTTTCTCGCCAGCGGTCCATGCGTCCCCGCCATCGGGATGCCCTGGTGCAGGAGATCAACGCCGGGCGGTTCATCCAGGGCACCCAGATCCATTTTGTCCGGTTCCGCAACGAGCAGCTCCTGGTCAACGGCCAGCACACCCTGTCCGCCATCGAAAAGGCAGGTGTGCCGACAACCCTGACCGTGCTGATCTCTGTCGCGGAGACCATGGACGAGGTGGCCGAGCTTTACTCCCGGCATGACAACCATCTCTCCCGGTCCGTCATGGACTCCATCAAAGCCAGGGATTTGCACAACCAGATCGGGATGTCGCTGAAGCAGGCGACCAACGTGGCGGCTGCGCTGCGGTTTATCCAGGGGGGATTCCGTCGCGCCGACAGTCGGTGCCAGGAGGATGTTCTCACCGAGGTCAAGACCTGGGAGGAGGAGGGCAACGCTTTTTTCGAGACCATCCTCGGTGGTGGCAAGGACGCGGTGTTGCTCACGAAGGCCCCCATCCTGTCGGTGGCCCTGGTCACCTTCCGCCACCAGGAGAAAAAGGCGCGGGAGTTCTGGCGGCAGGTGGTCTTAAATGACGGGCTGCGCAGCAATGACCCCCGCAAGATCCTGCATGAATTCGTCGATCTGACCCGCACCAATCGTGGGCCATTCATTCGGGGGAACAAGACAGTCACCCCGGCCTACGTGGCCAGGGCCGTGGCAGTTGCGTGGAATGCCTTTTTTGCTGGCAACTCCATCACCCGTATCAACGTTGTCGATCCGGAACGGGAGATCCTGATCAAGGGCACTCCGCACAAGGGTCAACAGGAACAGTGAGCAGAGAGGATACAAAGAGATGAGCATGATTCCAATTGAAAGCATCGTGGTCGGCAAGCGACTGCGGCAGATCCGTCAGGAAGCAGTGGATCTGTTGGCTGGGAGTATCGAAGAGGTTGGCCTGATGAACCCCATCGTGGTGAGCCCAATATTGGATGACGAAGGGCAGGAGGAGACGGGCATGTTTCGCCTGATTGCCGGGAACCACCGGTTGGAGGCGTACAAGAAACTGGGCAAAACGGAGATTCCCGCCACCATTGGCACCGGTTCGGATGTGGACCAGCGGTTGGCCGAGATCGATGAGAATCTGTGCCGGGCAGATCTGACCCATTTGGAGCGGGCCGAGCATCTGGCCGAGCGCAAGTCTCTGTATGAGACGATGCACCCGGAAGTCCGTCATGGTGCATGTGGTGGTGGAAAGAACGGCGTTGGAACCAGGGAACGGACTGAAAACGAAGTTAACGTCGTTTTCAGTCAAAACAGCCCAAGAGAGGATACAACAACTGCGTTTTCGGACAAGGCCACCCATCCGCAACAAATGTCGTTTGCGGCTGATACAGCAAAGAAAATAAGAAAGACAGAACGTTGCGTTCAGAGGTCTGTTCGCCGTGCCAACAACATCAGTCAGGAGATCCGGGACTCTATCCGCGATGTGGCAAGCATCGCCGACAACAGTCTGGAACTGGACGCACTCGCCGACATGGAGGAGTCGGAGCAGAAGGCAGCCGTGCAGGCGGTTCTGGATGGCAAGGCCCGCAGCATTCGTGAGGTTGTCCGGCAAAAGGAGGAAGCCGCCCGTCCACAGGTGACCACCCCCAGTTGGCCCAGTGAGGAAGAGAGCAGAGAGACCGACGATCCACCCGTCCCGAATGGTGCCGTGGATTGGAAACGGCTGGCCAAAGATGCGTCTGGCGAGGTGTTGGCGCAGAAGGAGCGGATCAGAACCCTGAACAAGGAGCGCACCGCCCTCAAGGCACGCATCAAGGAATTGGAGTCCAGTCCATCCGAGCCGGTACCGCCCCCTGCCAGTCTCATGACCGAGTTGGAGGATTGGAAACATCGCGCCCTGGAGGCAGAGGAGCGGTGCATCTACCTCGGGCATCAGTTGGACGAGATCAATGCAGACCCTGTCCGGCAGAGCAATCGAGGGGCGGCGTTGAAGGCCATGTTGGACGACTTTGAGAACAATCTGGCGACTGATCCCGGGGCTTTCCAAATGGAGACCCTGAACACATTCGAGAGCCGTCTCAGCGACTTGGTGTTTCTGATCAAGAGCGTCAAACGGCGGTAGCACCGATCGGGAACCAGAATTTCAACCTGTTATGAATGGAGGATATCATGTCACGGCAGAGATTCCTCAGTGACAACAACCGGTACACAGTCTCCTTCCCGGAAGGGCTGAAAGACCGGCTCAAGCAGGGGGCCGAAGAGAGCAACCGCACGCTGAACGCGGAAATTGTGACTCGCCTGCAGATGAGCTTTGAGTGTTTCGATTTGGCGAACCAGCCCAATGCGCCATACAGCGCGTGGGAGAGGTTGATGGCCAAGGCCATCGTTTTCAGGGTGCCGATCAACCCGGTGCCGATCACCTGTTCCCAGTGTGGAGCGGCTTGCAGTCAACCGGCCATTCCGCCTGGGACCATTATCCGTGCCTTTATCCAATGTCCAGAATGTGCCCAAAAGGAGCAACAAGATGAACCAACCCATCACGCTTAATCAACTGCGACAAATGCCCCTGGGCGATGTCGCGGCCCTGCCAGTCGGTGAACTGGCCCGTCTCCAGAAAGAGGTGGCCGAGGCGGTCAGCCAAACCAAACTGGTCAGCGACCTGCTCAATGGAGTGCTGGCACGCCGTTTTGGTGATCGGGCCACTGCTATCCGGCAGGAAAGCGGTAAAGAGTTTGGCATTGTACGGTTTCACGAAGACGGCATTGAGCTTATCGCCGACCAGAAAAAAGAAGTCTCGTGGGATCAGGGAAAACTGGCAACTATCGCCACCCGTATTGCGGAGAGCGGTGAGGATGTCAGTGAGTACATCAAAACAACGCTGACCGTTGATGAGAGGAAATTTTCCGCATGGCCACTCCATATCAGGGATGCCTTTGTGGATGCCAGAACGGTTCGGACTGGGAAACAGAGCTTCCAGTTTGAAAAAACGGTTTGATGCTGCGGGGCGAGGCGATGACCGGCTCGGACAGGCTATGCGTGGCGATGTACGGCACGGATTGGCGATGCATGGAATGGCGAGGCGCAGCGAGGGTTTTTTAATCGTGATTTGTTCTGACCAGCATGGCGATGCGATGCATGGCAAGGCTAGGTGGGGCAAGGCGGGGCTAGGCAAGGCGCGGCAAGGCATGGATTTTACTAATTAGTTTACCACAGGCAAATCAACATGGTACGGCACAGCGAGGCAGGGCTGGGCGTGGCAATGCCAGGCGCGGCATAGCATGGCGAGGCATGGCAAGGCACGGGTTTTTTAAGTGATTTGGTTTTCATGACGTGGCCAGGCGAGGCGAGGCTCGGAGCGGCAAGGAAGGGCACGGCTGGGCGATGCGCGGCGTTGCACGGTGCGGCAAGGCAAGGGTTTTTTCTGTGATTTGGTTTGGACAGGTATGGTAAGGCTTGGCAATGCAGTGCATGGCTGGGCAAGGCAATGCGTGGCCTGGCGGGGCAAGGCGAGGTTTTAATGTGATTTTTGTTTTTCGTGGCTGGGCTGGGCAGGGCTGGGCGTGGCAATGCCAGGCGAGGCATGGCATGGCAAGGGTTTTTAAGCAGTTTTTAACATCCGCACATCAATGCGGAAATCATAACCTTAAATTGGAGGACAAAAAAATGAAGAGCATTTCTATTGAAATCGAAGGCATAACGCCGCTGTTGTGCAACAAATTCGGTGACGCTGCCCAACTGGCGTCTACCTCTGGGACGCGTAGCGGTGTCGTCGGTGACCGTGGCACTCCGAGGGAGATTGCGGAGAGCAAGCTGTATGTGGGGAACTCTGATCAGGTGATGATTCCGGCTCCCAATCTGTTCCGGGCCATCATCGACGGCGGGAAATTTTTCAAGGCCGGAAAAAGTCTTATCACGACGCAAAAATCGTCAATGATTCCAGCGTGCATGGCTATCGATGAGATTGAGCTTCCAATCGAACACACGGAACCGTGGACTGTGGACACTCGTGCGGTTCGGATCCCTTCGACCGGTGGGCGTATCCTCTCCCATCGGCCATCCTTCAACGACTGGAAACTGCGGTTCACGATCACCATCGACGACTCGATGATGACGGTCAAGCTCCTCCGTGAAATCATCGATGCGGCGGGAAGTCGGATCGGCCTCGGCGACTTCCGCCCGGCGTGCAAAGGGCCGTTCGGCAAATTTGTCGTAACTCAGTGGGTGGTCAATGACTTGGCTCGGAAGGAGGCAGCGTAATGTGCGCCCTCCCAATCATCACTGCCGATCAGCGCATGGCCGAACGGCATGGCATCAAGGCGTGCATCTTCGGCAAGTCGGGCATCGGCAAAACTACCCTGCTGTTGAGCCTGGACCCGGCAACCACCCTGTTCTTCGATCTGGAAGCGGGCGACTTGGCGGTGGAGGGATGGCCCGGCGATACCATTCGCCCACGCACCTGGGACGAGTGCCGGGATTTTGCGGTCTTCATCGGCGGCCCCAACCCGGCACTGCGCAACGACCAGTATTTCTCCCAGGCCCATTACAATGCGGTCTGCGCCCAATTCGGCGACCCCAGGATTCTGGACAAGTACCAGACCATCTTCGTCGATTCCTTGACCGTGGCCGGTCGGCTCTGCTTCCACTGGTGCAAGGGGCAACCGCAGGCGTTCAGCGAAAAGACCGGTAAACCGGATTTGCGCGGAGCCTACGGCCTGCACGGCCAGGAGATGATCAGCTGGTTGAGCCACATCCAGCACACTCGAGAGAAGAACATTTTCTTTGTCGGCATTCTGGATGAAAAGTTTGACGACTTCAACAAGCGGTACTTCGCACCGCAGATTGAAGGCAGCAAGACCGGTCTGGAGTTGCCGGGCATCGTTGATCAGGTGATCACCATGGCGGAACTGCCCACCGAGACCGGCCAGCTTTTCCGGGCCTTCGTCTGTCAGACCATGAACCCCTGGGGCTTTCCTGCCAAGGATCGTTCCGGGCGTTTGACCACCGTTGAGGAACCGCATCTGGGACGTCTGATGGCCAAAATCAGTGGTCCGGTTCGCCCCATCCAGGAGCGTCTTGAATACGGCCAACCGGCTCCCGCCGAGGCCAACACCGCAACCAACTAACGACATCACATAGGAGATTTTCAAATGCCAGCATGGAACGACTTCAATGACGCCGACGCGCAGAACAACTTTGATCTTATTCCGAAGGGGGCTGTTGCACCTGTGCGCATGACGATCAAGCCTGGTGGTCTGGATGACCACATTCAGGGTTGGACCGGGGGCTATGCCACCCGTGCCAAGGAGAGCGATGCGGTCTACCTGAACTGCGAGTTTGTGGTGACCCAGGGGGAATTCGCCAAACGCAAGATCTGGAGCCTGATTGGCCTCTACAGTCCCAAAGGCCACGATTGGGCCAACATGGGGAGGGCTTTCATCCGTGGCATTCTCAACTCTGCGCACGGCCTGTCGGACAAGGATACCACCCCGCGTGCCATGGAAGCCCGCCGCATTCGCGGGTTTGCCGATCTGGATGGCATCGAGTTTTTGGCCAAGATTGACGTGGAGAGGGATCAAAATGATCAACCCAAAAATGTCATCAAGTTTGCCGTCACCCCGGACCACAAGGAATATGTCGCCTTCCAATCCGGGGCGGTCCCGGCGGCGGCAGGATTCCAACCGTCCACCTCGTTCCGTCCGGCGTCCGGAGGCGGTCATGCCCAGTCCGGGTTTCAACCTCAGGCACAGGGTCAGTCCACTTTTCAACCTGCGGCACAGGCTCCGGCTGTGTTCCAGGCACCGGCGCAGGCTCCCTCTCAAACGCAGGCACAACCGCAGGCTGCGTTTCAGACGCAGGCGCAACCCCAGGTGCAGGCTCCGGCAGCGACCGGATTCCAGCCCCAGCAGCAACCGGCACCCGCAACCAATGGGTATCAGCCCCAACAGCAGGCACCTGCCCAGGCACAGAACGCTGGTGGCACTTTCGCCCGCCCGACGTGGGCGCAGTAAACAGGGAGACAGGGGATGATTCTCAGGCCCAGACAACAGGTTTTTGTGGATCGGTCGGTGGAGGCCCTCCACGAGCACGGCAACACTCTGGCGGTAGCCCCAACCGGCATGGGCAAAACTTTGTGTTTGTCCGCCGTGGTTGGTCGGATGCTGGCCAATGGTGGCAAGGCCTGTGTTCTGGCCCATCGGGATGAGTTGACTCGGCAGAACGTCACCAAGTTCTGCCGGGTCAACCCCGGTCTCTCCACTTCCATCGTGGATGCAGAGTCCAAGTCGTGGCGGGGGCGGACCACCTTTGCCATGGTGCCCACCCTGGCGCGGCAGAGCAATCTGGACAACATGCCGCCGTTGGATCTGCTGGTGATCGACGAGGCCCATCATGCAGCCGCAGCGGGCTATCGCCGCATCATCGATACCGCCAGGGAGCGCAATCCGCAGTGCCGCCTCTACGGAGTGACTGCCACCCCCATGAGGGGCGACAAAAAGGCGTTGCGCCCCATCTTCTCCAACGTGGCGGACCAGGTACGTCTGGGCGAGTTGATTCGCTCCGGCCACTTGGTGCCGCCCCGGACCTTTGTTGTTGATATCGGTGCTGGCGAATCCCTGCGCAACGTCCGAAGAACCGCCGACGATTTCGACATGGCTGAGGTTGACCGGATCATGAACAAGGCCCCGATTACCGAGGCGGTCATCCGGCATTGGAAGGAGCAGGCCGGGCACCGCCAGACCGTGGTGTTTTGCTCCACCGTGGACCATGCCCGCAACGTCACCGACGCCTTCAACGCCTCGGGGGAGAGTGCGGTCCTGGTTCATGGCGAACTGCCCGACGGTGAGCGGCGGACGGTGCTGCGGCGATTTGAAAAGAACGATGCTCGGTTGGTGGTCAACGTGGCCGTGCTGACGGAGGGGTGGGACCACCCGCCCACCTCCTGCGTCGTGCTGCTGCGGCCCAGTTCGTACAAGTCCACCCTCATTCAGATGGTGGGTCGGGGGCTGCGGACAGTAGACCCCAACGAACACCCCGGAGTCGTCAAAACGGATTGCGTCGTCCTGGACTTCGGTATCTCCACCCTGCTGCATGGCTCTCTGGAGCAGGACGTGGATCTGGATGGCCGCACCGGCACCGGGGAGGCTCCCACCAAGGTGTGCCCGGAGTGCGAGGCCATTGTTCCCTTGGCTGTCCGGGAGTGTCCTCTCTGCGGGCATGTCTGGGAGAAGGACGAGAACAGTGGTCCGGAGGCCATCAGCGATTTTGTGATGACGGAGGTCGATCTGCTGGCACGGTCCAATTTTCTCTGGGTGGACCTCTTCGGTGACGACGCGGCCTTGCTGGCCAACGGTTTCACCGCCTGGAGCGGGATCTTTTTCCTCAACGGTCGCTGGTACGCAGTGGGCGGGGCCACCGGTTCTGCTGCACGTCTGCTCTCCATCGGTGAACGAATCGTCTGTCTGGCAGCGGCCGATGACTGGCTTTGCGAGCGCGAAAATGAAAATGGTGCCCATAAGACAAAGCGTTGGCTCAACGAAATGCCAACTGAAAAGCAACTTCAATATCTGCCGGCGGAATACCGTTACGACCACAGCTTGAATCGATATCAAGCATCATGCTTGTTGACTTTCAAATTCAACAAAAAAGTCATTCAAAGCTTGGTGTTCGGTGCTGGGTTGCAACAGGAACAATTGATTGCATGATTCTGAATATCGCGGCGAGACAAGTAAGGCACAGCTTGGCGTGGCATGGCGAGGCGTGGCGGAGCACTGCACGGCATGGCAAGGCACGGGTTTCAACAAAGGTAACGATTGAAATGGTAACCATCTGGACACGGCAGCGCAGTACCTGGCACACCCCCAAGCGTGGGTTTTCTTCTCTGCCTCCGGGTGTGAGGGGACGTCGGGTTGCGCTGGATGAGTTGCCGGAACGGGAGAAAGAGATTTTCAGCAGGATTCTGCGCCGGTCACCGGATCTGCTTTTGATCCATCTGGCCGGGCATGTGAGGGCTTTATCCAGGGAAAAACTATTGGGAGTGACATCCATGACGGACGCAACAGAACTCGAACGGGCGGCCATGGCCGCCACGTTGGCTCCCCTGGGGGAGTATGTCGGCAGCATCGGTATGAACCGCCCCATGGCGGACTACAGCAAGCAGGAGGTGCTGACTTTGGTGGAAGTGGTCATCACCGCCTATCAGCACTATTTCAACACACACAACGACGACATTCCGTTCTAGAGGTGAAAAATGGGTATTGAGCACTTAAAAGCCTCCCTTCTCGCAACAATAACAATGGAAAACAAGGAGAAAACGGCCATGTATTGTCGTGACTGCAAATATTGTCGCATTGAAAGACGGGCTTGCAAGGAATGCAATGCGCTGACAAATGAGCGTAATTTTATGTGTGCCTTACCATTATATGGGACGAATTTGGTAACCGGACTCCCAAATGAGATGCTGTGCACGATAGTTCGCTTCTCTAATCCTGGTGAGGAGTGTGCAAGGTTTGAAAGAAATGATGTTCCCTTCTTCCATCGTTCAAACACATCCGCTCGTTTGTTGATGGTCATGGAACGTGAAGGAATTAAGACGGTTGACCAATTGTGTTCATTCTCAAGAAACGAGCTGCTGAGATTCATCAATTTTGGAAGAGTTTGTTTGAACGAAGTTGAATCAAAGCTGGCAGCGCGAGGCTTGAAATTGCGCCAAGAAATCACCTGATTCAGAACTCTGACCATGATCGACATCAACTATCCCGGTCTGAAGGCGTATGCAGGATGACGGCATATTACAACGAAAACAATCCGGCCATGGCCGCATGGCTTCGGGCACTGATCCAGCGTGGATTGGTTGCGGCCGGGGATGTGGATGAGAGGAGTATCGAGGATGTCTTGCCCGAAGAGCTGGGTGGATACGACCAGCACCATTTTTTCGCCGGCATCGGAGGGTGGTCCTGCGCCCTCCGGATGGCCGGGTGGCCGGACGACAGGCCGGTCTGGACCGGGTCATGTCCCTGCCAACCTTTCAGCCAGGCAGGCCGCCGACTTGGGTTTGTTGACCAGCGGCACCTGTGGCCTGCCTGGCACTGGCTCATCCGGCAGTGTCGCCCTGCAACGGTTTTTGGCGAGCAGGTTGGCCGGGTTGGCGGGGCCCGGTGGCTCGATCTTGTATGCAGCGATTTGGAAGCCCTGGATTACGCCTGCGGGGCGGCGGTGCTGCCAGCTTGTAGCGTCGGGGCACCGCACCTCCGGCAACGCATTTTCTGGCTGGCCAACGCCAACGGCCAGGGACTACCGCTCGGATCGCAGCCGGAAATCCGCGTCGGAGCTGTACGGGACGAAGGGCCAGCCTCTGGCGCGAGTGGTCTTGTACGCAATCCCTGGTTGGGATGCGACTGGATCCGCCTCACCGATGGCAGCGTGCGGCCTGTTGAACCCGGAACACACCCGTTGGCTCATGGGGTTCCCGCCCGGGTGGTCAAGTTGTGCGGATACGGGAACGCTCTTGTGCCGCAAGTCGCGGCGGAATTTGTCAGGGCAGTGATGGAGTACAGACAACCATGATCGACCTCAACCACACCGCCACCTTTGCTGAAATCGTCACCGGGCTGATTGATGCCGCCCTGGTGGCCGAGGAAGCGGCCTCTCCACGCAGAGAATACCTGGGCGGCTCTCGTCTGGGCGTTGCCTGCGAGCGGGCGTTGCAGTTCGAGTACGCCGGTGCGCCCCGTGATGCAGAGCGGGGCTTCGGTGGCAAGACCCTGCGCATCTTTGCCGCCGGGCATCTCTTTGAGGCGTTGGCCATTCGGTGGTTGCGGGCCGCCGGGTTCAATCTGGTTACCGAGAAACGGGATGGCGGGCAGTTTGGTTTCTCGGTGGCCAAGGGGCGCATCCGGGGGCACGTGGACGGCATCATTGCCGGTGGTCCCCTGGAGGTGCCCATGGGCTACCCGGCCTTGTGGGAGTGCAAATCCCTCAACAACAAATCCTGGAACGACACTGTCAAGCGTGGGGTGACCCTCTCCAAGCCGGTCTATGCCGCGCAGATTGCCACCTATCAGGCCTATATGGAACCCGTTGCCCCCGGCATCTCGGAAAACCCGGCCCTGTTCGTCGCCATCAACAAGGACACCGCCGAGTTGCATTTTGAGCTGGTGCCCTTCGATGCCGGGTTGGCGCAACGCATGACAGATCGGGCGGTGCGTGTCCTCCAGGCCACCGAGGCGCATGACCTGCTGCCCCGCATCACCCGTGATCCCAGCCACTTCGAATGCCGGTTTTGTGACTGGCAGGACCGTTGTTGGAGGCTCTGATGATGATGGATTTCAACCACAAAGCCACTACTGGCCCATCTCCCGAATCACGACCCAACGTTGACCGGTTGAAGGCCCGCCTGCTGGAGTGCCTGGAATCTGCCCTGGCTTACCTGTTGCCAGCCGGGAAGGTTCGCAGTGGCAAATTCTACGTCGGCGATGTGCAAGGCAACCCAGGTGACAGCATGGTCGTGGAACTCACCGGCCCCAAGGCTGGGATGTGGTTTGATCACGCCACGGGCCAGGGGGGTGACATCATTGGCCTGTGGGCAGAGGTGCATCATCTGGATGCCCGGAGAGACTTTGCCAAAATCCTGGACGAGATTGCCACTTGGTTGGGGGATGCCACTCCCGTTGCGCGTTCCAAGGCCAACCGGAACGGCCCGCCCATGGATGATCTTGGCCCCCATACCGGCAAATGGGACTATTTCAGTAAAGGCGGGAAGTTGATCTGTTGTGTGTACCGGTACGATCCGCCTAATGGAAAAAAGACGTACCGGCCTTATGACGTAAAAACGGGCAAGAAACAAGATCCGGAAGGTTTGTGGCCTCTTTACCACCAGCCAGAAATGGCAGGCATCAGCGACGTTGTGTTTGTTGAAGGCGAAAAGTGTGCTGATGCATTGCTGTCAGTCGGCATTGTCGCCACCACTTCCATGCATGGAGCCAAAGCACCGATCAACAAAACAGACTGGTCGCCGTTGGCAGGCAAAAATCTGCTGATCTGGCCGGACAAGGACAAGGTCGGCTGGGACTATGCCGTCGACGTAACCCGTGCGGCTATGCAGGCCGGTGTTGTGTACGTTGCCATTCTGATTCCCCCCGATGATAAGCCACCCAAATGGGATGCGGCCGATGCCATCATCGAAGGGATGAATGTTCATGAATTTCTGGCCAACGCTGAGCGGCAGGAGATGCATCACATTGTATGGGACGGCACCAATCAGCAGAACACTGTCATGTCGTGTTTTTCTTGCCAGGATGAGCCTTTCGTGGACGATTCCCCGCAGGATGTTTGGCCTGACCCCATCCCTATTTCCCAGGATCATGAGGAACCGCGCCCCTACCCATTGGATGCCTTGCCGAGCGTGTTGCGTGATGCGGCTTGCGAGGTGGCCCGCTTCGTCAAGGTGCCGGGTGCTTCCCCGGCGGTAATCGGGCTGTCGGTGATGGCCCTGGTGATTGGAAAGAAGGCCCGTATCCAGGAACGGCCCGGTCTCTACCACTACCCAGCCATGTTCCACGTCCTGATTGCGGCCAGCGGTGAGCGCAAGAGCCCCCCGTTCAATATCATGAACCGCGTCCTGGACAAATGGATTCAGGGCGAAATGGATGCCTATCGCCAACATGTCGCCGAGGTCAACACCAACAACCAAATACTCGACACGATTTTGCTCGCCATGAAAAAGCAGGCAACCAGTTCAAAACTGTCTGAGGAACAGCAACAGGCGGTCATCCAAAAGATGGCTGCAGAGGAGTGCAAGCGACTCATCGTTCCCCCACACCCCCGCATGTTCAGCTCCGATGCCACAGAAGAACGTCTGTTTCAGCGGATGCACATCCGGGGTGGTGAATACGCTGTTCTTTCCGGTGAAGGGCGGCCCGTCTTCGACGCCATCATGGGCAAATATTCTGGAAAAGACCGCACGGGAGACGCCATTTACCTGGCAGGCATCTCTGGCGACACCATTACCCGTGACCGGGTGGGCAATGAGAACGGCCCAGAGGACCGGATGATTGTGAATCCATGCCTCAATGTCTGCATCATGATCCAGCCGGACAAATATCTGGAGGCAGCCCGTCATCCTTCACTGCGGGAGTCGGGGGCACTGGCCCGCATCTGGCCCGTTTGGCTTCCCTCCCTGGTGGGCACCCGCCTGGAGGAGATGAACGAATCCGGCCTCAACGAGTTCATCCTGCAACCGTATGAGGATACTGTCCTCGGCCTGCTGAATACAGAGATACCACAGACGGATGGCAAACCAGCCTGCCATCTGGCCAAGTTATCTCCAGCGGCCAGTGAGTCGCGGCGGCAATGGCACAACATGGTGGAGGTGCAGATGGCAGAGGGGCGCGACCTGGAGGATGTGCGGGACATTGCCAGCAAGGCGGTGTCGGCTACGGTCAAGGCAGCCCTGGTGCTGCACCTCATGGAGTACCCCCACCTCATCATCGAAGCAGAGTCGGAAGTGAGTCTGGATACCTGGGAGCGTGCCAGACGGATTGGTGAATACCATTTGTCCGAAGCGGTGCGTGTGCAGCGTATGGCAGAGGGTGATGCATTGGAGGCAGCCGCTCTGAGGGTGGCTCGTTGGGCTTTGAAGACCAAAACAATGGAATTTTCAATCAGATCTCTCGGCAGATCCCTGCCGCGCCCCAGGTTGTCTCCGAAGGAAGCTGAGGCGGTCATGGAGTTCATGGCTGAGCTGAAATGGGTACGCAAGGTATCGACGGAGCCGGGGCAACGCATGGTCAAATTCCAACTCAACCCGAAGTGCGCCAACTGCGCCAACTGCGCCAACTGCGCCAGGGTATAGGCTGGAATCTGAAAAATGGGTTTTTGGCAAAATGGGGTGGCGCACTGGCGCAGCTGGCGCACATTGGCGCAGTTGGCGCAGTTCCAAATTCTCCCCTGTTGGGGGGTCAACATCTGTTCACCAGGAGTATGTACCAATGGATGAGGTAATCGAGTTAACCATGGCCAAGAAGATGGCCAAGAGAGGTCTACCAGGAGGCAGGTTTCCATTATGGAACCTCAGTCACTGGGAGACCTACGGCAGGCAATGGGAGGAGGCTCTTGGGTATGGACATCGTCCTATCCGTCATGGGGCATGGGTGTATGACCCAAATACGTTGGTACTACGTCACCAGCGCACGGACTATGAAGTGGATCTGGAACAGGCAACCACAGCAGCTCAATTGCTGGATTGGGTTCTCCAGATGGCACGCAGACCATGGATGGGTGTGCAGGAGATGTTGGTGTTGCTGCAGGCAGTGGCAGACGCCAAAGGGATCGGATCACTGCAGGGAGCGTTTTGTCCATACGGACAGAATATGCCCCCTGTCAGTTGGGGAAAGACGTGAAGCATATCAAATCAACGGAACGGGTGACGGCGTCTACTTTCCAGGCACTCGCCGCCACCCTGACCAAATCAACCAACAGGAGGAAGAAATGGCTGTAGCAACTTTGCCCCACAAGGGCACCCCAGGGGAAGGGGCAATCCTCACCCTGGATTTGGGCAGCAAGATGGGCTGGGCACTGCATCAGGCTGACGGTACCATCACCAGTGGCACGGTGGAGTTCAAACCGGGCCGGTTTGAAGGGGGTGGTATGGCTTTTGTCCGGTTCAAGCACTGGCTGGACGAGGTGTGCCGGTTTGCCGGTCCGATCCAGGCGATCTGGTTTGAGGAAGTGCGCGCCCATGCGGGTGTGACGGCCGCCCATGTCTACGGAGGGTTCCTGGCGCACCTGACTGCCTGGGCCGAACAGCAGGAGATCCCGTACCGGGGCGTGCCGGTCGGTACCATCAAACGGCACGCGACGGGGAAAGGCAACGCCTCCAAGGCGGAAGTGATCGAAGCCATGCGGCGGAAGGGGCACAACCCTGCCGACGACAATGCCGCCGATGCGCTGGCCATTTTGCACTGGGTGCTCGACGAAGAGGTGGCACCATGATCGGCGGGCCAGCGCAGCCCCGTTCATCCCTGGGGCGGGTTCAGGGATTCACCATCAATGCCGAGGCCACCAAGGTCTTCGGCTGGAACAGCCATGGCATTCTCGTCGTGGCAGAGAACGACACGCGCCTGACCTGGGTGGAACAGGAGTTGGTGCGTCAGCTTGGGGAGAAACTGTATGGGCGTGGACACAGGGGGAAGCAGCATGGACAAAAACGGTAACGGCAAATGGACCGCAAAAATGGTGGCTGCCCAGATGGAAGAGGCAGTCAGAACCCTGCGGTTGTTGCGTATCAGCGGGTTGAAACCCAGGGGCTACGTCAGCAGTTGGCCGGATGTGGTGATTGACCTCGCCGACGCATCGGGACAGGATGAGGTGAAACTCCGGCTTGACCCTCCAACCCCGGAGGCCATCACCCGGATGGATGAGGCACTACAATGGCTGTGCCAATTAGAACCAGACCAGGCGCGGCTGGTGTGGATGCATGCCGAGGGGGTGCCGCGCAAGACGATCTGCGCCAAGGTGGGGATGAGCAGGATGACAGCTTGGCGTGTCTGGATGGCCTCGCTTATGACCATTGCGTCGACCATCAACGTAAGCAGGAGGGCAATGCAGTCGGACAAGAATAAAGATGAGCTTTTTCACCGGGAATACCACCGGACGGGGAATGCGAGTGCGGCGTACAGAATGGTGTTTCCGTGCGAAGGTTTGTCGAACGATATCATTCACGACAGATCACGGCGGTTGGTGAAAAAACACCAGACCGGCAGCAAGGCACCCACGAAAACGGTATCAACCGGCGAAACCGGCGCAAGGTAGATGGCAGCAACCGGCGAAACCGGCGCAGAACAGCGGACGGCAAACTTCCAACCGATTGATTTCAATGTCCCTGCAGAAATAGTTGTTGGGATGACTTATCCCAACAACTATTCTTGGGACAAGTTTGACAGAATCTGATACGATGTTCGCTATGATTGGGGAAGCACGCGCACGGCAACCAAACCCGCTAACGCCCCTCACTCACAAAAGCCCGCCCAGGGTAACCTGGAGCGGGTTTTTTCATTCCCGCAAATCAAGTCCGCCAATGAGCGGCCTTTTTTATGCCCCGATGGCACGGGGTGTTGTTGCCGGAGGGAGAGAGATTCGCCGGACCTTCTGGTGGTTCCCGGTGATCGCTTCCCGCGATCCCTGCGTTCTCCCAGGTGTGCCAGCACCGGGAACCACTCGGAGGTATACCATGGCTGAAACCAGCTTGATCCCCATCAGCAGCATCACCGTTGGCAAACGGCATCGCCAGGATTTGGGAAATATCACCCACCTTGCCGACAGCATTCGCGATCTTGACCTGTTGCAACCCATCGGCGTGAGTCCGGACAACAGCTTGGTTTTTGGCCATCGACGGCTGGAGGCCTGCCGGTTGTTGGGTTGGGAGAGCATTCCGGTTCGCATCATCGATGCGCCAGCCATTATGGCCGAACACGACGAAAACGAAGTCCGGAAGGATTTCACGCCTTCTGAGCGGGTGGCGATAGGTCGGGCGATTGAGGCGTTTTTGGGAGACAGGCGGCGGTTCAACGCTGATGGTGGACCAAGACCAACTGGAGCGATTCAGGAAAATTTTCCTGAATCGAAATCAGGACAACAGACTCGTGATGTTGCTGCCTGTAAAGCCGGGTTCGGAAACGCCAAAACCTATCAGCAAGCCAAAGCCGTAGCGGCCAATGGCACCCAGGAACTGGTCGAAGCGATGGATCGTGGTGACGTATCCATCTCAGCGGCGGCCACCCTTGCCAAATTGCCACCGGCAGAGCAGCAGGCAGTTGTTGCTGGTGGCAAGGATGTAGCCCTGGAGCGGGTCAGGCAGGTCAGAGAGGCAAAAAACGCAGCGGTCGTTTCCCAGGCCAACCAGATCCGGCGGGAGCAGAAAAAGGCAGCGCAAGATGAGCGGGCAGCGGAAGCAGTTCAGGCCAGTCAATCTCTGTCGCCAATATCAGACCGTTTTCGAATTATCCACGGCAGTTGTGAACAGGCTCTCAATCTGGCACCGGGATCGGTTGACTGGATCTTTACCGATCCACCGTATCCCAAGGAGTTCTTACCGTTGTTTGAAACCCTGGGCCGGATCGCTGCGCATGTACTTAAGCCGGGTGGAGCATTGCTCTCCATGGATGGGCAGTTTCATTTGCCGGAGGTCATCCGGTTGCTGGAGACCAACCTCTGTTACCACTGGATGCTGAGCTATCTGACACCGGGGGGGCAATCGCCGCAGATCTTTCCGCGACGGGTCAACACGTTCTGGAAGCCTGTCCTTTGTTTCACGAAGGGCGAATACGCTGGGCCATGGATCGGCGATGTGGTGCGCAGTGAGGTGAATGACAATGATAAAGGCCACCATCATTGGGGGCAGTCGGAGAGCGGTATGGCTGATCTGATGCGGCGTTTTGTCAAGCCGGGCGAAACAGTGTTGGATCCGTTTCTGGGTGGTGGTACCACCGGTGTGGTAGCTCTCGGTCTTGGCTGCCGCTTTATCGGCTACGACGTGGACCAGATAGCGGTTGGCACGGCATTGAACCGCATGCGGGAGTATGGTGATGCAGCCTGAATATTTGGACAACGGTGCTCGTGCCAGGGTTGATGGTCATGGCGACGCCTGGGCCAATGAACACCGTCATGGATTGGGTATGTCGTTCAATATGACGGATCTGGACGCGTTCTTTGGGACGGTGGCCTTTGGCCAGAACACAAGCGACAGACTCTTCATCGAGTATGTTCCAGACGAATACGCCAATCGGGACAAGGTGGTACGCGAATTTGGACTCGTTGCCATGTTTGACAGGAAAAATTCCTGGAGAGCAGCTTTTGAGCAAAGAAACCGGCTTTCGACGGCCGTCTACCTCTGGATATGTCGCAAGCTGGGGGTTGGCCAGTCCAAGAGCCCCAAATTTTTCTACGTGATCGGTGGTCAATTGCCGCCTTGGCAAATGGTTGAAATTGACATCATCAGTGGTGAGGCAACCGGTGTGACTGCCAACATTTTGCACCGAGATGACTGGCAATACGTCTGGGAGCATCTCGGTCTTGTGCCATTGAGGCGAGAAATCGCACGTTGGATCAGCTCAAAGCGAATTGAAACCCGATAGGCGGTTCATTACTTGGAAGAGGCACGATGGCAAAGTATATCGCCAATTGGCATCGTGTCGTGGGGCACGCTTGATATAGCAACCAGACAATGCCGGATAACAGACACGCTTGGCAATCATCGGAGAAAAATCATGCATCACCTGACCGAACACTTCACATTGGGGGAACTGACGCACAGCGATCTGGCTGTTCGGCAGGGTATTGCCAACCGGCCATCCAGTGACATTGTGGCAAACCTGAAAGTGTTGGCGCAAAAACTGGAGCTGGTACGGACCATCCTGGGCCAGTCTGCGGTGATCATCTCCAGCGGATACCGTTGCCCGGAACTCAATACCCGGATCGGTGGTTCGCGGACCAGCGCACACCTTCGTGGCTTGGCCGCAGATTTCAAGTGCCCCAGTTTTGGATCACCTGCAGCGATTTGTCGTGCAATTGAGAAGCATGCATCTCTGCTGTGTTTCGACCAGCTCATTTATGAGGGGACGTGGTGCCATATCGGTTTCGTTTCCCAAGACATCGATTCCCGTGGTGATGTTCTGACGGCCTCTTTCTCTGGCGGCCGGGCATCCTACACACGTGGGATTATTGGTTGAACTGCTCAATCACCATTATTCATGACGGCAAGGGAAAACAGCCATGAACCGTATCACGCTTTCAACCGCAGCCAACATGGCCGCCCAGGCATACGACACCACCGCGCAGCTTCCAGACTTTGATGTCACGCAGCATGTCCATGGCAACATCCAATGGTTCGCGGCCAGAAATGCGAGCGACTTGTGGATCGTCTTTCGTGGTACCGACGAACTGGCAGACTGGGTCGACAACCTGGACGCCGAAAAGACCATCTCTGCGCAGGGATACGTGCATAAAGGTTTTAGCGATGCCCTCGACAGGGTCTGGAGCTTTGTTCTGGCTGAGGTGTATTTGCGGGGGATAGCGCGTCTGCACTTTGTCGGGCACTCGTTGGGTGGTGCCTTGGCGGCCATTGCCGCGTCCCGGTGTCTGTTGGGATCACTGGATGACCGGGTGTATCTCTGGACGTTCGGTCAGCCCCGTTGCGGTGACAAGCCATGGGCTGACTGGATGGATGAGCGGTTGGGCCAGAGGTACGTTCGGGTGTTCAACGCTGGCGACATCGTACCCCATTTACCAACCTTCATGCGGTTTCGGCATGCTGGCACCGAGGTTTTCTTCGACGAGCATGGAAACGTTGCCACGCCGACGTTCCGCCATCGGGTCATGGCCGCCATTGAGGTGATCCGCACCCAGTTGCCATCGTCCATCCTACGGTTTGGGGCACATTCAATGGGCCGGTATCGGGACAATGTTTTTCGGATGTTGTCGTGACCGTGCCTGCACACGGCGCATCACTGTGACTGCTGAATCGATAGGGAATGAAAATGACCAAGAGTATTTCCAAGCTCACGACGGAGGCGCGGCGGTTGAGGATCCTGCAAACCCTGCACAACGCCACCGAGTATACCGCCGACCTGGATGTGCTGTGTGACTATCTGCTGGTCGGGATGATCGTTTTGCTGGAGGACGTGGGATGGTTGACAGACCACGGGCTGGTTGAGTTGGATCAGGTCGACGGCGTGACGTCGCTGCGGTTGACCAGACTGGGCAAGGACGTGGCCATGGGGAGAGAGCGGATTTCCGGCGTGCGCAGGCCGGAGCCGCAATGATCAGCGTTCGGTTTGACAGTTCCGGCATCCAGCGGGCCTTCAGCGACATGGCGCAGCAAATTCCTGCTGCCGCCTCCATGGCTCTCAACAGCACGGCCCGGGTGGTAGAGAAGGAGTTGAAGCGGACGATGTATTCGATCTTCGACCGCCCGACGCCGTTTGTCATGGACAGCCTGCGCACCATCCTGTCCAGTGAGCAGAACCTGCAGGCCAAGGTCTGGTTCAAGAACCCGCCCAACATAGGGGACAAAGAGCACTATCTCGCACCGCAGGTCTATGGTGGCAGCCGTCCATTCAAGCGATTTGAGCAAATGCTCCAAAATGTCCATGTCTCCAGAAGTCTGCCGCGTGGCTGGTTCGCCGTTCCAGGACCGGCCGCCCGAAAAGATGCCTATGGGAATATGTCTCGCGGACAGGTCATTCAAATTTTGTCGGCGATGCGGGCCTTATTCGAGGTGGGGTTCAACATGAACCGCCGCGACAAGGGAATGGGGGGCCGGGCCAGGAACAACCTGCAATACGTGGTCATCCAACCCGGTCGGAACAGCAAGTTGAAACCGGGCGTTTGGTTGCGGGGCCCGAACAACTCGCTCAGTCAGGTGCTGGCGTTTCTGCCGAAAGTTTCATACCGCAAGCGGCTGGCCTTTTTCGAGATCTCCCAGAGCGTCATAGAACGGGAACTGCCGGGGTATTTTGAGAGGGCAATGCAGAAAGTCGTTGCCACTACCCGGTGATGACGTATCGGGGGCGTACCATCGGGACAGTCTCTTGGAGGTGATGATGAAAGAGTTGCAGTTCATGGTCCAGGAATCCAATGATGAGCCCCCGCGTCGGGTGACTATCACCAAGGAGACAAACAACCTGACCGCCCGTTGCACTTGCCCGCGTGGGGGTGTTGGCCACATCTGTCGGCACCGTCTTTCGATCCTTTCGGGCAATGGCAGGATGGTCGTCAGTGACAACGTGGCCGATGTCAAACACGTGGAGGCCTGGGTCGTCTGGTCGGATGTTGGGGTGTTCATTGCCCGACTGGTCGAGGCACAGAAACGGTTGCAGGCGATCAAGAGCGAAGCGGAGCAATCTGCTGCTGCGGTCAATGATGCCATCGGGGAAGTGCGCACGATTGAGCGGTGCTTGGTGCGTGCCATCAATGACTGAGCATGAGTTGAGCTGGTTTCAAGGAGGTGGCTGAATCGCCACACGTCGACAAAGTTTCCCGAAGTGGCTGGATGGCCATAGGTCGACAAAGTCTGAGAGAACAATGAGCCCGGCCTGCCGTCGACAATCATTCCCAAATCAGGGTGTCTGAGGACCGGCCCAGGTCGACAATCATTCTCTGCCCATGGCAGCCTGAGGGGTTGCCCAGGTCGACAATCAGTCCCGGTTCGCGCCGGGCTCAGGATCGGCCAGGG
>PEAG01000036.1 GCA_002753505.1 Magnetococcales bacterium HCHbin5 | reverse complement strand
CCAAGCTCCTTCATGATCCGATAGACCTGCTTGTTGGATGCCTGGATACCTTCCCGGCGACAGACGACAGCGATCCGTTTATATCCCCACATCGGATAGCGTTCCGCTACCTTGCGGACAGCCGTCAGCCTTCCTTCTTGGATGGCGGTTCTTTTTGGACCAGGAGTACGCCGATCCTCTTGGCTGACATGTCGATGGTACCACGATGACCTGCTGATATTCAGCAGTGCCAGCACCTTTGTTTGCCGGACAATGGGGTTGGACTGGCACATGGTCGTCAACTCCTGGCGAAAACCGTCGTCGAGGGGAGGACAGCACCATTTTTTTTTAGAATCACGTTGGCAATTACGCGCAACGGCCATCTGTATCATTCACGCTGAACCAACACAATTCGTCGGAAATAGAGATTCTCTAAATATTCCAGGTCAATGAGTAACTGGTCTCCACCCAGGATGATCAAAATGACGGCCGTAGGAGTTCAGAGCCTGGATGATCCTGACGGCTCCAGATGACTGGCTCGCTTTGTCCTCCATCGCATCGGCCCCAGCAATGATTTCGGCAAGCACACCATGTAACTGGGCATCGGCTTCAGGAGACAATTTGCAATTTTTAACCATATACTCTATGTGGCCACGCACACCTTTGACAAGAATCGCGTAGTGCTCATTGGAGAGGGTAGCGTCGTGGATACGGGGCAATACAGCCTCCATGTCGTGTCGGATACTGTCCATCCCCTTGCGTAATGGAACATCCGTCTGCCACAATCTTCCGCTGTTCAAAACAAGCCCAGGAGAACTCTTCACGTGCCCATCGTGGGCATGTTCTTCGGCGGACCAGGCAATGGAGGCAAAACTGACAGACACACCTACAAATAGACAAAAACGCATAACGATCGCTGGTGATGGCATAAAACACTCCTCGTTAGCTGAAAGGGTCAACTGAATGAAAAACGGTTCGCACCATGCTGAAGCTACTGGACGGCGTTGTTGCATGAATCTCCGGAAACACCAGTTACTTGACCAAGATGCAGGTTTCGATAATCATGATGCATGGACACTACCTCTCCCAAACATCGATACCGCATCCGCAACTGGCAGCAGTACAACGCCGCCCTGGTCAACCGTGGCCGTCTGACCCTCTGGTTCGACGATGACGCCATCAGCCAGTGGTTTATGCAAGAAAAGACCGGCAAACGAGGGGCGTCCCAGACCTGCACGGATGTGGCGATCCAGCGCGCGCTTACCCTCCAGGAGGTGTACCGCCTGCCTCTGCGGGGTATCGAGGGGGTGTTGTCCTCGTTGATTAGGCACGGGGAGCCTGTGTCGCCATTCCGCCCAGAGAAAACGCCACCACTTGGCCGGACAAATCCGGGGAGTCTCCTCACCCACGCAACCAGATCCTTGAAAGGATCAATCTCGTGGGCCGCAAGAATTGGAAGGAAGTGTCGGATTATTATCGTCGTAGCCTTGCTGAGACAGCCATTTTTCGATACAAGACAATTTTTGGAGACCGGTTGACAGCACGTACACCAGACGCTCAGGTAGCAGAGTCGTACACCCGCTACTACGCTTTAAACAAAATGACCAAGCTTGGCATGCCCGACAGCTACCGTGTGGAAATGTAGCCACTTGTGGGTAAGGGGCAAATCAAGCCGGGAGCTGATTCATGCAACAAAGCCATCCGAAAGTACCTTCATGATGGCATCTTTCCATGATCTCTCCATGTAAATCCAAAAGCGGCCTTTCCAGGAGTTCCGGAAAGGCCGCTTAAGTATTTGATAAGAATGGTGGGCGGCACAGGGTTCGAACCTGTGGCCCCTGCCGTGTGAAGGCAGTGCTCTCCCGCTGAGCTAGCCGCCCATCGATCAACCTGACCGGGAGGATAAAAGAAAACAGCTCCCCCGTCAAGGCACGATCTTCGGTTATATCGCAGGATCTGCCACCCCGAGCACAGTCTTGAAATGGCTGACAGCGTGCCTGTCCGTTGTGACATCCAGTTTCAGATGCAGCTGCCGGGGCTTGGGTTGCCACGCCATGGTGGCCTGACCGGTCGCCTTGGCCTTGTTGGGGGCCAACAGCAAAAGGGATTGGGTGGCCAGTTGCTTGGCATCGGCCACCGCCGTGACCGCCAAACGATCCAACAAAATCGGCGCACTGTCAAACCCCTTGGCAAAGCCCATGGCGCGCAGTACATCCCCAAAAAAACCGGTCGGATCCCTGAAAATGGCCAAATGCCCCATCCGTATTTTTTCCACATCAAGAGCAAAGGTTTTTCCCTCCGCTCCGGAAGCCTTCAACTGTCTGTAACTCAACGGCAATGGCGGAACCGGGGAGTTGGGGTGCAACGGAATGTTGGAAAGCTGCAAACTGCCGCTCTCCAATTGCCAACGCTTCTGAAAATCCAGTTGACCACTCACCTGCTTCAACCCGCCCTCGGGAATGGTGGCCGTCGCCAACTGCAGTCCGTACCCCTCCGGCGTCACCGTGATCACCAGATCCCGCAAATCCAGATCGTGTACGTTCAACTGATCAAAAAAACCGTCAAAAGCCTGTTTGGCACCCGGTATCAGGCGCATCACCCCGGCAAATATTTTGCGCGGCTCACCCCGCGCCTGCCGCAACCGCACCACCCCCGTCAAAGGGGATAAACTCTTTAACACAATCTCCCCATCCATCTTTAAATCGGGCTGATCGATGCGGATCTGCTGCGCCAGCAACTCCCGACCAGTGGGACGCTCGGTGCCGGATCGGGGCGCAGGCTGCACCTCCAGGGCCATTCCAGCCAACGGCACGGCGGTCAACAGCCCGACAACCAAACCTGCCACGACCCTTCGGTTCCTCAAAGCGTGTACCATCTACAAGGTCCTGGCGTTCAAATAGGCCTGCTCCGAAATGACATGCCAAGCCGCCACCTTTTCCCGGAACCCCTTGTAGGATTGATAGACCTTTTGGGAAATGGCATCGGAGGTTGCCACCTCGGCCACCACCTCCTCGGAGAGGGTGCGCAATTTTTTTAAGACATCGTCCGGGAACTTTAACACCCGAACGCCATGGCCCTCCTTGCCATGGGCCGACTGCTGGACCAACTGGGCCAGGGCATCGTTGTTGCGCGCCGTCAAATCCGCCAGCATATCCTGGTTGGCCACTTTGCAGGCATTCAACACAATCGATTGCAGATCCTTGGGCAACGCCTCAAATGCCTTTTTGTTGATCAACCCCTCCAACGTCGTGCCCGGTTCATGCCAGCCAGGATAATAATAAAACTTGGCAGCCTTGTGGAGGCCAAAGGCCAAATCATTGTAAGGACCAACCCACTCTGTCGCATCAATCGCACCCGACTGCAAAGCCAGAAAAATTTCACCCCCCGGCAGGCTGACCGGTGTGCCACCCGCCCGCTTCAGCACCTCGCCACCGAGGCCGGGAATGCGCATTTTCAACCCCTGCAAATCAGCAACCGACCGGATCTCCTTGTTGAACCATCCCCCCATCTGGACCCCCGTGTTGCCTATCGGGCTGGGAATCAAGCCGAACGGCTCATACAACTCCGTCCACAAAGCCAGCCCACCCCCATGATACAACCAACTGTTCATCTCCTGGGCGGTCAAACCAAAGGGCACAGAGGCAAAAAATTGGGTGGCGGGATGCTTGCCCTTCCAGTAGTAGGCCGCACCATGACCCATCTGCACCGTGCCACGGGCAACGGCATCAAACACCTCAAAGGCCCCCACCAACTCCTTGTCACCATACACCTTGACCTTGAGACGACCCCCGCTCATCTCTTCGATCAGCGAGGCCAGATAATTGGCCCCGGTACCCAGACCAGGAAAATTTTTGGGCCAGGTGGTCGCCATTTTCCAGTGAATGGGGCCCTCTGCCAGGGTTGCCTCAGGCAGGGCAACAGCCGCCGCAACTGCACCACCACCCACCAAACCCTTTTTAAGAAAGACTCTTCTCTGCATCGCTTCTCCCCCACCTGCCCAGGACCGGTTTGTCCGACTCAACGCACCAGAATAAATAAATTTTCGCCGCCCCGATGAATATTGAGCAGCAGCTTGTTTTTGACCCTTTTCATGATCGCCTTCAACTCCCGGCACGACTGCACCGCCCGCCGGTTGACCGATATGATCTGATCATCCGCCCTCAATCCTACCGTCCACGCCACGCTGTCGGGTTCGACCGAGACCACATGAACCCCTCCGTTGTTTTCTGAACTGTCCGGATCTTCCAACGCGGCACCCTGCAAACGGGGGTCTATCTGTTCCCCTTCATAAACCAGTTGTTCCGGTTCGGCAATGACCACAGCCACCTGCTGGGTGACCCCATCCCGGATCAACTCCAACACAATCTGCTCCCCCGTGCGGGAGAGACCGACCGTATTGTGCAGATCCGCCATTCCGTGGACCGGATGGCCGTTGGCCTTGGTGATCACATCGCCCCGCTTCAAACCCGCCTTTTCAGCCGGTGAGCCCGGGATCACCATGGCCACCACCGCCCCCTCCTTGGCAGAGATCGCAAAGGCTTCTGCCAACTCCGGCGTCAAATCCTGGGATTGAATGCCCAGGACACCCCGTTTGACCTCCCCGAACTGGACCAACTGCTCCATGATGCGCTGCGCCATATTGACCGGAATGGCAAATCCGATCCCCACATTGCCGCCGCCACGGGCCAAAATGGCCGTGTTGATGCCGATCAACTCACCCCGCAGATTGACCAACGCCCCCCCCGAGTTGCCCGGATTGATGGAGGCATCGGTCTGGATAAAATCTTCGTACCCCTTGAGCCCCAACCCTTTCCGTCCCAACGCGCTGATGATGCCAGAGGTGACGGTCTGCCCCAATCCAAACGGATTGCCGATGGCCACTGCAAAATCTCCCACCCGCAACAGGTCGGAGTTGCCCAACGGGATCTGCTGCAGATTTTTCGCCTGCACCTGAATGACGGCAATATCCGTGGCCGTATCCACACCGACCCGCTTGGCCTGGATCGAACGGCCATCCCGGAGGGTGACGGTAATCTGATCCGCTTTGTCGATCACATGCTGATTGGTCAGAATAATACCCTTTTTGGCATCCACCACCACCCCGGAGCCCAGGCTTTTCTGTTCCCGCTCTCGTCCGCCTCTCTGCTTGGGCAGGTTGAAAAATTGTCGGAAAAAGGGGTCAGAAAGCAACGGGTGTTCCGGCACCTGAATGCGGGTGCTGGTGGCAATGTTGACGACGGCTGGAATGACCGGCTCTATGATGTCTGCCAGGGTGGGCATGGGCTGGCCATTCAGCAGGGTGGGCAGCGTGGAACCCGCCTGGCTGGTCACTACCCCCCCCATCCACAAACCGATACTCAGCAGGCCCGCCAACCCGAACAGGGTGTTGCGCTTGCACCTTTTCATTCATCTCCCTCTCTTAACGGGGCAACAGAGCCATTTTCCCGAAAGGCCCGGTAGTCTGCAAAGACCAGATCATGGTCAAACGCCAATTGGGTGGGCAGGGCATCCATGGTCACGAGGCGAATATTTTTGGCATCATCGGCGGCTTTGGGTGTCCCTGTCGCCTCTGCCACATAGACAGCTGTAACCGCATGAAAACGCGGATCACGGCCAGGGGCGGAATAGATGCCCAGCAGGGCCTTGAGCGTGACCGCCAGGGAGGTCTCTTCGGCGGCTTCCCGAATGGCCGTGCGCTCCAATCGTTCTCCCACCTCCATGAATCCACCGGGCACCGCCCACCCATACGGGGGGTTTTGACGTTCAATCAGAACGATGGGGCGATCAGGACGATCAACCATTTCGATCAGAATATCAGCTGCAATCAGGGGTGTCGTTATCATGAGAGACTCTTTGGCCCCCTCCTGTCGGGCAGCAAGAGCCGTCAGAGGGGGAAAAAAATGGTGAATACCAAACACAGCACCAAAGGCGTGCAGGAAGGCCGCTTCCAACGCCATTCTGGAAACCGGTATGCCCAGCTCAGCCAGCGAAGTCACCGAACGGCCGACCAAACCGCAAGGTACAATGCCGACAAAAGGACGCAAATCGGGGGCACGGTTGATGGCGATGCCATGATAGGCTACGCCTCGGTCAATCCGTATCCCCAGGGCCCCGATCTTGGCCTCACCGACCCAAACACCCGGATGTTTGGGATCACGGTGGGCCGTGACGCCAAAGAGAGCAAGGGTTTGGATGGCACTCTCCTCCAGCCGATGGACATGAGAGCGGACAGAGGTCAAAGCGTGGGGTCGCAAATCGCGGATAAAATAAACCACCAACTGGCCCGGCCCATGATAGGTCACCTGGCCACCCCGGTCGGTCTCAACCACCGGAATGGGGGAGTGGCCGGGATTTAAATCCAGAATATCGCGCCGATGACCGGAACGGCCAATGGTGTAGACCGGGGGGTGTTCCAACAAGATTAACTGATCGGCCAAGAGAGGGTTCGGCGGCTGCCCTGCTTCACCCGACGAGTGTGTCTGCGCGATCCCCTCTCCAGCGGGAGGGTGCTGAAGCAGGGAGGCTACCCGCTCTTTCTGTAATGCCCACGCTGCTTCATACCCCAGCAGATCGTAACGACACCACTGAACAGAGCGGGTCACACCCGGCTATCCTATGCCTTTGCGGGCTGCACCGGCGGTATCTGGAAACCGGCCTCCTGCATGGCAGCCACAATGATCCGAACCATCTGCTCCGGCGTGTAGAGATCCGTGTTCAACACCAGATCATAACCGGACACCCGTCCAGGAAAGCGTTTTTCCACATCCGCGTTAAATTTCTCCCGCTCCTTGTTGGTTTTGATAATCTCTTTTTCGGCCTCGGACTTTTTCATATCCTTTTCCGCCATCAACCGCCTGGTACAGGCCTTCACGGAACCGTCCAACCGTACCCGGAAAGCAGCCCGCTCCGGCAGCAACAGATGGGCACCCCGACCGACGATGACACCGCCGGAAGGTCCAATACCCACAATGATTTTGGCCATATAGCGAAAATAGGAATCCTTGTTGGTGCTTTTTTTGGAAAAAAAGGCATGCACCATGTCATCGACCAGCGAGGTCACCCGTTCATCCAGGCGTTCCAGCAAATGTTTGTCCCCTTTGGCCTCCTTGAAGATGGCATCCAGCAACTTGCGATCGTAAAGCTGTACGGCCAAGCGGTCCGCCAGCAGTTGAGCGGTCTCCACGTCAGGGGTGCCATAAACACGCGACAACGTCACCAGGGGCTTGCCCGGGAGCGGCGGATTGCCCTTTTTTTGATTATCAACGGTATAGAGCCCAGAACCGACAATAGACTGAACGATGCCAAGAGAGGCGGATTGTTTAGCCATGATAGATTTCCCGTTCCATGTTACTGCTACACGTCAGAAGAGGTGAAAACGCGCAAGGCCGCTCTCACCACCCAATGGGAAGGGTGACTAGGCACCCTTCCCATTTTTTGCAGAGATGATGGTCTCTGGCGGCCAGTCAAGCGGTTGGATCAGTCAATACCCATCTCTTCCTGGACGGTCCGTACGATGCGGTGGTCATAGTCCAGCAGCTTTTTGTTCTTGTCCTTGTAGTCCAACCGGCTGAGGAAATATTTGATTCCTTCAATCCGGGCCCGCTTTTTGTCGTCCGATTTGATGATGGTCCAGGGGCACTCGGCGGTGGAGGAGTAGAAAAAGGTGTCCTCCTTGGCCTTGGTATACTCTTCCCACTTGTCCTGGGACTCTTTGTCCACCGGGCTCAGTTTCCACTGCTTGAGGGGATCCACCATCCGGCTGTTGAAACGACGCAGCTGCTCCTGTTTGGTGACCGAGAAATAAAACTTGAACAGAATGATGCCAGAATTGACCAGCATCCGCTCAAATTCAGGCACTGCACGGAGAAACTCACGCACCTCCGCCTCGGAACAGAAACCCATCACCCGTTCCACACCGGAACGGTTGTACCAACTGCGGTCACACAGAACAATCTCGCCGGCCGAGGGCAGATGTTGCACATAACGTTGGAAATACCATTGGGTTCTCTCCTTGTCCGTCGGTTTTTCCAGTGCAACCACCCGGCATCCACGGGGATTCATGTGTTCGATAAAGCGTTTGATGGTACCACCCTTGCCGGAGGCATCCCGCCCTTCAAAGAGGGCCACCACCCGCAATCCATTCTCCTTGACCCAGTTCTGCATCTTGACCAGCTCAATGTGCAGGGGCGCGATCTGCTCCAGATACTCCTCCTCTTTGAGCTTTTTGACCTTGGGAGCTGCAGAACGCTGGGCACTGCTGGAACCACGACCCAGGACAATCTCGTTTGCCTCACTCTTGCCACGCGCCACAGCCGGTTCTCTTTTGGGGGCGGGAGATTTTTTGTCAACGTCCTTTGTCTCTGCCGCAGCTGCGGGTGCCGCGGCCGCTTTGGCGGTGGTTGTTTTGGTCGCAGGTGTTCTCGCTCTGGTCACTTTGGTTGCTGCTGCATCGACTGTCGCCTCCTTGGAATCCGCCTCAGATTTGTCTCCAGTCTTGGCTCCTTTATTGTCCGTCATTCCGTTCTCCCGGTGATTAATGTAATGTTGATAGGTGCAGTGGGTCGAAACCGTCTGGATCCTTCATCCCCCGACCGAAGGAAAAAGCCATAGAATCATAGAGGGTCGATCCCTTTTTGTCCACCCATTATTATGGCAAAGTCACAGAAGTCATGCTTTGCCGACGGCATGGGGTGGTTTGGCTTGATTCCGGATCAGCCAAAGCCAATTTTTTCCTTTGCCCTGAGGTGGGCATCGTTGTTACTCTCTCTCGCTGCTTGTCCCCTTGTGTTGTCGCTGTTCAAGGCCCCATGTGCCTCTTTAAGACAGAGCCCTATTCGGAGTATGTAGAGCATGAGCAAACAATCCCTGGAAGCAAAGGTGGAACCGGAGTTGATCCGGCAATGGATTCAAGAGATCGGTTCAGACTCTTCCGCTGCCGTCCCGTTGTTGCAATCCATCCAAAAAAAATATGGCTATTTGCCCCGCAAGGCGATGGACCTTGTGGTGGCTGGCACAGAGATCAATGCCAGCCAACTGTACGGTGTGGCGACCTTTTATGCCCAGTTCAGGTTGACGCCGGTGGGACGCCACCTGATCAAGGTGTGTCATGGAACCGCCTGTCACGTGAGCGGTGCGGACCGGGTCAATACCTCTCTGCGCCACATCCTGGGTATCACGGATGAGGCAGAGGATACGGCGGATAATGGCAGCTATACGGTTGAAAATGTTGCCTGCATAGGATGTTGCAGTCTGGCTCCGGTCATGGTGGTTGGTACGGAGGCCTTTCCCAACTTGAAGGGAGCGGATGCCCAGCGGTTTCTATCCAAGCATGCGGCCTCGGTGGGTGAGCATCTGCCGGGAAAATCGGGTGACGGGGACGCTGTTGAGAGTGGCAGTGCAATGGAGGCACACGCATGAGCGAGCAAGCAATGGTTATTACGATTGGAGAGGGCACCTGCGGTATCGCGGCCGGGGCCAAGGAGGTGACAGAACTCCTGGTCAAACGTTTTCCCGCCGCCGTCATACGTCACGTGGGTTGCCTGGGCATGTGTCATCAGGAGGTCATGGTGGAGATTGCCCATAACGGCTGGTCCACCCTCTATGGCAATGTGACCAAGAAAAACATTCCCAAGATTGTCCGTTACTACCAGGGAGCCGCGCCCCAGCCGGATGGTATCGTGATCCGCAGCCATCCCACCGACCAGCCCGCCCCGGAGACGGAAAAAAACAGCTATCTGACCCGTCAAACCCGTATCGCCTTGCGCAATGTGGGGCAGTTGGACCCCACCTCGCTGGAGCAGTATCGCAGCCGCAATGGCTACCAGGCCATTGAAAAAATTATCCGCTCCGGCATGACGCCGGAACAGGTGATCGAAGAGGTCAAAATTTCCAACCTGCGGGGTCGGGGGGGAGCTGGTTTTCCCACCGCCATCAAGTGGGGGTTTGCCCGTTCCGCACCGGGTGATTTGAAATATCTGGTTTGCAACGGGGATGAAGGGGACCCGGGGGCTTTCATGGACCGTTCCCTGTTGGAAGGCGATCCCCACAATGTTCTGGAGGGGATGTTGATTGCCGCCTATGCCATCGGGGCCAGCAAGGGGTATGCCTATATCCGGGCCGAGTATCCCCTGGCGGTGGAATATTTTGGCAAGGCCATGGCGGATGCCCGCCAGGCGGGTTATCTGGGCAAGCATATTCTGGGGTCGGATTTTTCCTTTGACCTTAAAATCAAAGAGGGGGCCGGGGCTTTTGTCTGTGGTGAAGAGACGGCCCTGTTGGCTTCGATCGAGGGGCAGCGGGGCATGCCCCGCATTCGTCCGCCCTTTCCGGCCATCAAGGGGGTTTTCGGCAAGCCGACGGTGATCAACAACGTGGAGACCCTCTCCAACCTGGCCTGGATCATCAACAATGGTGGAGCCGCCTACGCGGCCATCGGGACCGAAAAGAGCAAGGGCACCAAGGTGTTCGCCCTGGCCGGTGCGGTGGCCCGCGGTGGCCTGGTCGAGATTCCCATGGGCATGAGCATTCGCCAGTTGCTGGAGGAGATCGGAGGCGGTTCCAAGTCGGGACGGCCCCTCAAGGCGGTACAGTTGGGCGGTCCCAGTGGGGGCTGTATTCCCGCCTCGATGTTTGATACGCCGATCGAGTATGAGGCCATCAATGCCACCGGTGCCATCATGGGCTCCGGTGGCATGGTGGTGATGGATGAAAAGGCCTGTATGGTGGACTTGGCCCGCTATTTTCTGGAATTCACCCAACTGGAGTCCTGCGGCAAGTGTACCTTTTGCCGGATCGGCACCTTGCGGATGAAGGAGCTGTTGAACAAGATCTGTGCCGGTGAAGGGGAGATGTCCGACCTGGATCTGTTGGCAGAGTTGGCTCCCCAGATCAAGACGGCCAGTCTTTGTGGTCTGGGGCAGACAGCACCCAACCCGGTTTTGACCACCCTGGACTATTTCCGGGACGAATATATCGCTCACATCAAGGACAAGAGATGTCCGGGGGGGGTGTGCAAGGCACTGATCACCCACACCATCATCCAGAAGGAGTGTACCGGCTGTTCCATCTGCGAGCGTTATTGCCCGGTGGATGCCATCGAAGGCACACTCAAAAAGCCGGAGACATGGGTCATTGATCAGCAGGTCTGCATCAACTGCGGCATGTGTGCGGAAGTCTGTAATCCAGAAGCCATACTTGTGCAATAAGGTGAGGAGAGCGGTAATGAGCGAGACGGTCCAAATTGTTCTCAATGGCCAGACAGTGGCGGCACCTGTGGGTGCGACCATTCGAGCTGTTGCGGAGTCCCACGGTATTTCCATTCCCACCTTTTGTCACGATGACCGCCTGAAGCCTTTTGCTTCCTGTTTTTTGTGTGTGGTGGAGGTGGAAAAGGCGCGGGGTTTGATGCCGGCCTGCAGCACCCAGGTGGGCGCGGGTATGGTGATCCATACCGACAGTGAGCGGGTGACCAGCAGTCGGAAGATGGCTTTGGATTTATTGTTGTCTGACCATGCCGGGGATTGCATCGCCCCCTGCGAGGCGACATGTCCTGCCAATATTGATATTCAGGGCTACATCGCCCACATTGCCAATGGTCAGTTTGAGTCGGCGGTACGTTTGATCAAAAAACGCAACCCGTTGCCGGTGGTTTGTGGTCGCATCTGTCCCCATCCCTGCGAATCAGAGTGTCGTCGTACGCTGGTGGATGAGCCGATTGCCATCAACCCCCTGAAGCGGTTTTCGTCGGAATTTGAGCTGGAACATGGTCCATTTGTTGTCTCGCCCGGGGCGGAGAGTGGCCACAAGGTGGCCATCGTGGGTGGGGGACCGGCTGGGTTGTCGGCGGCCTTCTACCTGCGCACCATGGGTCATGCGGTCGAGCTGTTTGAGGCTTTGCCGGCTCTGGGAGGGATGGCGCGGTATGGCATTCCCCGTTTCAGACTGCCGTGGGATTTGATGGATCGGGAGATTCAGGCCATTCTGGATATGGGCGTGGTGGTCCATTATGGTCAACGTCTCGGCAAGGATTTTACCATTGCCGATCTGAAGAGCCGCGGTTTCAAGGCGGTACTGGTGGCCATCGGGGCCCACAAGGCCAAGCCGATGCGGGTACCCAATGAGGAGTCAGCGGGGGGATGGGGGGGGGTCGATTTTCTCCGCAAGGTGGTGTTGAATGAGCCGGTCCATATCGGTCCCAACAGCCGGGTCGGGGTGATTGGCGGTGGTGATACGGCGATGGATTGCGCCCGCGTCGCCCGCCGGTTTGGTGCCCAGGTCTCCCTGCTCTATCGCCGCACCCAGGCCGAGATGCCCGCGTTGCCAGTGGAGCAGGAGGAGACTCACGAGGAGGGGGTTGAGTTTCGCTTTTTGACGGCTCCGTCGGAAGTGGTGGTAGAGGATGGGCGGGCGGTCGGTTTGCGGGTGATCACCATGGCGTTGGGTGAACCGGATGCCTCGGGTCGGCGGCGTCCTGTCCCGGTCGCGGGCAGCGAGGAGGTGTTGCCGTTCGATTTGATCATCGCCGCCATCGGCCAGGATCCGGATCTCGATTTCCTGGATGCGGAGCAGGAAAAGCCGGAGGCCACCCGTTGGCAAACCCTCGTGTATGATGCCAAAACCTTTACCACCAGCGTGCCGGGGGTTTTTACCGCGGGTGACTGTGCCTTCGGGCCGGACATCGTCATTCGAGCGGTCGGGGAGGGCCGTCGGGCGGCCATGGCCATGGATCTCTACGTCCGCGGTGCCAATATTGTACTCAAGGATCCGTACGCCATCTCCCGCGGTCGTCTGGAGGCGTTGCAGGCAGCGGATTTCGCCCCCCGTTTTGTCCATAAAAAGCGGGCGTTGGAGTCCACCCTGCCTGCTGAAAAGCGGCTCAACAATGAGGGCGGATGGGCTCCCATCAATCTGGGGTTGGGGGAGGCTCAGGCGATGGCAGAGGCTTCCCGCTGCATCGAGTGTGGCTGTAATGCCCGGTTTGATTGTGACCTCAGAAAATATGCCACCCAGTTTTCGGCAACTGAGGAGAAGTTGGCGGGTCACAAGCGTTCGTATGCAGAGGACAAACGCCATCCGTTGATCAAGATTGAGTCCGACAAGTGTATCACCTGTGCCAGTTGCGTACGCATCTGTTCCGAGGTGCGGGAGGTGAATGCGTTGACGTTCATTAACCGCGGCTTTGAGACCAAGATTGGTCCCAATTTTGGTGATCCGTTGCAGCAGACCGAGTGTGATGCCTGTGGCATGTGTATCGACTTGTGTCCGACAGGTACGCTTTCAGCCAACACGGGCAAGGAGGCGGGCCCCTGGTTGGGGACGGTTGTGCGCAGCAGTTGCACCGCTTGCAGTTTGGGGTGTGGGCTGGATGTGCATACAGCGGAAGGTCGGGTCGTTAAAGTCCGCAGTATTGATGGGGATCCGGTCAACGGTTCCTGTATTTGTGCCGAGGGTCGTTTCAGTTACCAGATGTTGTCGGCGCACTCCGGCGAGGTGGGGGCAGCCGTGGCTTCGGCGCAGGGTTTGCTGTCACAGGCGGGTCGGGTTGGGGTGGTGGTTTCGCCGCATCTGACGGTTGAGGAGATTTTTGCCGCTTCCCGTTTGGCGCAGAGCAAGCAGGGGTCGCTGTTTTATGAGCAGGGCAGCACCATTCAGGGAGCTGTCAAGCCGCGTGGCAAGCTGCGCAGTGAGGCCAATGTTGCGCTGTTGCAGCGGTTGGGAGCCCAGCCCTGGCATGGGGACACGCCGTTGGATCTGCTGATCATGGTCGGTGGTGCGGTGGCGGCTCGTGGTGTTGCGCAGCGGGTGTTGGTGAGTGCGTATGGTGTAGAGGGAGCGGCGGTTACGCTGCACGTACCGGTTGCGGATCCCTTGTTGAGTGAGGGTGCTTATTTGAATCGGGAGGGCTCTTTGGTGCTGTTGCAGCCCATTTTCAAGGGCTCCGAGGGTTCGATGGCTTTCCGTGTCTTGACTCAACTGGCGGGTGAAGAGGCGTTGGCGGATTTGGCCACGCTGCGGCAGCGGTTGGTTGAGGCGGTTCCCGAGCTGGCTCCCATCAGTGGGGCCAACGGGGCGCGTGTGGTCAAGACGGCGTTGCCGGTTCAGTTGGTGGCTTCGGTCGCCAATGCCCGCCAGCAGGCCTTTAAATCTTTCATGCAAGAGAAGGGGTTAAGCTGGGAGTAAGGTGTTGCAGCACCCGGAGAGGGCATCTCCTCTCCGGGTGCCTGCTCGCGCATGGCGGTTCATGCGCGAGCAGGCACCCAAAGGTTGAAAGTCGTTGACATAAATGGTGGCACTCTCGGCACAAAAAAAAGGGGGGGGGGGAGAGAGAGTCTCCTTCTTCTGGTGAAATAGTGGACACACATGACAGCCGTGGTGTCTGTACCTGAGCGAAGGCGATGGGTGCATTCCCTGGGGTGGTACAGGTGTTCAAGCATTTATCCCGAATACGGAGAACATCATGGTAAGATTGGCAGATATCAAAATGCGCCCCAAACTTTTGGGGCTGTTTTTGTTGGTGGGTCTGTTGCCTCTGCTGACGACGGGCTGGTTTGCAAGACAGCAGGCTTCGGAGGCACTGATGGCGTCGGCCTTCAACCAGTTGAGTGGTGTGCAGGCCATCAAAAAAGGACAGATTGAGAAATATTTTGGCGAGCGGGTTGGCGACCTCAACGTTCTGGCCGCTGCCGGGGACGTGTTGCGGGCGTTTGAACAGATTGATGTAGCCTTCGAGGCAGAGGGTAGAAAGGCGGGCGGCCCGCTCTGGAGCAAGGCGGCCGAGGAGCACGCCCGATATCTGGCCCATTTTACCAAGGAGTATGGCTATTACGATCTGTTCCTTATCGCCGCGGATGGGGATATTAATTACACAGTGGGCCGGGAGTCGGACCTGGGCCAAAACCTGAGTGCCGGCGCGCTTAGAAGCAGCAGCCTGGGCAAGGCCTTTGACAAGGCCATGAGTACGGGAGTGACCGCATTGGGGGATTTTGAACCCTATGCCCCTTCCAACAACGAACCAGCGGCCTTCATAGTGACACCGATCAAGCAGCAGGGCAAAGTGATCGGAGGGATAGGTTTGCAACTGTCATTGACCTCCATCAATGCCGTCATGCAGGAGCGGTCCGGCATGGGCAAGACCGGAGAGACCTACTTGGTGGGCCCGGACAAGCGGATGCGCTCCGACTCCTTTCTGGACAAACAGGGCCGTTCGGTGAAAGCATCTTTTGCGGGCAATATCCAGCAAAACGGCGTCGATACTGAAGGTTCCCGGGAGGCTCTGGCGGGCAAGGCAGGCACCCGGGTGATCATCGACTATAACGGCAACCCGGTACTCTCCAGCTTTTCACCGATAAAGGTGGGGGATGTCACCTGGGCGGTGTTGGCCGAGATCGATCTGGCGGAGGTAAGAGAGCCGGTTGTGGCGTTGACCTCCGCTATTGTTGGCCTTGGGGTGGTGATTGCTGTGCTGGTGGGACTGCTCGCCCTCTACATCGCCAACAGCATTACCTCACCGCTGGTTCGGGGGGTGCAGCTTGCCTCCGCCGTGGCCGGAGGGGATCTGACGGCGAAAATAGATGTAAACCAGCAGGATGAGGTGGGTATGCTGGCCAAGGCCATGCTGACGATGATGGACAAATTGCGGGAGGTCATCGGCGAGGTTTCGATCGCAGCGGAGCAGGTTTCGATCGGCAGCAACGAAATTTCCGATGCTGCACAAAACCTTTCCCAGGGTGCAACCGAGCAGGCGGCCTCCGTTGAGGAGACCTCGTCGGCCATGGAAGAGATGTCATCAAACATTGCCCAGAACTCAGACAACGCCAGCACCACTCAGAATATTGCGCAAAAAGCCGCAAAAGACGCAGAGGAGGGAGGGGTGGCCGTTGGGGAAGCAGTGCATGCCATGAAGGAGATTGCCGCAAAGATTGGCATTATCGAGGAGATTGCCCGGCAGACCAATTTGCTGGCCTTGAACGCTGCTATTGAGGCTGCGCGAGCTGGTGAACATGGGAAAGGGTTTGCCGTGGTGGCGGCTGAGGTCAGAAAGCTGGCGGAACGCAGTCAGGCGGCGGCAGGTGAAATCAGCCAGTTGTCAGCCTCCAGTGTCGGGGTGGCAGAAAAGGCCGGTGGCATCATCAACAAGTTGGTGCCAGACATTCAAAAGACGGCAGAGCTGATTCAGGAGATCAATGCCTCCAGCCAGGAGCAAAACCAAGGGGCAAGCCAGATCAATCAAGCGATTCAGCAATTGGATAAGGTGATTCAGCAGAATGCCGGTTCTTCCGAGGAGATGGCGGCTACCGCAGAGGAGCTGAGTGCGCAAGCGGAGACGATGGCACAATCGATATCTTTCTTCAACCTTGGTCAGCAGGGTGGCACGGCCAAGCGGAGACCGACGCAACAGCCCAAAAGCTCCGGACCCCAGATTGCGCGCAACCAGAAACAGGCGACCAGGGCTCTGCCTGCCCCAGGACGCAACGCCACCAAGCCGGTTGCCCAAAAATCCGGTGGAGCTGGCCTGAAGATGGTCGACTCGGACGACCAGTTCGAGAGTTTTTGATCCAGGGGAAGGTGCCCGGCAGGGGTGTTGCTGGAGGGCGGCTGGGGACCGTAACGGTTCCCAGCCCCCTGCCGCTGTCAAACAAACGATGGATCTGCTATTTTCTCAGCACCTTCGGCACAATGGGGGCACGCAGACGAAAGGTTTCCGGCATCCGGGAACCCAACAGAGGCTGCAGATAGAGCTGAAAAGCATCTGTCACATCCGTTCCAGAGGAGTTGATAAAGGCATCCGGCATCACCTTTGTCTTGCCCGCCACCGCAACCAGCGGGTCCAGACGGTATTCCACCGAATAATTGCCCACCCGATGAATGGTTACCGAGCCACTGGCCCCATGCCACAGGGCAAACTGACAGGCTTTCTCCCCCACCTCACGGGCCTCCCGTTGATCCACGTCGGAAACCACACCCAAAAAGGAACGCTGCACATACCCAAACGTATCACCCCGTACCCGCTTGATGCCCAATCCCCGCTTGATGCTGTCCGTCAACAAATCTGCCAGGGCACCCGTACCGGAAAGCTGAATGTTGCCATGCGCATCCCGCTCCATCTGACCGGCCTGCTGACCCAAAGTGGTCACAATGGGTGCGCCGGTTGTGTCATGAATCCCTTCTGAAACCGCCACGACACAGCGTCCATGACGATCATAAACCCGTTTGACATCGGCAAGAAAATGATTGATGTCAAAGTTTCTCTCCGGCAAATAGATCAAATGGGGACCATCATCCCGACACTTGCGCCCCAGGGCTGAGGCTGCGGTGAGAAATCCGGCATTGCGCCCCATCACCACCCCCACATAAATGCCCGGCAGGGCCCGGTTGTCCAGATTCAGGCCGGCAAAGGCACTGATCACAAAACGGGCGGCCGACGGATAACCCGGTGTGTGGTCATTCACCGTCAAATCATTGTCTATGGTCTTGGGAATGTGAATCGTGATCAACTCATAGTGCTGCTTTTGCGCAAACTCCTGCACAATGCGCAAGGTATCCGAGCTGTCGTTGCCACCAATATAAAAAAAGCAGCGAATATTGTGAGCGATCAGTACCTTGAGAATCTCTGCACAATAGGCCTCATCCGGTTTGTCCCGGGTGGAACCCAGTGCTGAACCAGGGGTTGCGGCAACCCGTTCCAGGTTGTGGGTGGTCTCCTGGGTCAGGTCCAGAAAATCTTCATTGACAATGCCCTTGACCCCAAACATGGCACCATATACCCGATCCACCAGGGAAAATTTTCTGGCTTCCAACACAGCCCCCACCAGCGACTGGTTGATGACAGCCGTTGGGCCGCCCCCCTGGGCAACCAATACTTTCCCTGCTTTCATGACGGTATTCTCCTCTCAGGTGGTATATGGATAACGCACGCGCGGCCTGCTTGATTGGTCCAGCGGGCTGCCAGGTCAATCGGGATCACTGGTCTCTCAATGCCCTTTTTAAACGGTCCTCTGGATACTGCTGCATAATGCGCAGGCGCAACAGCTTGGATGGATAAAAATATCGATCGCCTGCTTTTTGCAAAAGTGAGGCCAGTTCCAGGCGATTCAGTGCCAACTGCAGTTGCTCTTCGGGTGGGGGTGGCTCCGCTGGCTGCGATCTGGGTGAAAAAAAGGCGGCATATTTTTTTTGCAACAGGGCCAACAGTTCTGCATGGGTAAAGGTTTCCATCTCCACACTGCTGTAAACCACCATGCGATCTTGCCAATTTTCCGCTGCATCGGTTGACAGCAATGCCGGCCAATGGTCAAACCGGTCCCCCACGCTCTGGCTGATCAAGGCGGCATCCAGATGGTGTTGTCCAATGATTTTGTCCTGTGGGCCCAGTTGTTCCAGAACCGCATGACACAGGGCCATCGCCCAGTCGGGACGCCCCCCGCTGGACTGAATCAAATCCAGACTGACGCCGGAGTCCCAATCCCGATGGATCCAGGCCATGGGTTTGCGTACCAATTGCCAACAGGCTTCCGGTTCCAGTGGACCTACATAATGGATATTCAACCATTCGGTCAAACGGGCCGCTCGAGGGTTCCGCAACAACCGATGCAGATCCCAGGAACCGGCCAGGATGGTTTGACAGGAACCGGCCTCGCTTAACAGATGCAACCGCTCCAGCAGGTTCCAGCGACGCTCCGCATCCGTCAACACAAAGGAATCCGCATCATCCACCAGCAGGATAGGTTTTTTCCGGTCTGGAAAGCGGGCAAGATCGTCCAACAAATGTTCCAGATCAGTGGCAGGGGCATGGCCCAGGGCACGGGCCAGCGGTCGCGCAATATCATGCTCTTCCGGTGCAAACAGGTGGCATTGAAGGATCGGGTGATCCGCGTATTTGCGCGCCAACGCCTGCAACAGACTGGATTTCCCCATACCCTGACCCGCAATCAGCAGATGGTTGCGCTGTCCCTGTTGGGCCAACAGCTCCAACAGATGCTGGCGGCCAAAGAAAAGTCCTGCTTTTTCAACGGCTCCCTCCACCAGATAGGGAGAGAGTAAAGCCGGATCCAGATGGTCGGCCAGCAGTTGGGCGAAGGCCTGACCGGGTTGTGCGGCCAGCAACAAACGGGTCATTTCACCCCGGTCAGGCACCACCCAAAGGCGATCCAGATGATGCGCCAAGCGATGCAACTTTTCCATCTGTTGGAGATCCGTACTCACCAACAAAACCAGAGGAGGGCGGGCAATCGATGCATCCGTTGGTGTCAGCGGGTCGGCATGCTGGACAAAATAGTCTGCAAAGAGCGGAACCTTCTCCAGCGACTGCCTGGGTTGAATACGAAGGTAGAAAAAGTCGGTTATCGCCAGCGGAAACTCTGTCGGCAGGCAGATGCGGGCCATATGGCGGTTGTTGGGAGCCGAAAAATCCAACACCCCACCCAGACGACGGGCAAACTGGGCGGGGGAGGGCAGCATGGTGGCCGCCCGGTTTTCGCGCCACTGCTGGCGTAGCGCAATCCAGCTTGCATACCAGGCTCTTATCCTGGGACGTACCGACCTTTTACCAAAAAAGACCAGCAAGGTCACCAAAGAGGCCAGGATCAATCCGATACGCTGCCCATTGACCCATGAGATCGAGGATGGGACAGAGGATTCTGCCGCCGGGGGTGGCGCGCTGGTTGGTGGTTGGGTCTGTTGTTTGGATGGCTCACAGTGGGGCTGACCCACCATATGACAAGAGAGCCAGCGACCATCGGGATAGCCGATCAGACGTTGCACGGGGGTTGGTGTACCCTGTTGCCAGATCAGTATCCGACCATCCAGGCCGGCCGAGAGCCACGCCTGGTCCCGCATGTAAGAGACAGAAAAAATCGCCCCTTGATGACCCACCCATTGCTCCAGACTGGTTCCCCTGGTCAGATCCCATAAGTAGAGGACCGTGTCATCGGCGGCGGAGGCCAGGTAGGCGGAGTCGGGACTGAAGGCCAGGGAACGTACCCAGGAGGTGTGTCTTTTCAGCGGTGGCCGGGATTGACCCGTGTTGGCGTCCCACAGGCGAATGGATCGAAAGGTTCCAGCCGCGATCAAACGACCATCCGGGCTGTAGGCTACCGAGTAGATGCCATGGGCCACTCCCTTGACAGGGTGAGCAACGGGAATGGTCTCCGCCAGATGCCAACGGTTCAGGGTGCCATCCTCTGCCCCGGAAGCCAATACGGTGCCCTCCGGGTTGTATGCCATGCCGCGAATGGTTGCCTCATGTGCCGACCACTGCTTCAACAATTGACCCTTGGCGACGTTCCATAAACGGATCTCCTGGTCAGCTCCCCCGGCAGCCAACAGATCCCCGCGCGGGTTGAAAACGATGGAGTAGAGGGGCCCCCCCTTGCCCTGCAGTCGATGCAATCGGGTTCGCTTTTCCCAATCCCACAGTTGAACGTCGCCAGAATCACCTGCTACAGCCAGCACATGACTCCTGGGACTGAAGGCAAGGGTGCGGATCCAGGAGTCGCTGGCGCGCCAGGAGTGACGCAGGTGGCCCGTTGTGCGGTCCCACAGATGAACAATCTGGTAGCCAGCCGTTGCCATCTGCTGACCATCTGGACTGACTGTGGTAGCCAGAACAGGAAAATCGGGCTGTTCCAATGTATCGTGGGCAAAAGCAGCCGGAAGGGTTGACGGTGCAGAGGGGAGCGGATGGGTGTCGCCAGGCGGGGCATCGGCCGCAACCAGAGGGGAGGCAGGCAGAGCCAGCCAGCAGAGTAGCAATACGGTCAACAATCGCACAGGATTATCCATTCTGGAAAGAGCGGGCAATCAAGGATTGACCTGAATCCCTGTTATAGGCCACCCACACCTCGTCCAGGATATGCTGGGCCAGTGCCCTGTGCAACCCCAGGGCAGTGGCCGCCAGCTCATAAAACAGGGTCAAGGCCTGCTCGGCGTCTGGATCTCCCAAGGATTGACCGATGCGATGGCATAATCCCAGAAAACGCAAACTGGCCGCCTCATTGCCTTTGGCTTTGGCCAGGCGTCCCAATTGGAAAAAGGTGACCGCTTCGCCTTTCTGATTTTTGGTTGCGCGCTTGATTTCCAGAGAACGCAAAAAGCCGGTCAAAGCCTGGTCGAAACGTTCCTCCCCCAGATCCATGATGGCCAACCGATGGTGCAGTTGCTCTTCCACTTCGAGGTTGGGGTGGCGGCTCAACAACTGGAGGGCCTCCTGAAAATGGCGTCGGGCGGCTGCCATGTCACCGAGTCGCCAAAGCAATTCACCGGTCCAGGGCAACAGATGGGCGATGCCGGTTTGGTCTTGCAAGGTGCGGCACAGGGCCAAAGCGGCTTCCAAATGGGTTTGGGCCACCTCCACACTGGCCTGTTGAACGCCCCAGAATCCCAGTTGAGCATGGCAAACGGCCTGGCCGACCTGATCCCCCATGCGTTGATTGATGGCCAACGCCCGCAACAAATTTTCTTTAGCCTTTTCAGGTTGCTGGGAGATTACCAAAGCCGCCAGTTCAAACAAAGCCAAGGCATTTTCTTTTGGAAACAGGGCATCGCCAAAGGTCAAAACCCGTTCCAGCAGCGATTCGGCCTCGGCCTGGCGTCGGGATCTTAACAGGGCCATGGCCGTCAGATAGAGGGGGCGTGGATGCTCTCCCAGTGCCAACAGCCTGCGATTCAGCCACTCCTGTTCCCGGAAAAAGCCGTGACGGGAAAAATAATCACTGATCGGGGCAGCACATTGCACGGCTCTGGACACTGTCTCCTGCCGCCGCTTGGCTGCGGATTCGATCAAATGGCCCACCGCTTCCAGCGCAAGCTGCAGCCAACTCAGTCCCAGCTCTCCCTGCTGCTGCTCATTGAGCAAGGCAAACAGATACTCTCCGGCACGGGCCTGCTGTTTGGCGATACGGGCAGCTGTTTTGCCCTTGCGAACGGCCTCATGCAGCTGAGGATGGAAATACCACAGGGGCGCGGTGCCAGGAGAGCGGAGACAACCGGCCAGTTCCTGTTGTTCCAACAGTTGGAGCAGCTTTTCCAGTTCTGACGGCGTGGACTCCGTTACGGCACAATAGCCGGCCACGGGCATGGGAAAGTGAAACAGCGTCATGGCGGCCAGCATCGCCAAACGGGGCGCATCCAGCGCAGCCAGAGCGGCAACAGCCCGTTTTGGCAGCGGGGGAGGCTGATCGGCTACCAAATAGACCGTTCGGCAGACGGGGGAGAGGGGAGCGTCCAGCACCGGGGAGGCGGAACAGGTGATCAACAGCCGCGAAAGTCCTTGTGTGTGCGTCAGCAGATCCGCCAATAGCAGCTCCATGGCCGGTTCCAGACAGCGGCTGGTTATGGGATCCATCCCGCTGTCGAAACCGTCCAGCACCAGTACACAGGCCAGCTTGTGGTGCATCACGGCTGTGACAACCCTCATCCGCTCTTCTATGCCAACGAGGGGGTTGCGCAAAATTTCCGCTTCACTGAGCAGACCCTGTTGCTGGAAAAGCGCAGCGGCGGCGGCCACAATCGGCCCGCTGCTGATGGGTTGAAACGGGGTGGCAGACAGGAGCAGTGGTTTCCAACCGTCTTGTGTCAGCCGTTGAGCCAACCCGGCCGCCAGTTGGGTTTTCCCAAGGCCGCCCGCACTCTGCAACAACAGCACCTGCTGGCGTCCCGATTGAAAATCGGCCAACAGCCGTTGGAACTCTGCATCGCTCATGCCGAGCGGCGGAATCAAACCGGCAGGCACTGCAGCCAAAGATGGAATCCTGTTCAGGGTGGATAGGGGTAACATGCCGTTTGCCGTCAGACAGATGTTGATAAAGGGGTGTGCGACTGGATCAAGCGTACAGGACGGGCAACACCCAAGCCGGATGGCCCATGTGCGCACATGCAGGATGAATGGCCTGCCGTGCCATGAGGATGGCCTGATCAACCGAAACATCAGTCGCCAAATTATGCAGGAATGTCCACAGAAAAGCACTGAAAAAAGGATCTGCCCCGCTGCTGGGCCATCCCATGGCAGGATTCTCCTGTTGGGATACCAATCCCTGGCAAAGGGCGGCCACAGCCGCCACAGGGGGGGGGCGATTCGCTTCCCGGCCCACAATCATGGTCAGGGTGACACTGCTGTTGGCAAAAATTCCTGTGGCAATCTCTTGCCCGGATCGAATATCGGCGTGACCATCCTTCTCTTCAAAGCCAAAAAAGCCCTGCTCACCGCTGATCAATGCGGGACCCGCCAGGCAGACCAACTGTGGTCGGATGTTGTGTACATACTGTTGCAGCATGGGGTAGGTGGCGTGTTGTACTACCGTGCAGGAGAGGAGGGCAGGGTCGGCGGTAAGCGGGGGGGACAAAAGGGAGACAAAGGGGGTGGAAAACCCGACCTCATCGGCCGCCGTTGTGGTCAATTCAACCGGAGAGGCGACGGCAAACAGTACGGTGAGGGGAGTTGCGGCTGCCGTTGGGGTTGAATGGCATGAGGGCGAGGGAGGAAGTGCCCCCAGCAGGCGACGCCGGAACAGGATACGCGGATCCAATCCCAACAGGGTACCATCCGGCCATTGCAGCAACTCCCAGGGAATATTCAGCACATCCGCCGTATTGGACAGCAGTGTCAGGCAAATGGAGGGATTGGCCACGAGAAGGGGTTGAAGGTCGTCCCAGCAGGGTGCCAACCAAAGGTGGAACAGCTCCACCCCCACGCTGTGCAGCAAGAGCCGTCGGTTTTGGATGTCAGGGGGCGGGGCGGTCTGGGGCTGCCCTGGCAGCCACGGAACTTGCTGCTTCAAGAGTTGACGCACACCATCCACCAGCCCATGCACGGCCCGACAGGTGTCGTCGGAAGGGGTGTGGCTGGCCAGATGGCGGCCATTCACCACCAAATGGACCGACCAGTTGCGCGCTGGCATTGGCTGGCGCAGAACGGTCAGTTCCAGAGGGAGGGGTGCAGGGATCACCGTCTCACCCTGCTGGCCGGAGCCATAGGCATTCAGGCGACGGTTTCAAAAAAATCTCCCAGTGCGCCATCCAGCAACGCCATCGCATAGATTTTCTGGTCGCTCTTGATCCGAATACCGACGCCCCGCTGGTATTGGTGTACCACCTCGAACAGGAACGGGTGGTTGCGACCATGGAATGGCAGCTCCAGCGATCCGGTGGCCCCCATCGCCGGCACCTTGTTGCGTCCCATTTTCAACAACATGCCGTCCAGGCTGAAATCTCCCACGCTTGCCTTGATGCGGTTTCCATTTTCCATCTGAATGGGTATGGTGACCGTCTTGGAGCTGATGCGTCGAAAAGAGACTCTGGCCTCCCGATCGTTTCCGGATGTACCGGCAGAGAGTTCAACCGTTGCACAAAGATCAACCGATACCTCCCGGGGGGGCTCTTCGGCAGACCCTTCCTTCCACCCCTCTTCCTCCAGTAATGTCTGAAACAGGCTGTGCGCCTTGGGTGGCACAAAGGTGAAGACCAGTTCGGCCTCTGGATTGTCTTCCGTTTCCCCGCCAACCACCTTGGCGAAAATGCCGTGAATGGTCTCCTGCTCCCATTGCAGGGTGAGCTTCAGGTTGCTGAATGGCTCCAGTGGAACAGCTGTTTTCAGTTTGGCCCCACTGGGAGAGAGTCCGGAAAATTCGCCCGAATAGTCCATGGAACCGGCATGTTTTCCCGCCAGGATGGCAAACTGGACCGGCAGTTGACCCGATACATGCCGATATTCAACCGCCTTTGCCTCCCCCAGGTATACCGGGTACGCCCCCCCGATTCCTCCCACCTGGTAGAGGGTGAGGGTGTGTTCAATCCCCTTTGGCGTCACCTCCATGGTGTTGTCAATACGCAAGGGTACCGAACAGGCTTGACGGGTATGCTCGGAAATCAGCACCTGCCCACCAACGGAGTAGGACTCAATCCGGGCCGCCAGATTGACAGCCCGGCCCATCACCGTGTACTGGCTTCTTTTTTGAGAGCCAATATTGCCGGCCACCACCATGCCGGTGTGGATGCCAACCCCCATGTTGAGCGTGGGGTATCCTTGCGATTCATTGCGGATATTAATTTCCGGCATCGCTTGCTGCATCTCCAGGGCACATGCCACCGCCCTTTGTGCATCATCTTCCCGGCCGATGGGGGCCCCAAACAGGATCATGATGCCGTCCCCCATAAAGTTGCTGATCGTGCCCTTGTATTTGAAAATAATTTCCGTCATCTTCTCCAGGTACTGGTTGATGATGGTCACGACTGTTTCAGGCGGCAGGGTTTCGCTGATGGCGGTAAAACCGCGCAGATCGGACATGACGACGGTGACCTGTTTTTTTTCTCCCCCCATTTGCAACCCTTCCGGGGTCTCCAGGATGCTCTCCACCACCTCATCGGACATATAGCGGTTGAAAATGCCGCGGATAAACTGGTTGCGTCTTTCCAGTTGCAACTGGCTCTCCCGCAGCGATTTGTTGACCGTATCCAGTCGCAGTTGGGTTCGATCACTGAGGCGGATCAGCCGTGCGGTCTGCTGAACCAACTTTTTATAATTGGTGAAGAGTTGCTGGAAAGCATCATAATACCGCGCCCGATCCTCCTTGCAAACAGCCGTTTCCGCTGTGTTCTCGCCGTTGGAAACCTCTGGCCCATATTCGGCCAGAAAGCGGGCACCAAATTCGAGCAACTCTTCTTCTTTTTGAAATATGGATGATTCACTCATGCTGGCTGTCAACCCTTATTCATGCCCGCAGGTCCCAGGCAAGCCCCTGAACGCTTGGAGCGGTTACTCCTGGATTGGTGATGATGAAGCGACGGTTTGTCTTTTTCCAGCGGTCGGTTTTTGGATGCAGAGGGACAGTTGGGGGCGGTCCCGAAGGTTCAAAGCCGACCACCCCCGTCAGAGCCATTATTATCGAAATGGATGCGTTGTACAACCTTTTAAACGATGTGGGGGGCGACAAGCGTGCTGTCTCTGTTCAGAGTACCATGGCAACGGCGCGGGCGTTGATGATACCCGGCTTGAGGCCGCCCATTTTCAAGATAACCTGTAACCGGGCATTAAAGCGGGCGGCCTGGTGGGCGGCCTCGTGTTCGGTCGCGTATCCACCCCCGTCAATGGGGCCACCCATCAGGTTCAGAAACAGTCGGCCCGTTCCCTCATAGACCAACCGGTACCGCCCTTTTGTCGCACGTACAGCGATTCGGGCCGATTCAAAGTGGGATTTTTTTTTGTTGAACATGGTACGATACCTCCAAAGAGCGGTGCCATCGGTATGTGGCTGAGTGGGCCATGGTTGGCAGGTGGTTTCGCCTTCCCATCCGTTATGAGTAGTACAAAGCAAACGTCACGCCAACTGGAGAGAACGAAAAAAAACGGGGATGACGGGGCAATGGATAGGGATAAATAGGCGAATATGAATGGTGAAATTTATGGTGTCCTGCTGTGATGAGCCGGGCATTGTCTGTGGCTCCTCCCGATGGAGGTATGGGATCCGGGTTGGTCAATCTGCTGACACCTCTGACCTTTGACTTGTCTCTCCTTGGGTATGCAAAGCCGGTCCGGGCGGCCTGAGCGGGGGCAATTTTACAGTGTTCGGGCAACCTTGTGCAGCAGTTCAATCAGGCGGTTGGCGTAGCCGGTCTCGTTGTCATACCAGGCCAGCAGCTTGAGATGGGTGCCATCGATGACCTGGGTGGCCAGGGAGTCTATGACGGCAGATCGTGGATCATTGCTGTAGTCAATGGAGACCAGGGGTAAGGTTTCATATCCAAGAATGCCTTTCAAGTATCCCTCCGATGCGGCTTCGAGCAGTGCGTTGACCGTTGTCGCATCGGTGGCCTCTCTTGTCTCAAAAACCATGTCCGTCATGGAGGCGTTGAGCAGTGGCACCCGCACCGCCAGGCCCGCTATTTTACCTGCCAGTTCTGGAAAAATGTGTACGATGGCCTGGGCAGCACTGGTACTGGTGGGGATCATGGAAAGGTTGGCGGCCCGGGCGCGACGGAGATCAGGTCGATATTGATCTACAATACTCTGAGAATTGTTGATGCAGTGAACGGTGGTGAAAGAGGCACGCCGAATTCCCCAATTTTCCAGCACGACCTTGACAACAGGGGCCAGGCAGTTGGTGGTGCATGAAGCGGCTGTAATCACCCCATGACGGGTCGGGTCGTACAGGGCATCGTTGACTCCCATGACGACATTCAGGGTCTCTGGGCCATAAACCGGCGTAGAGATCACAATTTTTTTGATTCCCTGTTCGAAACAGGGTTGCAGGGCGGCCCTGCTTTTGAACTGGCCCGAACACTCCAGCAACAACTCCACCCCTTGCTGACGCCACGGAGCTGTATCGATCGCCTGGGCCATGCTGTAGCCAATCTGCTGACCATCCACCTTGAGGGTGGTGGGGCTGCTCGTTACCGGCCGGTTCCAGCGTCCGTGGGTGGAGTCATGGCTGAGCAGGTGGGCTGCACAGGTGGCATCCGTTGCGGCATCATTGATATGGACAAACTGGATGCCGTCCAGTCGCTGCCAGGCACTCCGAAACGCCATGCGCCCTATCCGGCCAAAACCATTGATTCCCACGCGAATTGCCATGATTCATTCCTTCCTTGCTCGTACAGGTGCGGCGCATGTCCCGGATGAATGTGTCTCGCGGACCGATTCAAACCGGTCTGAATAGTAGATCCATTTGGGGTTGGTGAGCAAATTTTCCAGAACCGGCCAGCAAAAAAAGTTGTGTCCGGGGAGACGGCTGCGTCGACTGTCGTACCCTGTCGGCATGGCGCAGAGCAAAGTTTGTATGGATCGACTTTGCCTGGATTTGTGTTATCCGTATAGACAAAATCCTGCGCCATGTGATAGGATACCGCCAGAATTGTGTGGGCATCTTTTGGGTGGGGGCGTTGTCGAACCCCCGTCAGTTGCCCGGGATCGACAGGATTGATTCCAGTCCGTTTCTCCCTCCAGAAACCTCCATTGATCGAGTAGAATGATACCATGGCACTTCCATCCATCAGAAAACCCGTCGTCTTGTCTCCCGGACAGAGCGTGAATGAGGCATTTGATGCCATTCTGCGCCACAACTTCGATGATGTACTCCATTGGGTTCCGGTCGCCTACAATCGCGAGGATATCGAGGGTGTGCATCAGGTTCGGGTATCGCTGCGCCGTCTGCGTTCTGCCATCACCATCTTTCGCAAGGCGATCCCCAGGGCCATTACCGATCCGTGGAATGAGGAGATGCGTTGGGTGGCCAGTGAGTTTGGTCCCACGCGGGATTTGGATGTCTTTATTTCTGAGGGGTTGGAGAGTTTGACCGGCAAGACTCCCTTGCAAGAGGGAGAGAAAAAGTTGCGGCTCTTGGCTGTCCAGCACCAGGATGCAGCATATGAACGACTGCGTCAGTTACTGGACAGCGACCGCTACAAAACCTTTGCCACCCACTTTGACCAGTGGATCAAGGTTCGGGGTTGGTTCCAGGTGGATATGCCTTCGGATACCAGGGCCTATTTGGGTACCAGTGTTGTCCATTATGCCAAACGGGTGTTGGGCAAGCGGATGTCGGTTGCGCTGGCGGTTGGGGCCGATCTGGAGAGCATGTCTGATGAGGAGCTGCATCAGTTGCGCATCGAGTGCAAAAAATTGCGTTATGCCACCGAGTTTTTTTCTGCGCTGTTCAATCCCAGGGAGATGGCGGAGTTTACCCTGCAATTGAAGGAGGTTCAGGGCCTGCTTGGCATCATGAATGATGTGGCCGTCATGCCCCGATTGTTGGAAGGGTTGCTCAAAGGGGTACAAGATCCGGAACTCCACAGTTTTGCCGGTGCCTTGATCGGTTGGCGCAGTTATCAGAGTGCCAATATCCGCAAACAGTTGGCCGGTCCGTGGAAAACTTTTTCCAAGACCGCTTCGCCGTGGCGGAAAAGGTAGTCATTGTTCTGCTGTGATCGGGTGGTCTCCTGCGCGCAGCCGGTGTGCGTTTCGACGAGCGTTATGATTGTCCCGATAGTTCACGCATGATTTCCTGGAAAATCGATTCGACAGGAAACAGGTTGTTGCGCAGGATTTGCGCGTTGTGTTGCAGGACAGGCAGGGCATGGATAAACATTTCTCGTGCCTGCTCCTGCGACAGTGTGCCCAATTTGGCGATGATAGAGTACAGCGCGCCCTTGCGGGCGTCGGGGTCGCGCGCAATCGCTTTTTCAAGATCAACTTCGGTGGCCACCTCTCTCCAGTCGGACGCATCAATCTGTTTGTCAAAATCTGGTGATCGACAGACACAATCGAATATGTTGAAAAATCTGAAACAGTAACGGTGATTAGTCTGGATTGAGGATTTAGCCCATTGCATGGAAAATAAAAAGCATTTGAGCGAGCGGGACATCTGCACCAAGTTCATCACCCCAGCGGTGGTACGGGCGGGCTGGTCCCAATCCCAGATCCGGGAGGAGGTCACCTTCACCGCCGGCCCCATTGTGGTGCGCGGCAAGCTGGCCAGCCATTACGACAATTCGGACGGGCCTCTGGATGAATCGGAACCGGATAACCCTGAACCGGATCCCCGCTAATAGAATAGGTATGAAGTATGGACCTTGACTGGATACACCGTTGCGTCCGTGATGGGGCCTATCTCTACTCCCGCCACGGCGACCGGGAACGGGGCAACGACGGTCTGATCCTGGAGGAGGTGGAACAAGCCATCCTCACCGGGCGGATACTGGAGCAATACGACGACAGCGGGCGCGGGGAAAGCTGTCTGGTGGTCGGTTTCACCCACTGGGGAAAACCCGTGCATGTGGTTTGCGGGCAATGGGATGACCGGATGGTGATCATCACCGTCTACATTTCCACCCCGCCGAAATTCAAAACGCCTTTCAAGAGGGGTGATTGACATGGCCGGAAAATGTCCTTTCTGTGGTCACCAGCACATGGCCGCCAAGCAGGTGGAATACCTGTATCGGCTGAGTGATCGTTTCATGATGGTGACAGGTGTGCCCTGCCTGGAGTGCGAGTTCTGCGGCGAACAGTATTTCGAGGCCGCCGTCTTGAAGCGCATAGAGGCTGATTTCCATGCCATCCAGAACACCGGCAAGAAGCCCTTGAAGACCATTCAGGTTCCGGTAGAGGCCTACGCCAATCTATGACGGCAGGCACAGACAGTGCTCAGGAACCACCAGAGAATTCTTTTTGGCCATGCGGATTGAGCCCCCTCGTCATTCCTCCCACCGGAACAATAGACCCACCATGCCTAAAAAAACGCAGCCAAAGGTAGGTCAGTCGCTGGGGATCTACACTAATTTTCCGCACCCCAGTGTATCATTTTCATTGACAGGTTCCGCCTCCTGTGCCTGGAAATCCTGGTTCAACTTTTTTGCTACATCCGCTCTGAATTTATCAACGATTCCCGCAGCCAAACAGGGGTTGATCCCCTGCTTCAGGAATAGTTGTTGCAGATCGCCCGCTGAGACACCCAACCGCGATTGTACGGTAAAATTTTCAACCGCTTCAATGATTTGGTCTATCCTTGCCGCACTCATATCTTCATGGACCAGGTATTTTACAACCCTGGGCAGATTGGCTTTCCTGATCTCCGCAAATGATACCCCTGCCAGAAATTGTGCAATGATCAGGTGTGATAGCAGCAGGTCATCATGATTTTTGCTTGCCGTTGCAACGATCTCCTGTGCCCATTGAGGCTGGAATTTTTTTTCCATAATATTCAACAGGGTGCCGCGCGAAAATCCTGAACGCAGTTGTGATATTACATAACTTGCCAGCTGTAATAGCGTATCGACCAACTCTGTGTTCAATCCGCGCTCGGTCAGGTGTTTGCCAACCCGTTCGACAGAAGCACCCATCAACAGATTGGAAACGATAAACCCATAAATTTCAGCTTGTACAGCCATCACCCGGATTCCCTGTTCATGTTTTACGGGACGAGACACCGTAAGCGTCGTTGATCGTTTTACCCATCTGGGTTGGATTGTACATCAGCCGGTAGAGGCGGTTTCGCCGAGGGCTTGCAACAGAGCCGGGATCGCCTGGAAGAGATCCGCTTCCAGTGCCAGGTCTGCTATCCGCATCAAGGGGGCTGAGGGATCCTGGTTGATGGCGACGATGGTTTTGGCATCCTTGATGCCCGCCAAATGTTGAATGGCACCGGAAATACCGATACCGATGTAGAGTTGTGGGGCGATGATATGGCCGGTTTGGCCGATCTGCCAGCCACTGGGTGCCAACTCTGCATCCACCGCTCCCCGGGAGGCTCCGACCGCCGCTCCCAGGCGATCTGCCAGTGCTTCGATCAAGTCAAAGCCGTCCGCTTTCGCCAATCCTCCCCCCCCCGCCACCACAATCCGGGCAGAGGCCAACTCCGGCCGCAACCCCCGTTCTACCGGAAGACGCTCCAACAGGCGTGACAAGCCCAACTTGGTTGCGCGGGCTGCGGTCACCGTACGTATTGCTGCCGCCGGTTGGGTCGTCTGCAGTGCGGGCGCAAAACCGGCGCAGTGAAGGGTCAGGCAGATGGGATGGCCTGAGACACGGAGCGTTGCCAAGCCGTTGCCAGCCAGCAGAGGCCGGATAAAAGTGTCCGCCGCGCAGATCTGTTGCACCCCCGTTACCATGGTACCCGCAAGCCGCGCGGCAACCCTGGGCAGTACGGTTGAACCGAGGCTGGAGCTGGCTGCCACGATATGGGAAAAATTTCCCGCCATGGAGACAATCAAGGCCGCCAAATCTTCGGGCGGCCAATCCGTCCTGAGCGGTTCCGGTCCCGACGCCGTTTCATCCACCAGAATGACCTCTGCCACCCCAGACCAACTGCACAGGCTGGCCAAGAGCGTGGGGGAGGGACTCCCTGTCACGAGCAGAACAGATGGACCCAACACCGCCACGGCCCCCAGCAGCTGGGACAACCGTTTGTCGGTGGGGTCTGAGTAGAGGGCCGCTTCCACCAGCATCAAAACCCGCCCCTGGGACAGCTGTCTGCTCACAAGAACCCCCCCTGTTGCAAAACATCCAGCAACTCCGCCACACTGCGCAGTGGTTTGCCCGCTGGTCGCGGGGCAGGGGGTTGGAGGGCGAGATGGTGCAACCGAGGGGTAAAGTGTACTCCCCAGCGGTCGGGTGAGAGCTGATCCAACGGCTTGCGACGGGCCTTCATGATATTGGGCAGGCTGGCATAACGGGGGCCACCAGTGGTATGGATGGCGTTGAGGGACCACTCCACGGTGATGACCGCGGGCAGTTTGACCGCCCAACGTTCCAGGCCATTTTCCACCCCCCGCAGTACCACCGCTTCCCGGTCCTGGAACTCGATCCGGGTGGCATGGCTCACCGCTCCCCAACCCAGCAGGGCAGCGGTCATCTCGCCGGTTTGATTGTAACCGGCATCCACCGCCTGCCGACCGGTCAGCAGCAGCTCTGTACCCGCCTCCTTGACAAAGGCTGCCAGGGATTGCGCCACCGCAAAGGGTTCCAGGGCGGCGGGGGCCTCTATGCGGACAGCACGGTCCGCCCCCATGGCCAGCGCGGTGCGCAGATATGCCTCCCATGCCGAGGGTCCGACCGTGATGACCGTCACCTGACTGGCAATTCCGCTTTCCCGCCAGCGAATGGCCGCTTCCAGGGCAATCTCGTCAAACGGATTGATGAGACTCTGTTCATCCATCTGCTGTCCGGCATGAGGGGCTGGCCAGGGTGCATCCGTCACGCTGTCAGGGGTAAAAAAGTGGACCGGTCGGGTGGGATCCAGGACCGGTTTGAGGGCAACCAGAATATTCACTGGTTGACAAGGGTTTCAAGAATCGTGAACAGCCTGGAGTAGTCCACCCCTTCCGCTCCCCCCCTGGCATGCCGGCCGGGCAGCACTTGATAGCGGCCGTTGATGACCAGGGTAGGGGTTGAGGAGGCTCGAAAGGCTGTCTGCAACGCCTTGGCCTGGGAAATTTTGGCAGAGACGCCAAAAGAGTTCATTTGGCTGCGAAAAGATTGGGCGTCCATGCCGGTGGCCTCGGCCAGGAATGTCATCTCCTCGATATTTTCAATGTCGGCAGAATTGGAAAAATGGGCCTGGAAGATGGCCTGTTTCATGGCCTCTCCCTTGCCCAGAAACTCGGCGGCAAAATAGGCCCGAACCGGAATATCTGTCTGTTTGCCCCAATAGACGGGAACAGAGCGGAAATCGATGCGATCCTTGTTTTTTTCGGCCCACTCGGCGGTATGAGGGGCGAGGGAAGAGCAATGCGGGCACTTGAAGTTGAAAACTTCCACCACCTCGGGTTTGGTGCCGGAGCGGGGCACCGGGGGGGTGATCCGTTCATAATCGACACCAGCCCGCAATGTTTCGGCTGCAGAAACATCGGACCCGCCGGACAGCAGCAAAAAAAGAGGCAACAGCACAATGGCAATCAGGTAGCGCATGGATCAACCCTCCAAAATTTCATACGTGGAGTGCATGGTGGCCGTTTTCTTCAACATGGCGGCTGCAGAGCAATATTTTTCTTCCGAAAGGCGGATGGCCCGTTCGACGGCGTTGACCGGGAGTGCCTTGCCGGTAACAGTGAAATGAATATAAATCTCGAGAAACACTTTCGGATCCTCCTCTGCGCGCAGGCCTCGAATGGTGGCGACGCAGTCGGAGACGGCGTGGCGTCCTTTACGCAAAATGGTCAGCAGATCGATTGAGGCACAGCCTCCCAACCCGACCAAAAAAAGCTCCATGGGACGGATGCCCATATCCCGTCCGCCCACGCTTGGCGCGGCGTCCATGACCAGGGTGTGGCCCGATCCGGATTCTGCCAACATTTGCATGCCTTCAATCAATTTGACCCGGGCGGTGATTTCTGCCATGGTATTCTCCTTTGGTTGGGTTGCTATACCCGCCTGCGACGGGGATAATGGTAAAAGACGGCGGCTGCAGTCAGAATGAGCAGGATGACTTCCGGTGCATGCGCAATGGTGCAAACGAACAGGGCCTTTGGTCAAGTATTGATCTGCAATGGAGAGATTTCCCATGAAAAAAGAGTTTGACACCGTCCTGATTGAAGAGGGGGTACACAAAAAAAGCAGCCAACTGGCCGCCTTGTTGAAGGGGCGCGCAGGGGAGCGGCATGCGGTAATTTTGCAGGATTTTCCAGACCCTGACGCCATTTCCTGTGGTTATGCCTATCGCTGTCTGGTGGAGCAGTGGGGTATTGAGGTGGATTTGCTGTATGGGGGCCGTATCAGCCACCAGGAAAATATCGCCATGGTCAATCTGCTGAACATCAGCTTGATTCAATATGATGCGGACGAAATTGCTCCGGGTCGGTACCAGGGGAGCGTTTTTGTGGATGGTCAGGGAACCACCTCTTGTCTGGTGGAGCGGTTGCAGAGGGCCAACGTACCGGTACTGATTGTGGTGGATCACCATGCCCAGCAGGAGGGTTTGCAACCTTTGTTTGCCGACATTCGCCCTGCGGTGGGGGCGTGTGCCTCCATTTTTGTTGACTATTTGCGAGAGGGAATCATGCCATTGGTCTCCAGTCAGGAGCATCGGAATCTGGCGACGGCCCTCATGCATGGCATTATTTCCGAGACGGCTGCCCTGATTGAGGCACAACCGGTCGATTTTACCGCAGCAGCCTTTTTGCAGCCCCATTGTGATCGGGAGTTGCTGGTTGAAATATTGCATCAGCAGCGCAGCCAGAAGGTGATGGAGGTCATCTCGGTTGCGTTGGAAAATCGGGTGATTCGTTCTGGATTTTGCATCACGGGGGTTGGGTATTTGCGGGCGGCGGATCGGGATGCGTTGCCCCAGGCGGCCGATTTTTTGCTGACCGAAGAGACGGTACACACGGCGATTGTGTTTGGTATTGTGCAGAGTGACGAGAAAGAGGAGATCCATGGTTCATTGCGTACCACCAAGTTGACCATCTCGCCCGACCAATTTTTGAAGGAGACCCTGGGTCGGATGGGGAGTGGCTCCTACTATGGGGGAGGCAAGGCCAGGGCAGGGGGGTTTGAAATTCCGTTGGGATTTTTGTCCGGCCATGATGATGCGGAACTGTCCAAACTGAAATGGGATACCTTTAAGGCCAAGATTCAAAAGAAATTTTTTAACAAAATTGGCGCGGAGGTCATGTAGCCGTGTCAGCGGATGCAAAGGGTGAGGTGTTTGTGAACTTTTGGGTGGTTGAACGGATGGTGCGATGGGATCAGAGGCGGGACGAAAACCCTACTGGTTGAAGGTGGGTGCGCCGCGCTCTTTGGGGTACATGGCGGTGCATGGTTTGTTGCAGCAGCAGGGGTTGCATTCGGTATGCGCCTCTGCGGCTTGTCCCAATCGGGGGGAGTGTTGGGAGTCCGGGACGGCGGCCTTCATGATTCTGGGGGCTGTTTGCACCCGTCGGTGTCCGTTTTGTGCGGTGCCGACGGGTCGTCCGGAGCCGGTGGATTGGGATGAACCGCGCCGTTTGGCGGTGGCGGCCCGTTCCATGGCTCTGCGTCATGTTGTGATCACTTCGGTGGATCGGGATGATTTGGAGGATGGGGGGGCTGGGCAATTTGTGGCCTGTGTTGAGGCTTTGCGGGCGGGTGAGGAGACAGGGGCGGCGTCGGCCATGACGGTGGAGCTGTTGACCCCTGATTTTCGCGGCAAAGAGGGGGCGTTGCAGCGGGTTTTGGCAGCGGCTCCGACGGTGTTCAACCATAACATGGAGACGGTGGAGCGTCTGTATCCCGTTTTTCGTCCGGCGGCCCGATATGATTATTCGTTGGCTGTTTTGGCCCAGGCGGCAGCGTATCAGAGAGAACATGGTAGGGAAGGGGGCATGGCTGGGGCAGGCGTGCGGACCAAGTCTGGCATCATGCTGGGTCTTGGGGAGTCTCCTGGAGAGGTTTCCCACCTGTTGCTGGATTTGCGGCAGGCTGGTGTTTCGTTGTTGACCATTGGCCAGTATTTGCAACCCAGTCGGTTGCACCATCGGGTGGTACGTTATCTTGCGCCGGAGGAGTTTGTTGAGTGGAAGCAGGAGGCGTTGAATATGGGGTTTTTGGCGGTGGAGAGCCATCCAATGGCCCGATCCTCTTTTCATGCCCGTCAGCTGTTGGGTTGAGTGGGCGGGAAAGAGCGGCATCGCACGACAAATCATTGTCGGCAGGGTCGCATCTGCAACTGTGTTGCCTCAGACGGAATGTAACGATTGCCTCGTTCGGGTAAGCCGGATATAATGGCCAACCAACGGAGGTATGCACCATGTCAAAACAGGTCAGGAAATATCACTCCCCCCGGGAGAA
>PEAG01000161.1 GCA_002753505.1 Magnetococcales bacterium HCHbin5 | reverse complement strand
ATCAGGGAAATTGGCCCTGCAGAAGAGCCAAACCTGAGTGACATGCTTGAGGCATCTTCCTCCCCGCCGCCAACGGAGGCAAAGAGTCTTCCCACAACCGCACCGGTATTGACCGACCTGCCTGCAACCCTGCAGGAGAGTTGGTTGACCCCCTCTACAGAGGTCACGCTTTACGACACCCCACAAATGGGGGGGGTGTCGATTAAAGAGTTGCCAAAACAGACGCCGCTCCGTATCCTCCAGAGCCGTGACGGCTGGATGCAGGTGGAGTGCCCGGCGGGTCATCGCGGATGGATGATGGGACCCGGTGCCCCCGGGGGATCCTCCGTGCAGTCCGGCCTGTTCATCCTTCCTGAGCAGGGTGATGCCGGCCCGCCCGTCATGGATCAAAACGATCTCTAGACCAACCCTGATACGGCTTGCTGCCTTATCTCCCAGAGGGCTCTCTCTCCCAACCTGTACCCGGTTTAGGTGTTTGCAACATGAAGGTCTGTTGTCGTACTTTGCTGTTCTGCTGCCTTGCTCTGGTTGGTTGTCTGCTCCCGTTGCGCGGCCATGGAGAGGTCAATACGGTCTATCTGACCTTTGATGATGGCCCACGCATCAGCACCCAGGATATTCTGGATCTGTTGAGTCGGGAAAAGGTACCTGGCACCTTTTTTCTGATCGGTGCCCATATTCAGATCAGCCCGACCCGAATGAAAATATTCCGCAATCTGCAAGCCAGTCCCTGGGCACAGGTGGCCAACCACTCCTTTTCCCATGCCAAGGAGCAGTATCAAGCCTTCTACAACGATCCCGAGGGCATGTTGCAAGATTTCAAGCAAAACAGCACCCTTTTGGGATTTTTGTCGCCGCCTTTCCTGGCCCGCCTGCCTGGTCGGATCGACTGGCGTTTTGAACACTATTACACCAACGATCAAACCTATCCGGCCAACCGCATCGATCGTGTTCCCGCCGGGGTTGCCAAACTGTTCGAGCATCAATTCATCCTCTATGGCTGGGATATTGAATGGAAAAAAGACAGAAAAACCAGGCAGATGGAAAATCCTGACCACCTGGCTGACCGGATCATCAAGCGGTTTGCCAACCATGATTCTGTCAAGCCCAACAAGGTGGTACTGCTCATGCACGACCAGAATTTTAACGGCAAGGAGGGGATGGCGTTGATCCAGACCTTGATCCATCGCCTGCGGCAGGCGGGATACTGTTTTGGTTTTATGAGAAGTTATGCCGAATCCTCCCATCCGGCGGATTGGCTGGATTGAGGCGTATCGCGTTCGATCGGGTCAACCAAAGTGGATTTTTGCCTCCAGGTTGGCCCTGGAGTCCGCGTGGTTGAGGGCCTCTTCCAGCGAGACCGCCCCTTCCTGGTAGAGGGCGAACAGGGCGGCATCGAAAGATTGCATGCCGTGTTCGCCGCTTTCCGCCATTGCCGCCCGTACGCCCTCGATATCCCCTTTCAGGATCAGTTCCGCGATGTAGGGGGTGTTGATCATCACCTCGACCGCGGCCCGTCGTTTGCCATCCGCGCTGGGCACCAGACGTTGGGACAGGATGGCCCGCAGATAGAGGGAGAGATCCATAAAGAGCTGTTTGTGTAGCGGTTGGGGAAACATGTTGATGATACGGGTCAGGGCCTGGTAGGCATTATTGGAGTGCAGGGTGGAGATGGCCAGATGGCCGGTGCCTGCCAACTCCAATGCGGCCTCCATGGTCTCCCGGTCCCGAATTTCGCCGATCAGGATCACATCCGGTGCCTCCCGCAGGCTGCTTTTCAGGGCAGCGGCGTAGGAGTGGGTATCGATGCCCACCTCGCGTTGGTTGACGATGGATTTGAGGTGGGGATGGATAAACTCCACCGGGTCTTCGATGGTGAGAATATGGCCGCCGGCGTTGGCGTTGCGATGTTGGATCATGGCGGCCAGGGTGGTGGATTTGCCGGAGCCGGTGCCGCCCACCATCAGCAGCAGACCCCGTTTATGGAGAATCAACTCCTTGAGAACGGGGGGGACGTGGAGTTGATCCAGGTCGGGAATTTGTGAACGGATAAAGCGCAACACCATGGCGGGTTGCGCTTTTTGGTGGAAGGCGTTGACCCGGAAGCGTCCCTTGTCGGCCAGGGAGAGGGCAAAATCGATCTCCAGATTTTGTTTAAAGAGGGCCACCTGTTCTGCATTCATGGCATCCAGGACGATGGCCTCGACGGCGGCAGCGTCCAGCACATCCCGGCCCACGGTGGCCATTTTGCCCTCCACCTTCATCCGCACCGATGCGCCGGGGGTAAAATAGAGGTCGGAGGCATTTTTCTCGATCATCAGTTCCAGATAGGGCGTCACCTTCATCGACGACTCTCCTGTTTAGTGTTCCTCTTTGGAGATCAGGGAGAGGGAGGCTCCGTCCTGGCTCCAGTCGGCTTTTTTGGCCCCTTTGCTCTCCAGTTTTATCCGCAGGCGCAGTTCGTTGGCGGAGTCGGCGTAGCGCAGGCCATCCTCGTAGCTGATCTGTCCCGCTTCGTACAGTGCGAACAGGGCCTGGTCAAAGGTTTGCATGCCCAGTTCGTTGGATTTGCTCATCACCTCTTTGATGGCATGCACCTCTCCTTTAAAAATCAGGTCGGAGACGAGGGGGGATCGGAGCAATATTTCGATGGCGGCCACCCGTCCCCCGCCCGCTTTCCGGACCAGTCGTTGGGAGATGATCCCGCGCAGGTTCAGGGAGAGATCCATCAGCAGTTGTTGCCGTTTGTCGGTGGGGAACAGGTTGATGATGCGGTCCAGGGCCTGGTTGGCATTGTTGGCGTGCAGGGTGGAGAGTACCAGGTGGCCGGTCTCTGCAAAGTTGATGGCATGTTCCATGGTCTCCTGGTCGCGAATTTCACCGATAAGAATGACGTCGGGTGCCTGGCGCAGGGTATTTTTCAAGGCGGCCTGCCAGCTTTCGGTATCCACCCCGACCTCCCGTTGGGTGATCAGGCAGTTGATGTGGGGGTGGACATATTCGATGGGATCTTCAATGCTGATGATGTGGCCATGGCTGCCGGCGTTGCGCACCCCCAGCATGGCGGCCAGGGTGGTGGATTTACCGGAGCCGGTTCCGCCCACCACCAGGACCAGGCCGGTTTTTTCCATCACCACCTCTTTCAGGATGGGGGGCAGGCCCAACTGATCAAACACCGGGATGGCGGTGGTGATGGTACGCAGCACCATGCCTGTCCGGCCTTGCTGGATAAAGGCGTTGACCCGGAAGCGTCCGATGCCGGCGGGTTGGATGGCAAAGTTGCACTCTTTGGTGGCGTCGAACTCCTTGATTTGGCGATCATTCATGATAGCTCTGGCCAGCACCTGGGTATCTCCGGCGGTCAGGGGTGCTTCGGTCAGGCGGGTCATGCGGCCATCCAGTTTGGCAGCGGGTGGAAACCCTGCCGTTATGAACAGATCCGAGCCTCCGGCCTGCAGCATCGCCTTCAGCAGATCGAGCATGAATTGAATAGCCTGGTCGCGTTCCATGATTCCCTCTTGATCGTGTTGGCAAAACGGTCCTTCATGCTAGTCCAAAGGGTACCGCCCTGGCAAGGTTCAGGAACAGACCCTTCGTTCTTCAACAAACAATTGCAGGGGTCAAACAATTGCAGGGGTCCGGGGACCGTCACGGTCCCCGGTGGGGTGCAGGGGCAAAGCCCCTGCATGAACTGCGCGTTTTCCCAAAGCAAATTTTCGCAGAAAATTTGCGCAACGCGCCCA
>PEAG01000035.1 GCA_002753505.1 Magnetococcales bacterium HCHbin5 | reverse complement strand
TTAAAAAGATTAGGAAAAGCACGGGCGTGGTCATCATGTTGGCGCATATGTGGGGCTTTGCCCCTGCACCCCACCGGGGACCGTGACGGTCCCCGGACCCCTGCAATCGTTAAAAAGATTAGGAAAAGCACGGGCGTGGTCATCATGTTGGCGCATATGTGGGGCTTTGCCCCTGCACCCCACCGGGGACCGTGACGGTCCCCGGACCCCTGCAATCGTTAAAAAGATTAGGAAAAGCACGGGCGTGGTCATCATGTTGGCGCATATGTGGGGCTTTGCCCCTGCACCCCACCGGGGACCGTGACGGTCCCCGGACCCCTGCAATCGTTAAAAAGATTAAGAGAAGTATGGAATGGCTCTGTTGCCGCGTCAGGTGCGTTGCGTTTATCCCCCTGGCTAGGCTAGACTCGTCTTTTGTCGTTTTGTTATCCGCCAGGAGAGTCGGTTGTTATGAAAATTGCCATCGGTCCCTGCCTGTTTGAGTGGGGAAAAAAGGCTATTCGACAGTTTTACCAGCGCATGGCCTTCGAGACCGACGCTGACATTCTCTACATTGGAGAGGTGGTCTGTTCCAAACGCTACCACCTCACCCCGCAGGAGTTGGGCGAACTGGCCGAATTGCTCAAACCATCGGGCAAAACGGTGGTCTTCTCCACCCTGGGACTGGTGATGAATGCAGAGGAGGAGAGTGCCCTGCGCCAGGTGGCCGACGAAGCCAACAGACAAGGGGTCTGGCTGGAGGTCAACGACATGGGAGGGATGGGAATCGGGGAAGGACAATCACTGGTGGCCGGCCCGCACATCAACACCTACAACTCCGCCACCGTTGCCTTTCTGGCCCGTATGGGGGTGAAACGGGTGGTACTGCCGGTAGAGTTGGCCCAACCCGCCCTGGCCGCCATCATCGCAGGCTGCGGGGCGGAACGGCCCGAAATGGAGCTGTTTGCCTTTGGCCACCTGCCATTGACCTTTTCCGCCCGCTGTTACACCGCCCGGGCTTTCCAACTCTCCAAAAGCAATTGCCAATACAAATGCGGCGATTTTCCCGATGGGATGATCATCCACACCCAGGAACAGGAACAATTTTTAAATATAAACGGCACGGAAACCATGTCGGCACGGGTCTGCAACCTGATCCAGGAGCTGCCCCAACTGCGCCAGATGGGGGTGGATGTGCTGCGCATGTCACCGCAAAGCCAACAGATGGCAGCCGTGGTGACAATCTGGAAACAGGCTCTGGACCATAAAATTGCCGGGGATGAGGCCCTGGCGCGTTTGCAGGAGATCCATAAAGGGGAGCCTTTCTGCAACGGCTATTTCCATGGACGGCCCGGTTTGGAATTTGTCACTCCGAAGGGATAAAACGCGGTATAACCTTAAAAACTCAGGAGATACACTGTGCAAATTGATAATATGCTGCTTGACCAGATCACCCAGAATATTTTGGGGGTCTTCAACAAGGTGGGCGCGACCCAGGAAGAGATCACCCGCAAGGTGAATGATCTGCTGCGGGACGCGATAGAACGGTTTGATCTGGTGATGCGGGATGAGTTTGATGCCGCAACGGAGCTGCTCAGCAATACCCGCATTCGGGTCGAGCAGTTGGAAAAGCGGGTTGCCGATCTGGAAGCGGCACTGGCAAAAGGCAACGAATAGGGTGCCCAGACGATGAGAAAAGCGTATCTGGCAGGGGAGTGGGTGGAGACCGGTCAATCGATGGCGGTGATCAACCCTTTCAGCGGTGAGATGGTGGATCAGGTTGCCCTCTGCGGCCCGGCAGAGATTGAGCAGGCTCTCAGCAAGGCGGTGGAGTCCCAGAAGGCCATTCGTGCCATGGCACCCTATCAACGGGCAGCGGCCCTGGCAGCGGTACGGGATGGGATTGCCGCCAAACAGGAACTGTTTGTTCGTACCCTCTCCCAGGAAAACGGCAAGACCCTGGCCGAATCCCGCCTGGAGGTGGCCCGTTCCATCGCCACCTTTGACATTGCGGTGGGAGAGGCGACCCGCATCCAGGGCGAGGCCTATGAGTTGGGGATCAATGCCATGGCGGTGGGGCGGCAGGCGTTGGTGCGCCCCTACCCCATCGGGGTTGTCTCCGCCATTGCGCCGTTCAACTTTCCCATGAACCTGGCCATTCACAAGATTGCCCCCGCCATGGCATGCGGTTGTCCGGTGGTGTTGAAACCGGCCTCCAAGACACCGCTGACCGCACTGCTGCTGGCAGAGCTGATTCAGGCCTCCGGCTGGCCGCCGGGTGGATTTTCCGTGCTGCCCTGTGACCGCCAGGCCGGGCAGATGCTGGTCACCGATGAACGGATCAAACTGCTCTCCTTCACCGGTTCCCCCGAAGTGGGCTGGAAGATGAAACGGGAGGCGGGTAAAAAAAAGGTGGTGCTGGAACTGGGCGGCAATGCGGGGTTGATCGTCGACAAGGATGTGCGGGACTGGGACTGGCTGATTGCCAGGGCTGTGATGGGAGCCTTTTATCAATGCGGTCAGGTCTGCATCTCGGTGCAGCGTATCTTTTTGCACCAGGCCATCATCGGCGAGTTTCGCGCCCGCTTCAAACAGGCCACCGAGGCGTTGCGCACGGGAGACCCCTTGGATGCCCACACCACCTTGGGACCGGTCATTGACCGCTCCAATCGGGAGCGGTTGCAGGGTTGGATCCAGGAGGCGTTGGACCAGGGGGCCGAGTTGATCACCGGTCATACGGTGGCTCCCATCGGTCAGGGCAACAGCATGGCGGCCACCATTCTGGAGGAGGTCAGCCCCAACTGTCGCGTCAATGCCGATGAGGCGTTCGGGCCGGTGGTGACGCTCAGTTCGGTGGAAAGCATGGAGGAGGCCTTTCAGCGGGCCAATGACTCCCGGTTTGGTTTGCAATGCGGCGTGTTCACCAACGATTTTGATACGGTGATGCAGGCGTTTGACACCCTGGAGGTGGGTGGGGTCATCCACAACGATGTGCCCTCTTTCCGGGTCGACAGCATGCCTTATGGCGGGGTAAAAGACTCCGGTCTGGGGCGTGAGGGGGTCAAATATGCCATGAAAGACATGCTGGAGGAGCGGGTGCTGGTCTATCGGCGCACATAAGGCGAGTGTTGGAAGACTCCGGCCATCAAAATGGTCTTTTGGGCCTGTGGATCGATGTCCCGAAAAAAGCGGAAGGGGTGCAAATCGGATGCTGGCATGTGTCAATACGATTGCCATGGAGGGGGTCAAGGCAGTCCCGGTAGAGGTGGAGGTGGACCTGAGCCGGGGTCTGCCGGCATTGAGTGTGGTGGGGTTGGCCGATGAAGCGGTACGGGAGGCCAAAGATCGCATTCGGGCTGCTTTGAAAAATTCCGGTTTCAAGCTGCCAACGCTGCATATTACGATCAATCTGGCTCCGGCCCATCTGCCCAAGGTGGGCAGTGCCTATGATCTGCCCATGGCGTTGGGGCTGCTGGCTGCCATGGAGCAGTTGCCGGTAGCGGCCCTGCATCGGCGGCTTTTTTTGGGGGAGTTGGCATTGGATGGGCGGTTGAAACCCATTGCAGGCTCCCTGCCGGCGGCGATCCATGCCCGGCAGATGGGGATCGAGGAGATCGTTGTGCCGGAGACCAACGGTCTGGAGGCGGCGTTCGTGGAGGGGGTCCGGGTGGTGGCAGCCCCCACTTTGTTGGCATTGATTCGCCATCTGCTGGGAGTTGAACCCTTGACACCGTTGCCGGTCACCGATTGGCAGCAGTGGGTGCGGGAAGAGAAGCGACCGCAACGCAACCTGCGGGAGGTGAAGGGGCAGGAGTATGCCCGTCGGGCCCTGGAGGTGGTGGCGGCGGGAGGCCACAATTTATTGATGAGCGGCCCACCCGGTTCGGGAAAGACCTTGTTGGCCCAGTGTCTGCCGGGTATTTTGCCGCCCATGACGCTGGATGAGGCGTTGGAGGTGACCACAATCCATTCGGTGGCGGGACGGTTGGATCCGGCGCGGCCTTTTGTGGGGACGCGCCCCTTTCGCGCCCCGCACCATACCGCCTCGCAGGTGGCCCTGATCGGTGGCGGCGGCCATCCACGCCCCGGGGAGGTCAGTCTGGCCCATCGGGGGGTGCTGTTTTTGGATGAAATTCCAGAGTTTGGTCGCACGGCTCTGGAGGTGTTGCGTGAACCGTTGGAATCCGGTGATGTACACATTTCCCGTGCGGCGTTATCGACCCGTTTTCCCGCCTCTTTTCAACTGGTTGCCGCCTCAAATCCCTGCCCCTGCGGCTATCTGGGTTCGACCCATCGGAGCTGTCGTTGCTCGACCATGCGCATTGAGCAGTATCGTTCCCGGTTATCAGGGCCTTTGTTGGATCGGATTGATCTGCATGTGGAGGTACCGGCGGTTCCCCAGGAGGTGTTGGTGGGAATGCCGACCGGCGAAAGTTCGGAGGCGGTGGCCGAACGGGTTGTCCAGGCCCGACGGCGACAGTTGCAGCGCAATGGTGCAGGCATTTGCAATGCCCGCCTGGATGGGTTGGCGTTGGAGCATAGTGCGGCCTTGACGGAGGAGGGTCGCATCCTGTTATTGACCGCTGGTCAACGGTTGGGATTTTCCGCCCGCAGTCACAACCGCATCCTGAAGGTGGCTCGTACCATTGCGGATCTGGATGATGCGGACCAGATTTTGCCGCTGCATCTGGCGGAGGCCATCCAGTACCGGGTGGGTGGCTTGTTCGCCCAGGGCTGACAAACCACACGGTCATGTCAAGGCAAAGCCCCTGCATGGGATCCATTGCAGATGTTTTGGTGTTTTGATCATATTTTTGTTGATTTTGAAAGCGCAAAAAAATATTATTTTTATCTTTTTGCCAATCTTGTATTGTCCAATACCGTTGGATAAATCAACAAATAGAATGAACAACGCAGACGCTGCTCGGGAGAAAAAACAGATGAAATGCATTACATACAACGGCGGATACAAATACCAGCTGATAAAAGATTATACAGAAGTTATTGATATTATACCGACAGCCCCGGTCAGCACCGAGTATATCACGCTGGATTTGGCGGGAAATCTGACCATTCTCGAAGGATATGCCTGGGATGGACCGTCCGGGCCAACCATCGACACCCTGACCTTCATGCGTGGGTCGTTGGTGCATGATGCTCTGTATCAACTCATGCGGGAAAAGTTGCTTGATCCTGAGACAACCAAAGATCAGGCAGACCGGATTTTGCAACGCATCTGCATAGAGGATGGCATGTGGCGGTTGCGGGCCTGGTGGGTGTACCAGGGGGTACGGCTGTTTGCCAAACACGCGGCCGACCCCGCCTCCAGACGACCGCCCACCGTGGCACCGGAGGGATGTCAGCCCTGATCTGGTTGGCACTGTTCACTGTTCAACAACCCGGGGAAGATTATCTTCCCCGGGTTCCATAAGCGTTTGCCTACAAATCCCCCCAGCGGTTATACTCGATCAACGCGGTCGCGACACTAAAGAAAAACATCATTGACGCCATCGGATACCAGACCGTTGCTGCCCATACTCTGCACCCTGTTTTTTCTGCTCCTCCCCCTGACCTCTGTCGCTGCCAGCGAGGCCGACTCGTTGACCGCACAGGGCAATCTTCTGTACGACCACCACCACTACGAAGCCGCCATCCCCCCCTTCAAAACGGCCATCGGTCTGTATTTGCGGGCTGGACAACCGATGCAGGCAGCGGTCGCCCGCCATCAACTCAGCTTTGCCCTGCTGGCGGCCGGCAACTTTGCTGCAGCGATCCCCTACCTTGAGGAGAACAGGCGGTTTCATCTGGCCGAGGGACGCCTCCAGGATGCGGCCAACTATCTCTCCTATATCGCCAACGCCTGGCAACAACAAGGCAATAACCAACAGGCCCTGGCCTACCTGCAGCAGGCCCGTGACCTCGCGCTGGAACCGGAACAACAGGCGCGTTTTGACGGCTCACTGCTCCGACTCTACCAGGATACGGATCAGCCTGAAGCTGCCCAGGCGTTGGTCACAGCAGCCTATTGTCACCATACCCAGGCACACTATGATCAACATGTCCGACCATGGGCTGAACCGTTTCAATTGTCACCCGGCCACTGCAACGATGCAGCCTGGTTGCCGGGAGTGACCGCTGGCCTGCTGGTATTGGCTTTGCTCTGGCGATGGCCTGTCAACGGCAGCCTGCTGCTGCTCTCCCTCACCCTGGCCATACTGGCCGGCGAGGCTCTGCTGCGCTGGGGAGTCGGCTCGGTGCCGGTGCGCCATTTTTTGTTTGCACCCAACAGCAGCAGCCGCTTCGTGCCCGCAGCGGGCATCATGCCGGGGGTGGACTATCGGGAATCTCACTTCAGCATCAATGATATAGGATTGCGAGGAGATCCCCTGCCCCGGGAGGCGGGGGTGATGAAAGGGTTGGCGATCGGGGGCAGCACGACGGAGTGTCTCTTTCTGGATGATACCGATGTTTGGACGCGACAGCTACAGTCACAACTTTCCCGTCGTCGCCGGGTTTGGGTGGGCAACAGCGGCAAATCCGGTCTCAACAGCTTTGGCCATCTGGTCCAGGTGGAGGCCCACCTGCGGGAGATCAAGCCGCATTGGCTGCTGGTCATGGCTGGGATCAACGATCTGAACCTCTGCATCTCCGGCGGCCTTGCCGCGATACGGGATAACGCCCGTCTGGCCGCCGAGCCAGGTTATCCGGCCAGCTATCGCCGTCATGTCTTTGCGCAGATTGACTGGTCTGATCTGGGGCTTTGGCAATGGCAACGGTTGTGGCGTCGGGTGGCCATGGGAGACAGGGCCGTGCAGCGCAACCCTGCAGGCCCCTATGTGGTGCAGGATGCGGCCGGTCTGTTCTATCAGGAGCAACGTCAGCGACGCCAGCAGGCGATCCTGGTCGATACCGAGCCCGATATTGGGCAGTGCCTGGAGCCTTTCCGCGACAATTTAGCCCGCATGGCACAGATGGCCAAAACGGCCGGGGTGCCGTTGGTGTTGATGACACAAGGCACGCTTTACAAAACGGCAATGTCGCCTGCAGAGGAGGCGTTGCTCTGGTTTGGTTCCGTGGATCACAATTTTTTTGGTTCCCAGCCAGCGACACACTATTATTCGGCCCGGGTGATGGCCCGTTTGTTGGCCCGTTATAACGATGTCACCCTCTCTTTTTGCCGCAGCGCGCAGATACCCTGTTTTGACACCGATCAGCAGTTGCCAAAGGATGTCACAACCTATTATGATGACGTGCATTTTAATATTCATGGCGCGCACATGCTGGGAGAAAAACTTGCCACCTTTCTGGAGACGGCTCATGTGATTGCCGGAGAACCGGCTGCGTCGGCACCCTAAATATGCGCCAACAGGATTGCGGTCTTCCTTTGAACGATTGCAGGGGTCTGGGGACCGTCACGGTCCCCAGTGGGGTGCAGGGGCAAAGCCCCATATGCGCTAACGTGATTGCGATCTTCTTTTATACAATTGCAGGGGCCTGGGGACCGTCACGGTCCCCAGTGGGGTGCAGGGGCAAAGCCCCTGCATGAACGGCGCGTTTTCCCAAAGCCCATTTTCGCAGAAAATGGGCGCAACGCGCACAAAACCGCCCCGCAGGGGCGACCTTGGGAGGGCGGCAGCCCGACGCGCACGGTTATGTCATGGAAAATGCTTGGATGAGAAACCAGAAGCTTCGGATATGCAGTTTTTTTTCTGATACAAGGCCAGGAATGTTTTTTTTCCAAACCCTCCCAAACTTGGCCAGCGTTCGGTCGGGCTGCCGCCCTCCAGCAGTGCCCCTGCGGGGCGTTTTGGGCGCGCTGCGCCCATTTGCTGCGCAAATGGGCTTCTGTGAAAGCGCGCCCGTTACATGCAGGGGCTTTGCCCCTGCACCCCACCGGGGACCGTGACGGTCCCCGGACCCCTGCAATAGTTTTAACAGCAAAAACAACGCTGAAAGGAAGACCCGGTGAAATCAGACAACATGCTCAGCGTGGTCATCCCCGCCTTTGAAGAAGGGCTGCTGCTGCGGGAAACCCTGGCCAGCCTCTCCAGCAGCCTCCAACAGGTGAGCGAACACTACGAAATCATCGTGGTGGACGACGGCTCCCGGGACAACACCTTTGACCAGATCAAACAGGCCAACCAACAGGATCCCCGCATCAAAGGATTGCGCTTGTCCCGCAACTTTGGCAAAGAGGCCGCCCTGCTGGCCGGCCTGCGCCACGCCCACAGCCCGGCCGTGATCACCATGGATGCCGACCTGCAACACCCCCCGGCCCTGATCCCCGACCTCTATCAGGCCTGGCGCGCCGGAGCCCGCATCGTCCACGCCATCAAAGTGTCAAAACAACCCAAAAATTGGCTGCACAACCGCCTCTCCCAGCTGTTCAATACCCTGTTCAGCCACCTCTCCGGCCTGCCCCTGACCATGGCCTCCGACTACAAGCTGCTGGATCAACAGGTGGTCCATATCCTGACCGAACAACTGCCGGAACGCACCCGCTTCATGCGGGGACTCAGCTGCTGGGTGGGATTTCCACAAACCACCCTCCCCTTTGCCGTCCCCAAACGCCGCCCCGACCACAACAACCGCTGGGGATACTGGAAACTCACCACCTACGCCCTGCGGGCCATCACCGCCTTCAGCTTTTTGCCGTTAACCCTCCTCCCGATACTGGCCATACTCCTGTGGCTGGCCGCCCTGCTGCTGGGCCAGATGAACCCCGACAACTTGCCGACCGAACCCACCGCCGCCCTCGCCTTCCTGACCGTGATCATACTCTCCAGCAGCGGCTGCATCCTGCTGGGCCTGGCCGTGATCGGCCTGTACCTGGCCAATATTTATCGGGAATTACAACAACGCCCCCCCTATCTGATTGCGGAAAAGGTGGGCCTCACGGCGCAGAAACCACCGCCAGCGTGCGACGCAACCAACGGGAGGCCGGATAGTGGCTCTTCAGATGATCCAGCAGCCTGCGCGCCTGCACAACCTCCCCCTGCTGCCGATACCACCCAATCAATCGATGGATGGCCTCCGCCGTGAACATGCCCGCCGGATAGCGTTCCATCAACCGATGATAACGCCAGGCCGCCTCCTGGAGATGCCCCCCCCGTTCCCAGGCCATCCCCGCCCAGAAAAGGGCCTCACCGTGCCGGGACCAACCCCGCCGCTCCTCCACCGCCTGATCCAGCAGTTGCGCCGCCTCGGTAAAACGACCCTGATTGAACAACGCATGACCCGCCTGATAGCCCCGATCCGGGCCATACCACCAACCAGCCAGCAACAACACGGCAGCCAACCCCATCCCCAACGGATAACCGGCCACGGCAACCGGTGGCGAAACGGTTTGACAGGGGCTCCCAACCGACCGCATCAGCAACACAAGCAGCCAGACCCCACCCAAAGCGGTCAACAACACCCCCATCTGGTCGGCTCCATTGGGCAGATAGGCCAACGTTACCTGCTCCCCCCTGGGAAAAAGCAGCATAAAAAACGGCTCCACCAGATATATGGTTTCGCCGCTCAATGCGCGCCATTTGGGATGATAACTCATGCGCACCAACAGGGGACAACCTGGCCGGTCGGTGTAAATCTGTATCTCTTCCCGTTGCAACCGCTCCAAACGAACCGTTCCCCCGGCACAATGGGCCGGCAGCGGGGGCAGACTCTCCCCCGCCTGCAAAAACACCTTGCGCTCGACATAAGGAAAGTCCAGCAAAAAGCGGCGATAGGCCAGATCCAACCACTCCACCCGCCCCTCGGCCTGCACGGGTACATCCAACAGTGCCACCAATGGCGTCTCCTGTCGCAGTCGCAACAGCAGAAACGGGCCAATCTCCGCCTCGCGTTGAAAGCGATCATCGTTGCCAAACCGCGCTTTCATGGCGGCAGAACGGAGTACCAGGGTATCCGCCCCCAGTTCGCGCATATGTTGCACGGCAGCCGTCACCGTACCCTCCAGCGGCGGATAACGGGACAACGGCCCGGAAGGGTGGGCCGACACCTCCGCCTGCAACTGGTAGATAAAGGGGGCCGAGATGGCCGACTCCATATACAACCCCTCCAGAACCGGGCGCGAGCCAAAAAAAGGCAACGCCTCCAAGGTCCGGGTGGAACCCAGATCGTTGTTGGCCAGATCATGTTCAAACAGCACCCGGGGCTCATCCATCCCGCCCCGCACCTGATTGGCCAGTTGCCGATAAAAAGACCATTGGGGTCTGCCCTGATAACCGGCAAACAGATTCCAGGACCATTCGGGCACTTTGACGATGGAGAGATCCCAATAGCTGGCCAGACCTGCGGTCAGCAGGATGGCCGCAGCCAACGCAAAGCGTTGCACGGCGGCGGTGGCCGGCAGACGGCACTGCAACCGGCAGCCCCCTGCCAGCCACCATCCCAGGGCACCGGCCAACAGAAGGGAAAACCCCAGTTGCCCATAGGGCAAAAAGCGGACATCCGCCAGCCCCAGCCGGGGAGCCCAAAAAAAGCCGATCAACCCGATCAAACCCATGCCGAGAAAGGGCAGGCCAGCGGAGCGGAACGGCCCGCTCCGCACCAACCAGATCAACCCGATGGGCAACCCCCAGCCCAGCCACCAGAAGCTGGCGGGCCACAATTCGTTCAACCACATTTTTTGGCTGATAAAGTAGGCCGTATCGTTGGGAATGCTCCAGGGCAGGTTGGCCAGGAGCGGGAGCAGCCAAAAGCCCAGCAGCAAAAAGGCGAGCAGGTGCAGGCGCAACAACAGCCAGCATGCCCGCCACCCTCCGCCTGCCAACAGCAGATAGAGCAGCGAACCGAACCCCACCACCAGGATGGCGAAACCGTGGCTCATGGCACTGGCCATCTCTGCCAGCAGGGCGGCCAACAACCACCCCCTCCCCCCCTGCCGCTGGAATTGTGCCAGTGAACCCACGTAGAAGATGACGGCCAACATGCCCCAACCAAAGGCAAACTCGCCACCCATTTGGGCCAATATGTTGCCGCCCCAAATGGTACTGCCCTCGTTGAGCAAAAATCCGACGCCGGCCGCAGCGGCCAGCAGACGCGCCGCCCAGGGCCAACCCAGGCGGCCCGTACTCCAGCAGATGGCCGCCGGCAGCGTAAGAATGGGCAACAGAATGACCGCCTTGAAGGCCAATGGCAAACCGGCCACCAGGGAGAGCAGAGCGATCAGAATAAAGGGAAAGGGAAAATAGTGCAGAAAGGCGGGAAAGCCGGCAAAGACCTCCGGCATCCAGCCCGTTATTTTGGCATGATGCAAAAACCACTCCTGAAACACACCCACATAGAGCAGGTGAGAGGCCATATCACCCCCGTTGGGCCACAGGGGAGCCAGCCAGTAGTCCGGGCGGGTATGGCTGGCCATCCAGAGGGTCAGCAGCCATACGGTACTCCAACCCAGATTATGATCGGTTATGATTCGACCTTTTGCGGCACGGACAGTGATAAAAAAAAAAGCCCACCAAAACCGTAAACAGGACACCGAGCAAAAAGGCCGGCACCGCACCCAGAGAACCCAGACCGGGCCAACCGGAGAGCCCCTCTTGACCAGCAACCTGCCCGGCAAGGGCTGGCCCCTCCTGTACCGCCTGCCAGGTCGGGCTGAAGCGATCGGTCTGGATGCGCCATTCAAATATTCTGCTCTGGTGTACGCCCGCCTCCACCCAATCGAGGACCGCCACCTGGGTATAGGACCATCCCAGCAGTGGCTGTGTATCGGCAGCCTGTGGCAGCAACTCCAGGCGGTTGTCTGCCGGGGTCAGCGGGGTGTGGTGCAGACGCCAGTAGGGTCCGGTGGTGGTTCTGAGGGAGAGCTGGGGCACCGGAGTGGCGGGCCAGGCCACTTGATGGTCGTGCAGCAAAACAGCCGGCATGACCTGCGAACGGACCGCGGCACCAAAGGGGTATTCCACCCCCAACGCAGCGTTCAACCAGGCCCCTTCCCTGTCCTGGAACCGAATTTCCATCAGCAGATGGTACCAACCGGGCCAGGGGTGATCGGTCGGCAGGTCAAAGTGGAGGCTCTGCTTTTGCAGCGGTTTCCAGTCCGGGAAGTGGATCAGTTGTTGGGGTTCACCGGCACCATAAACCCACACCTGGACATTCGCCAGGCTCTCTTCTCCATGCAGGGTCAGGGTGGCCTGGCCGGTGAGCCGTTGGGATTGGGCGGTCAGTTGGGCGTTGGCGGTAAAGTGAATGCTCCCCCCCCAGGCGGCCATCGGCAGCAGCCAGCAGAGCAGCAGCAGGAGCAGTTGCCGGATCAGGCGGCCTGAATGCATCGCAGATAGGCCTCCTCCAGGCTGGTGCCGCCATACTGGGTCAGGCAGGCGGTCGGGGTACCGACAAAACGCAATCGCCCCCGATGCAGAATGCCCATGCGGTCGCAGATCTCTGCGACATCGGCCAGCAGGTGGGTGTTGAAAAAGAGGGTGGTGCCTGCGCTCTGTTTCAGGTGCAGCAGGCGGCGTTTGAGCAAAATCCGGGCCTGAGGGTCCAGTCCGCTCATGGGTTCATCCAGCAACAGCAGGGCCTTGCCGCTCAGCAGGGAGGCGGCCAGCCCCAGCTTTTGGGTCATCCCTTTGGAGAGGGCACGGATCGGTTTATCCCATGCGCTGGGTTCCATATCCAGGGCGACGGCAAGCTCTTCGGCGGCGGTGTCATGCCAGGGATTGCCATAAAACTTGGCCATGGTACGCAAAAATTCCCGTCCTGACAAAAAGTGGGGGGGATTGAATCGCTCGGGCAGATAGGAGAGAGGGGCCCGGGCCTGAACCAACCTGTGGTTCAGGCCAAAGAGGTGGATTGTTCCCCGGTCCAGTTGGCAAAAGTCCAGGATGCATTTGATCAGGGTGGTTTTGCCGGCCCCATTGCCACCCACCAGGCCAAAAAACTCCCCCGGCCTGATCTCCAGCTCCACTCCGTCCAGGGCGATCTGGCTGTCAAACGCCTTGCAAACCCCTGTCACTGCGATGGCGGCATCGTTCATGAGAGATAGACCTGCGGGATCGACAACGCCGGGTTGATGGATTGAACACGCGACCAAGAGCGCAGGTCCGTGTCTCATGCAACAGCACAGCCTCGTCCAGTTCCTGTTGCGCCGCCTCAAGCAAGCGGATCATCGATACTTGGCCAAACGGGCCACTAGAAGCTTGCGCAAACGTAGTAGGTGTTCCCGGCCGTATAGGCGGCCGCCGTGGCATCCGCCGTGGCATAGGTGGTCGCTGTCGAACCCCGGATATCCCCCGTGCCAGGCAACCCGTCATCAAACTGGGTGTCATAGACCATGGCATAGTCCGACTCGATATTGTTCTGACAGATCACCTTGGTGGCAAATCCCAACATGGTGTCCTCGGGCGAATTGCCATCATCGATGCCGATATAACCGCCGACCGCATTTTTGGGCAGATCCGCGATGGCCGCGGGAATGGCGCAATTGCCTTTCAGCAGTGCCGAACAGCGGAGATGACCAACAGCCAGAGAGTTTTCGGCCGTGGCCAGATTGGCCAAGGCCGGATAGAAGATGGCGGTATTGCTGGCTGCACCCGGCCCGATGGTGCCACCCCCATCACCAGCCGCCACCCCCCAACGGGCCACCGTGCTGGCATCGTCACCAGGCAGTGCCCAGTAGGAGTCCAGATAGGCGTTGGTGGCAGAGACAAAAGCCTGTCCATCGGCGGCGATACGCTTGATTTTGGAATTTTTGACCATGGTCTGACCCTTCAAAACCCCGCCCAGAAGCAGGCCAATAATGATCAGTACGATGGAAATTTCAATCAAGGTAAAACCGGCTTGTGCTGCACGGCGCATCGGCTTGTACATGGACAACTCCCAATTTTCCCAAAAAACATCCGTTAAATAATGATGCACGGTCGGACCCAATCTCCAACGCCTGCACTATACCGCAGAACATCGCCCTTTTTCAACTCTATTTCGCCGCCTCGGCCTCCCAACGTTCCAGCCAGGCTTGCAAATATTTCAACTCCCCCGGGTCGGTGATCACCCCGTTGTGCAACAGGCCGCCGACAATCTGGCGCGCACTCTGCAACCCCTCCTCCTGCCGCAGGAGACTCAGCTGCATGCCCCGCACCCACTGGGGCAGATGCCCCTGTACCGCCTGATCATGAATCTCATTCAGATAGGAGAGAGCCAACTCCTTCTCCCCCCAGCGGTGACGGGCCTCCACCGCCGCCAGGGCGAGCCATCGCCAGCGCAGGACCGGATTTTCCTGAAAGCTGGCATGGATGAAGGCCAACATGCGCAAGGAACGGGATTTGTCGGCAATGGGGGCATAAAAACTCAACGCCGCATAGAGGGGATATTCACTGCGGGGATCCAGGGCCAACACCTGCCGCAACCATTGCGCCAACGCCTCATAATCCAGGGTTCGGAACGGAATGGCCAAACCCGGCTGGTTATCAAAATTTTGCACCCACAGCATCAGGGCACGGGCAAAGGCGATGGAATCACCCAAAGCAGCCAACCGCAGCAGAGCCGACGGCGGGGGCGCAGCCAGGGCGGTCGCCCTGGCCGTCGGCGGCGGCCGACTGCTGCCCCACGCCAGTTGCATCCCCCCGGCGACCAGCAGCAACACCACCACCCAGCCCGGAACCGTGCGGGCAGACTGCCGCTTCCGCTGGCTAATAATTTTTGCGGTAGAGATCAAACAGCCCCACTCCCATGATAAACAGAAGATACACGACCGTCTCCAGCAGAATGGAGCCCAGCTCCTGCCAATGACCGGTGTGGTAAACCAGCCATGCGGTGGGGGTGAACCGTTCCAGATCGGGCAGCAGCCAGGACAATACGGTCAACAGAGTCCCTTCCCATTGCCCAATCAGAGAGGTATGCCCCGGCAGTGGCCCCGCCGCCATCAAGATCAATGCCCCAATGGAACGCGCCAGCAGATAAAAGGCCATGGCCACCGTCAATGCCAACGGCAGTTGGCTCAGGGTCAAGACCAGCACCAGACCCAGGGCCGTCATCAGGATCAACTCTCCCAGCAGTGAAAGGGTCCACAACACCGCCTGCTCAACGGGCACAAAGGGGAGCAGGGCGGCCCCAAAAACGGTCGCCACCAGCGCGGCCGCCAGGCTGTACCCCGCCAGCCGACCCAGAAAATGGACAACCCTTGGCATCGGCAACGCCAGCAGCAGCTCCAGCAGGCGGTCCTGAAACTCCCTGGCGGCACCGGCAATGACGGTCACGCTGACCAGAAAGACCGCCTCCAACCGAAAGAGTGCCCCCAGCAGGGCACTCTGCATCTCCACGCTCTCCGTCACCGCCGCCTCGTTCAGAAAGGCGGCCAATCCCCACCCCAGTGCCACCAGCCAAAGCACCGCCCAGGGCAGACGGTTGCGCCACGTCTCCAGCAGGGTCAAGCGGGCGATGGTCAACAGGCAGGCGCACCGAAACGGTGAGGAGGACGGGGTGATCATGGCCCGACGTAGGAACGCAGCCGTTGAAATTGCAACAGGTCGGTAGGCACCCACCACAACAGATCGTCGGAACCGATACGAAAGGTTGTGGGATTGATCGCCGCATCCAGAACCCCATTGGGACCGAGCGAGCGGACCAGAACCGCCAGATTGGTCGCAATATCGCCGGTATCATCCGCATTGCGAACCACCAGATCCCCCACCGCCCCCGAAAAGGTTGCCGCCACCGTAAACTGGGTGGTGACACGATAGCCATAGCGGTGGCCCCAGGCATCGACCGGCTTGAGACCCAACGTTGCCCACGGCAACAGCCCCGCCGATGGCACCAGGCCGCAATCCTCCTCCCCTGGGGTGACCGGGTCCGGCGGATCGACCGCCGCGCAGGGCAGACGACCGTTGACGGTGACAAACCCCAGCAGGGCCTGCTCAATCTCCTCCATGCTGCTCCGGGTCTGCTCCATTCTGCTCTTGGCGGTCTGCACCCGCAGAGCCTCGAACCCACCCACCAGCACCAGACCGAACACCGTCAACACCAGTGCCATCTCAATCAGGGTGAATCCCCCTGGGCAAGGGAGCCATCGCGTCCGCTCAGCCATCTCCATCTCCCCTGCAGCTCCTCTCAGCAAAACAGTCCACCACCGCCCGCTCCCCCTCTGCCGGAACAGTCGCCTCCTCAAACAGCAGCCCCGGCCAGAGCGGTGCGGAGGTCGCCGATTGCGAGGAAGATTTGGACGACGACTTGGAGGAGGAGGAGGAGGAGTCGGAAGAGGTCTCCGAAGAGCGGGACGCCGACTTGGAGGAGGAGGAGGAAGAGGAGGAAGAGGAGGAAGAAGAGGTCTCCGAAGATCTGGACTCCGAGCGGGAAGAGGAGCGGGAAGAAGAGGAGACCGATCGGGAGAGCGAGGATGAGATGGTCGAAAACGAAATCGAGGCCGAAACCGACGAGGAGGAAGAGGAGCTGGACGACGAACTGGACAACGACAACGAGGCCGTCGAAGCCGAGGCCGAAGCCGAAGAAGAGGAAGAGGAAGAAGAGGCAGAGGCCGTGGAGGCCGAAAACGAAGCCGAAGAAGAGGAAGAGGAAGCAGAGGCAGAGACGGTTGAAAAGGAGGCCGATGACGATGCCGATGACGACGCCGACGCCGATGCCGACAGCGACGAAGAGGAGGAAGAGGAAGAAGAGGAAGAGGAAGATGTATTGGTGGTGGTCGTGGTCAACTGCCCCACCTCCACCAACTGGCCGGCCAATGACAAGGCCGAAAGCCATATCACGCCATCATCCCCTGCACCTTGCAGGTACAGATCATCCTCGTTGACATTTTCATACTCTTTTTCGGCCACGGCAGGCAGGTCGGTCCGGGTCAGGGGCACGGTGTTGGGCAGATAACGCCCCTTGCCATTTTTGCCATGGGAGACCACGCCAGCCGGAGTGCTGCCCGCCAGGGTGGCTCCGCTGACATCCTGCAGCCGATGGCTGCACGGCGGCGGGTGGGCCAGGGTGGCACAATGGGCAGCGGTTCCCGTCTCCTGATCGATGGGGGTGATGACCGATTGATAGGCTTGGCTGATAAAATAGGTAAAATAGTTGCCGAAAGGATCCAGACGGGGCACATTCAACACCACCCAGGGCAACACCCCCACCCGCGCGCTGCAATCCACCCCATCGTCGTCCCCCACCCCATCCAGGTTGATGTCGGGACAGGGCAGACGGCCATTGACCGCTGCATACCAGAGCAGGGCATCCCGAACCTTGTTCAGACTGGCCTCCAGTTTTTGCTGTTGACTTTTGGCGCGATAGGCAGAAAAGGTGGTGATCCCCCCCACCAGGACGCCCCCAAAAACCAGCAGCACAATCGCCATCTCCAGCAGGGAAAAACCCTGCCGACGGCGATCATCCCTGCCTCTCTGTCGTATCGACGTGCAAAGCCCTCTGTTCATGGAGCTATTCTGCCTGCGCGTTGCAGCGGAAGTTTAACCTCAGCCGGGGCAAACCAGATGAGTGCATCATCACCCGCGCCCTGCCGGTAAAGTTTGTCATCATTCGCATTCTCATACTCACTGTCGGCCACAGCAGGCATGTTGGTTCGTGTCAGCGGGACCGTGTTGGACAGATAGTGTCCCCTGCCATTTTTGCCATGGGAGACGATGACGGCGGCGGCATCGTTGGCCAACAGGGTGGCCGCCGCATCTTCCACGGTGAGCAGGCAATCGGCACAAACGGCATCGGTCCAGGCGATGGTTGTGTTATAGGCCCGGCCAATATCGTAGGTAAAAGGGTTGCCCCACGGGTCCAGACCCGCCGTCAGCGGTCGGCCGACCCGGCTGCCGCTCTTGTCCACATTCAAAAAATCGCCCCACGGCAGGGTGCCGATCAGGGCATCACACACCCCGGCCGTCACATTGCCAAAACCGTCAAAGTCGGTATCGGGGCAGGGAAGCCTGCCGTTGCGCACGGTATACCCGATCAACGCCTCCCGCATCCCCTCCAGATAGAGCTGAACCTTTTCCCGCTGGCTGTTTTCCCGTTGGGAAGAGAGCGAGGCGATCCCGCTGACAAGCAGCAGGCTGACAATCAGCAACACCAGGGCAATCTCCAACAGGGTGAATCCCAGAGACTTGTCCCCTCCCGCCGCCGCAGGGAGCCCTGCGATAACCGCCTGCGCAGGCTGCGTGACAGGCTCCCGGGGCCCAGGCTGCTGCCGACTCACGGTATTTCACCACAGGTGATGCCCAACACCTGATCATTAAAGCTGCTGGTCGCCTGCTTGAAGACAAAGTCAAGCGGGCCGATCTCATTCCCCTCCTCCAGGTAGGCACTTTGCAGCGGCGGTGCCAGGCTCAGATCCCGGCTTTGACCGGGTACCGCCCCGCCCGGCGCAAACAGGATGGCCGCATAATCCCCCGCGCCGTTGATGGTCAGGCCATTGACCTGGGCCCCGCACACCGCCGGCGTCGCCGCCGTGCTGCCCTGCTTGAAATTGCCGGATACCGCGTACCAGATGGGGGCATGCTCCCCATCCCACAGCGGCGGTCGTTGCAGTGTGGTCCAGGGCAACAGGCCGATCACCGCCGTATCCGAGCCGCCACAGGCCGTTGCCGTTGCCGCCTGGCCATAGTCATTGACCGACCCCAGGAACGGACAGGGCAGTGCCTTGGCCGCCCCGCCCTGAACCACCCCGTAGGCAATCAGCGATTTTTTGGCCATCGCCAGGGCCGTCGCCGCCCGCTTTTCCTCCCGCACCCGCTTGCCATACACCAACAGGGCATCGACCGCCAACGAAAAGCCGGTCAACAAAATGGCCATCATGGCCAACAGCAGGGCCACCCCCTGCTCGCGCCGCCGCCTCTGCCCGACGACCCGGAGCCCGCTCATCGGGAACCCGCTGCATCCGGGGCCGCTGACAACGGGCGGCGGGCCTTCAGGCTCTGGGGATCCAACCGATAGCTGTCCAACAGCCGCCCCTCCTGCAGATCCAGCGTTTGACCGGGCTTCAGGTAAAACAGCCGACCGGAATCGGTCGAGCCGACCGGCAAACCCCGCGCATCCACCTGGCCGGGTAACGCAAAAAACCCCTCCCCCATGAACCGCTCCTCTGTCTCAACCGGCTGACCATTGATCCAGACCACGCGCCGGTTGTTGCTGTTGAAGAGCAGACCGGAGAGGGAGACATAGCGGGGCCCGGTCAAGGGCGGCTCTGATGGCCCGCTCTGGGGGGCAACCGACACCGGAGCCGACTCGTTCGAGCCACCCAACCGCAAAGCGTCCAACTGCTGACGCTCCTCCGGGCTGAAAAAGAGCCGCCCCAAAGCCGCCTCGGCCGGCACCGCCCAGGCAGCCATCGGCCATGCAAACTGTGCCAACAGCCCCAGCAACAGGGCGGTCAGGGTTTGCGGCGTCGGTCGCCACGCCCGATCGGCTGATCTGTTCACATCCCCCCCTTGCCCGCTCTGCTGGTCGGGCCATACCAATACCACTCCAGCTGACAGGTGGCCGTCAAATGGTGATCCACCTCCGGCTTGTGGTGGCCGCCGACCGGGGTGTCCCGCCGCTCCAGTGTACAGGTTTTTATATCGTAAAGCGCATAGTTACTCTTTGCAAGCCGCTGAAAAAAATCCAGCAGATCCCCCTCATGCAGCAAGCCGAGGATCAGCTCCATGCGGCTGCTGAACAGACCCTCCAGGGGGCGCACGGCCGGTAGAGTCGGGATGAACGGCTTATGCACCTCCAGCTTGAACCGTATCGGAACCGGCAGTTTTAACGCCTTCTCCACCATCATGATCTGTTCCACCCACCGCAAGCGGGGCTCTTCCGGCTCAAACAGACCGGCATCCTGGTAAAAACGCACCCGGGTGTGGTACTGCTTTTGTCGCTGATTTTCCTCCTGCTGGAGCCGCTTTTTGTTTTCCAACGACTGCAACTGCTGCCGCATCTGCGCCACCTGCTGCGCCATCTCGTCCCGGTAATAGAGAGCGGCTCCGACAAAACCGGCGGTCTGCACCCATACAATGCAGAATATAATCACCTGTTTGCGCAACAGTGGCCACGTGTTCTCACTCATGGCGGTATCTCCCCGCCTCTACCGCCATCCACAACGCAAACGGTGCCTCCGTTGGGGAAGCCAGTGTGCTGTGGCTGTCCAGAACCGCCGTCTGGGTCGGATCCTCCGGCCTGGAGAGTACCGCGACATCCGCCACGCCGGGCAACCCGCGCAGAGCATCGGCAAAATCCTGGATGCGCCTGTTGGCCACCATCATCTGGCCGCTGAAGGGATAAAACTGCCCCTGCAAACGCACATAGTGCAATCCCGCTTTCTGACCTTCACGACGCAACAGTGCCCTGGCCTCCGCCGCAGGAAGCCCCGTTGTCTGAAGCCACTCACCCTCCCGGTCAGGCAGGCCGGCAAACCACTGCAAACCCACCAGCCAGATATCCGAATGCCAGTTCAACACCTGACTGATGGCAATCAACAGGGGCTGGGGCGTGGCGGCATTTTGCCGCAAGGCGTCCAGGGTCCGTACCGCCGCGACCACATTGCCCTCCCCCACCGACGGGGTGCCCCCCTTCTCCCCTGTGCCAGATGCCACCGCCACCTCTTGCCAGGCCTGCTGCGCCTGCGCCACCTGGCGCAGCAACTCCGGTCGGCTATCCTGGATACGCCACCCTTCCCAAAAAAGCCCGCCCGCCACCAGCACCCCCACCAGGAACAGGCTCAGGCTGGCCGTTCCCAACCGGGCCCGCAACCGGAGGGCGCGGTAAATGCGGGTATCGGCGGCTCTGGCATAGTGGTTACGCTGGCGTTGTTTGAGCAAAAACCCGCAAAAAAACGGCTCCAGCTGCTCGTTCTGTCCCAGGTTGGTCCCGAAGCCCAGGCGACGGGCCAACCCCTCGGCATCCACCGGATGAATGTTGAGGTGGGCGACCTGCTCCGTTTCGCTGCTCAGCAGCTGATGCAACGCCTTGGGGCAAAGCACAAAAAGGTCCAGCGGGGTGTGGAGTGAAAGCAGATGCAGCGACTCCAGATAGCCGCGCATCCGTACCACCTCCTGCCGGATCGTCTCCCGCACCGCCCGCTCCCCCTCCAGATGGACGGCGGAAAAGCGGCTCACCAGCATGCGGCCGTTGTGCAAAAAAATTTGTCGCAATCCCCCGGCATTGGGGCTGACCAAAAGGGCCTCCTGGTTCCCCGGGGCCATTTTTTTGAACAGCTCCTGACATAAAACAGGGACCGAAACCACACCCGCCAGCCGGGCCTGACAACCGTGCAGAATGGTCAACCAGGCCAGCAACTTTTCCGGTTCGGTCAGGCCGATGAACAACACCTGCTCTTTCTGCTCCTCGCCGCTCACCCTGCCATACAAGTGGTTGTAACAAAACGGCGTGTTGCGAAACATGCGACTGCTGCGGCCTGTCAACATTTTTTGGCGATTGCCGCCGAACAGGCGGGGCACCATTTCGTTGTGAAGCTCCTCCTCGATCATGTCAACCAGCAGATAGACCGGCTCCGAAGGGGTGGTCTGTTGCCAGTGATGGCCGAAGGCCTCCTGTCCCGCCGGAGAGTTTTCAAAACGGTTCTGCTGGCTGAACTGGCCATCCCGCCAGGCATAAATTGTGACGATATAGTCGGAAAGAAAAATAAACAGGGAGGAGTCGGTGGCCATGGCTCTGCTGCGGTCAGAGGGTACTGATCAGGTCGTAGATCGGTCCCAGAACCGAAAGAATCACCCAGCCGATCATGCTCCCCAGAAAAATGGTCATGACCGGGCCGATCAAAATTTCCAACCTGCCCACTGTCTCCTTGATTTCACGGTTAAAAAAATAGCTGATGCTACGCAACGAGGTATCCAGATTGCCGGTGGTCTCCCCCACCTTGAAGATGCGCAACAGCAGGGGCGGAAACAGGTTGATCTCCTGAAAACTGCTGGAAAGCTCCCTGCCCTCGGAGACCAGCTGCCGCGCCCGCTGAAAGGAGTCCCGCAGCTCCAGATTATTGGACAGCCCTTCGGAAATTTTGAGACATTCCAGGACGGAGACCCCGGATTTATACATCAAGGCGAAGGCGTTGGTAAAACGGACCAGAATAATTTTATGGGCAAGGGGACCAAACAGCCAGATGCGCAATTTTAAACGGTCCACCAGGCGGTGAAACCCCAGATGCCAGAGGCAACCCAACCGGATACCGGCCCAGACAAGCAGCGGCCCCAGCAGCAGCAGATACCAATACTCGGCGATAAAACCGGAGGTTGCAATCAGGGCCCGGGTGTGCAGCGGCAGCTCTCCCCCCAGCTCCGCAATAAATCCCACCAACTTGGGCACCAGATAGATCATCAGGAAAAAGATCAGTGCCGTCACCACCACAGCCACAACCATGGGGTACATCATCACCTTCTTGACCTGGGAGATCAACTCATCCTCCCATTTTAAATTTTCGGTCATATCCTGGAATACCTGACTGAGGGAGCCGGTCCGCTCCCCCATCAGTACCAACTGGGTGAAAACCTCATCAAAAACCCTGGGTTGGGCCTGCATGGCCTCGGACAGCTGTTTGCCGGCCTCGATATCCTCGATCAGGGTGGAGACCATGGCGCGAAAGCGGGGTTTGCGCAAGCCGTCCCGCAGCCCCTTCAACCCCTCCAGCATGGGGACGCCAGCCGTGGCCATCTGTTCCATATCAAAGCAGAAAACAATCAGATCCTGCCGAGTGACCGGGCTGCTGTTGAACAGCAGCAGCGGGGCGGAACGCAGGCATTTGTGGCTGATCAGCATCAACCCCATGCGATCCATGCGCAGCTCCAACGCATCCACGTTGGCCACCTCCACCACACCGTGATGAATAGTCCCCTCCTGGTCAGTCGCCTTGTAGCGGTATTTAGGCATGGGGATGGGACTCCTGTACGGGCAGCAGGCCAAACACCCTGGCCACCTCTTCCAGGGCCGTTGTCCCATCCAGTACCCGGCGGCGGGCAAAATCCTGCAGGGTCAGTAGACCTTTTTGTTGGACCAGGCGGCGATACGCGCTTTGTGGGGCATTGCTGGCGATCAGATCATCAAACTCATCATCGATCATCACCCCCTCCATGACGCAGAGACGCCCCTTGTAACCGGTGCCATGGCATTCCGGGCAGCCTACCGCTCCATAGATCGGCCCGGTCGTCGCCGGACCAAGCCATGCCTGCTCCTCGGCGGTGGGTGGCCGGGGCTGCCGACAGTGCAGACACAGTTTACGGATCAGGCGTTGCGCCAACACCCCGATCATGTTGCCCGCCAGCATATCGGCCCGCAGGCCAATGTTGAGCAGGCGGGAGATGGCGGCGACGGCAGAGTTGGCGTGCAGGGTGCTGTAGACCTGATGGCCGGTCATGGCGGCCCGCAAGGCCATCTGTGCCGTCTCCAGGTCACGGATCTCCCCCACCAGAATAATATCGGGATCCTGGCGCAGAATGGAGCGGACACCGGAGGAAAAATCCAGCTCGACCGTCCTGTTGACAGAGGTCTGCAGAATGGCATCCAGCAGATATTCCACCGGATCTTCCAGGGTCATCACATTGCTTTTTTTGGCATTCAGGGTACTCAGCATGGAGTACAGGGTGGTGGTCTTGCCGCAGCCGGTGGGACCGCTGACCAGAATGATGCCATGGGGTCGCCCCATCACCTGTTGCACCAGGCGGCTGTTCTCCTCTGTCAGGCCCAGCTCGTGCAGGCCCAGCAACCCTTTGCTGCGGTTCAGGATGCGCAGCACAATATTTTCCCCATGGACGGTGGGCTGGGTGGACAGGCGAAAATCAACCGGGACATTGGCCAACACGCGGCTGAAATGGCCATCCTGGGGGGTGCGGGTTTCGGCAATGTCCAGCCCCCCCATCACCTTGATCCGCACGCACAGGCCGGAAAAAAAGCTCCGGTTTAAAATGCGCGCATCTTGAAGTACACCGTCGATCCGATAGCGAATCTGGGTAAAACTTGCCATCGGGTTGATATGCATGTCCGAGGCTTCACGACGAATCGCATCGGTCAACAGGGCATCGACCAATCGCACCATCGGATGGTCCAACCGTTCATTCGCCTGTGGCTGCGCCTCCAGCTCCACCTCGCCGGTTTCAATCTCCCGCAGAATACCATCCACCGACAGATCAAAGCCGTAAAAGCGGTCGATGGCGGCCAACAGTTCGCTTTCGCTCGCCATCAAGGGGCGCAAGACGACCCCTTTCGGCAACAGACTCTGGAGTTTGTCCAGCACCGCCATGTTGAAGGTGTTGCTCATCGCCACGGTCAACTGGGCACTCTCCGGCTGCCACGCCAGGGGCAGCAGGCTGTAACGGCGGGCAAACCCTTTCGGCACGTGGCGGATCGCCTCGGCATCGGGCGTCCGCAGGCTGAGGTCGACGGTCTCCTGTTCCAACGCCTCGCCCAACAGATCCCGCATCGCCTCTTCGGAGACAAATCCCAGGTGGGTCAATACTTTGCCGAGGGGTTGCCCCTGTTTTTTCTGCTCGGCGATGGCGATTTCCAACTGGTGGCGACTGATCGCCTTTTTTTCCAGCAGCAGCTCCCCGATACGCCGCACCGGTTGTGCCATCGGCAGGGGTTGCGCCTCCTGTTCCGCTGGCAGCCTCTCCCGATCCGGTGCAGCGGCGGGAGCGACGGCAGGAGCCGGCTGCAAGAGCCGCTGCCACCCTCTGCGCAGCCAGGGCAACCACTGCTCTTGCAACAGCTCCGGAGGGGCATAGTGGTTGGCAGGCGGACTCAACAGCAGATGCTCGGCAATCAGCAGCTCCGCGTTATCCGGGCTCTCGCCGGCGGGGAGGGCAAAATCGGCCCCAAACCGCTGCTGGGCGGCGGTCAGCCCCAACCGGACCGCCAGCCCCTCCAGCAACACCGGCTGCATCGGACAGGCGGGGGTCGGCGTGGGGTGGCGGCGCAGGGCATCCGCCAATGCGGGACCGCAGACAACATAGACATCCAGAGGAATCTCCGGCCGCAACAGCCGCAGCATGTTCAGGTAGCGTCGGGTCCGGTGGGTTTCGGCATGGATGGCGGCGGCTGTCTGTTCCGGGGAGACTCCCGGCTGGGAGGTCAGCCGACTGACCAGGGTGCGTCCCTGGTGAAAATAGGTTTGTCGCTGTCCGGCCTGGGTCAGCCAGATCCAGAGCGCATTGGCCGAATGGCGGCTGGCATGGCGCAGCAGGGCACGGCTCAACAGGGCCACCGACCAGAGACCGGCGACAGGCAGGCGTCGTTGCCGCAGCAGATCCAGCCACGGCTCGACCAGTGCAGGGGCGGTCAGGGCGGAAAACAGCACCCGTTCCACATGGCCCGCCTGATAGCCTTGAAAATCGGCCCGCCGGTAGGGGGTCTGGCGAAACATGCGGCCCAGCCGTCCTGCGATGAGTCCGCCCCGGTTGTGCCAGCGCAGGCGGGGGATGGTTTCAGCCCGCAACTCCTCTTCGCTGATGTCCACCAGCAGGTAGACCGCGCCAGCCGTGGGTTGTCCTGCCAGAAAATGGTCGAACGCCTCGCGTCCCTCCGGGGTTTGGGGAAAATGGCTGCCGGCACCAAAGCGATTGCCGAGCCAAAGATGGGTGGTCACCTCCTTGTCCCGCAGAATGAGCAGTCGGCTATGGCGTTGCAACTGCGCCATCCATTGGAGGGGCAACCATGGGCTGCACAGAAGAATCCCATTCAAAACAGCAGCGTTCATATGGCTGTATCCGAGCAAAAGGGCGTTTCCGGGATGGCCGCACTTGCCATGGTTTGCAGGATTGTCAGGGGCCTGGGGAACAACAGAACAGTGGCAGGGGTCTGGGGAGTGGCACGCTTCCCAAACCCCTGCCACTGTCAAAAAAACAAAAAAACAGCCCGACTGGACGGTTCACTATACAACAACATGGTCGGACAAGTCCAGCACGCGCGAAATTTCATCCACACTGACAATCCCTTGCAACACAAGGCGTTTGCCATCCTGGGCCAGGGTCCGGAACCCTTTCTGGGCGGCCAATTTGATAAATTCCCCTTTGGTGGCATGATGGGCAATCAAATCATCAAAGTCATCATCCACGCGCACCACCTCCATCACCGCCGTGCGCCCCTTGTAACCGACGCCGGCACAGGCCTCACAACCGACAGGCCGATAAATGGTACACTCCGTCTCCGGTTCCAGCTCCAGCACACGCCGCTCCGGGGCGGTGGGCCGACCGGGACGCCTGCACACTTTGCATAATTTTCGCACCAGTCGCTGCGCCACGACCCCGCTGACATTGCCAGCCAGAATTTCCGCATTGATGCCAATATCCAGCAGACGGGGAAAGGCCCCCAGGGCCGAGTTGGTGTGCAAGGTGCTGAACACCTTGTGCCCGGTCATCGCCGCCCGCAACGCCATCTGCGCCGTATCCTGATCGCGGATCTCCCCCACCAGAATAATGTCCGGATCCTGCCGCAGGATGGAACGAATCCCCTCCGAAAAGCCCAAATTGGCCGCCGGATTGACCGGAGTCTGACGGACAATCCCCATCGGATACTCGACCGGATCCTCCAGGGTCATGATGTTGACATCTTTGGTATTCAAAAAATTAATCATGGAGTAGAGGGTGGTGGTTTTGCCACTCCCGGTCGGGCCGGTCACCAGCACGATCCCTTCCGGTCGCGCCAACACCTGCAGCAAGGTCAGCAGGGTCTCATCCGCCAGTCCCAGTTGTTCCAGCGGCAAAAAGCCCTTGTTGCGGTCCAATACCCGCAACACCATGTTTTCCCCGTGGGTGGTGGGCATGGAGGAGACCCGGAAATCGATGACACGGCGGGAGATGGAGATGGAAAAGCGGCCATCCTGGGGTGCCCTGGTCTCCGCAATATTCATCCCGCTCAAAATTTTGATGCGCACCACCAGACCGGAAAGATAATCCTTGTGCATGCTGCGTATCTCGGTCAGCACGCCATCGATCCGGTAACGAACCCGCACAAAACCGGCCTCCGGTTCCACATGGATGTCCGAAGCCTCCTGGCGGACGGCATCGGCCAACAGGGCATCCACCAGCCGCACCATGGGGTGGCTGAACTCCCCGGACCCCACGGCGGAGAGGCTTTCCAGATCCACCGTTCCGGTCTCCAACTCCCGCATGATGCCATCCAGCGAAAGTTCAAAACCATAATATTTATCGATGGCGCGGCCAATTTCGCTCTCGCCGGCCAACAGGGTTTTGATCTGCACACCCGGTTTCAGCTTGGCCCGAATCTTGTCCAGCACCCCGATATCCGAGCTGTCGGGCATGGCCACGGTCAGGGTGTTGTTGGCCTCATCCCACGCCACCGGGATAAAACAGTAGCGATCCACCAGCTTTTTGGGCACCAACTGGACAACCGCAGGATTGATGCCCTCCGCATCCAGGTCGATGCTCTCCTCCTGCAACACCGACCCCAGCAGATCCCGCATGGTGGCTTCCGGCACCAATCCCAACTTGACAAAGATGTGGCCCAGACGCTCCTGGGTCTTTTTTTGCTCCAGCAGGGCAATATCGAGATAATCTTCGGTGATGATCCCCCCCTTCAGCAACAGCTCTCCCAGCCGGGAACGGGATTTGTCGGCAACCGGCTCTGTCATTGGGGTTGCCTGCTGATGGCATACAATGACCGGATGCGCTGGCGTACCGCCTCTACATCAAAATGGACATGCAGCTCCAGATCCGTCTCCGCAATGGCCAGGGCCATGTTGTAATAGAGCAGGGCTTCGGACCACCGTTGCAGATGGTCCAGACTGGCCGCCAGATTAAGCAGCACCTCGGGATTGCGCTCCTGGCCGAGATGGTGGGCATCCGCATAGGCCCCATAGGCCAAGCTCCAACGCCCCTGTGCCGCATACACATTGCCCAGGGCAAAATGGAGATGGCTGGCCTCCGGATGGTCATGCAGCAGATTTTTCAGCCGACTCTCCGCCTCTGCCACATCCCCGGTACCCTCCAACCCCAGCAGTGCAGTCAGGGCAAGCGTGTTGTTGGGATCTTCCCGCAACACCCGCCGATACCAGAAACGCGCCTCCTCCATGTTGGCACGCCGCATGTTCACGGAGGCAACGCCAATCATCGCCTGATGGTTGTGGGGGTCAACCTTCAGGGCTTTATGAAACAGCCCGGCGGCCTCCTCCAACGACCCGAGACGAAACGCCCGGTACGCCTTGTCCAGCAAACCCTTGGCGGGACTTTGGGGAGCAACTCTGCGGGGAGGCGGGGGTGACGCAACCGCCTTGGCAGCACCCCCCTCCCCCGGCTCGAGCCCCGGCTCGGCTGGTCGCTCCTGTCGGTGCGCAGCGGGCGGCGGCGCAGGCGGCTTTTCTGCTTCCCCCGGCAACGGTTGGGGGCTGGATGGTTGCGATGGCGGCGGTTGGGCCGCCGCCGGAGAGGCCGGTGCGGCCATGGCTGAAGCGGATGGCAGCAGGGCTGCCACGGTTGGAGCAGCGACCGGCAAGGCGGTCGGCGGCGGAACGGCGACGACGGGAGCCGCCGGAACGACTGCCGGAGCCGATGGAGCAACCACAACCGCCGGCGGCGGTGCCGGGGGGGCGGCAGGCAGCGCGGCTACCAGGATTTCAGTCGCTGCTGTCGTTGCGGGAGAGACGGGTTGGAGAGCCGGCGCAGCGGCGGCAGGCCGCTCGACCGCCGGCTGGACAGGCTTATGGTGGAGCGTCGCTGCGGGGGGGGATAATGGCGGCTGGCTTCTCGGTTCGGTCGGAATGCCTGTATTGACCCCCTCCTCTGCAGTATCCACGTAGTCGTGCAGCAGATAACCTGCCGCGGCCACCCCAACCAACAACAGCACCCCGCCACCCATCGCTGCGGGCGAATAGTGGCGTGCCGCTCTTGCATCGCCTTTGACAGGCATCAACAGCCGGATGGTCTCCTGGAACCGCTCCTCATCCTCCGGCTGGCGGTGGCGACCTGGCGATCCGGTGCGGTCCACCGGTGGTGGCCGGATGGCGGCGGCAATGGGCATCTGCCGGGCATCCCCCCCCGGCAGCCATGCCATCGGTCTATCCGAATTGGCCGTCAATTGGGCCGATAAATTTTTCAGCGGGGCGATCCCCTCGGTGGCAGCAGTGGTCGCGGGGGAAGGGGGGGCCGGAGCGGTTGGCAGTGGTCGCACGGTGGAACCGATGCCACTCTGCTGCTCCCCCTCCTCTGCATCCTCCTGAAACAGGCTGTTGACGGTTGGCTCGCGGCTTGTGGCGGCTGCAACCGGCGATGGTTGGCTCTTTTGCGGTTGGCTGCCCTGGCTGTCGGAAGCAAAATCCCACGCCTCATCCGAACTTGAACGGGGTTCGTGGCGGTGTTTTTCAGCGGATTGCAAAGACGACAGCAGTTGACTCACGGAATCACCCCTCCGGTTTGGCCCCAATAGTTGTCAAAGGGGCGATCGTTGAACAGATGCCGCTCCCGGGTACCTATTGTGCGCAGTTCGTCGGTCTCATTGAGGATGACAGGCCGCAGGAAAATAACCAGCTCTTTCTTGATATTGCCTTCGCTGCGATAACTGAACAGGGAACCGAGAACGGGCACCTTGGACAGATAGGGAATCCCATCCATGCCGTTCTTGGACTCGTCCTGCATCAGGCCACCCATGACCGCCACCTGTCCGCTGCTCACCCGCAGCACCGAGTCCATCTCCTGTACCTGGATCACCGGTATCTGGGGCGGGGTGAAAGAGGCTCCGGTGGTCTGGTTGATGCGCATATTGGGGTCTGGATTGTCCACCCATTGCGAGATGCGTTGCAGGGTGGGCCGTATGTTCATGGTGATCATGTTGTTGGCATCGATTTGCGGCGTGACCTGCATGATAAAGCCAACGGGTGCGGTGCGCACCAGGGTTTGGGTGGTGCCTGGAATGAGGGTTTGCGCTCCCCCCGTCGAGGTTTGCACCGTCGCCGGTGTCACTTTGATCTCGAAATAGACCTGATTGGTGGTCACCCGCAGCACGGCCGTCTGATTGTTGAGTACCGTCACCTTGGGGGTTGAAACCACCTTGGCATTGCCAAACTGGGAGAGCAGGCGCAGCGTGGCCGTCAGGTCATGCTCCCCCAACACACCGCTCAGAAAAGGCACCTTGGTCCGGTTCAGCTTCAAGGAGAGGTGCGGCCCATCGGTCATGCGCTGATTGATCATGGACTGGCTGTTGTTGGGATCCGCGGTACCCACTGTGGAGGCCAACAGGCTCCAATCCACGCCCGCCTGATAGGCGTCGGAGAGTTCCACCGAAACCACCGTTGCCTCAATAAAGACCTGGCGCATGGCGATGCGCATCACCCGGTCGATGAAGGCTTGCACCTGTTTGTGTTGACGATGGGTTGCCAACACATTGACGACGCCGGTGGCACGGTTCAAAACCACGTAGGGATTGGCCGCCGGGTCTTTGGTGGCCGCACTCTCCTCGCCACGGGCGGCCGCCCTGGCGGCGTTGGCCTCGGGCTGTTTGCCCTCCCTGTTTTCAGCCGGGTCCACCATGTGGGTGATATTGGCCACCAGATTTTCCCAAAAGTCGGCGGCGGAGTCGGAAGCGGTCAGGGTAACGTTGGAGCCGTTGCTGCCATCGTTCCGGCCTTCGCTGGAGCTCATCTGGGTGGAAACGGACATGCCGGATTTGGATTCCCGTTTGGTTTGCAGATAGTTTAACGGATAGCTGCGCCGAAACGGTTTGTCCGGGGTGATCAGCAGGACACCCTCCTTGATCTGATACTGCAAGCGGCTCTGATCGGCAATACGGTCCAGAATGGCGGGCAGGGTCTGGTTGACGGCATTGATGGTAATTTTATCGTCGATGCCGGGATAGATATCCACATTCAGCTCCGCATCCCTGGCCAACGAAAAGAGCACCTCCCGCAGGGGGGCATCGATCATGGAGACCGTATAGGTGGCCAGGGGGGGTCTGGCCTCCCCCTCCGGCAGCAAAAAGGGTGCACTGCCAGCAATGGGGGGGATGGGGGCTTCCGGAATGGTTTGGGCAACCGGATCCGCTGCACGGGGAGGGGCAGGCGTGGCAGCCGGCGGGTTGGCCGGGTCGTTACCCACCCCCGGCACAGCTTCCAATGACCGACCATTGACGCTGTTGATGTCGCCCCCTGCGGGCGCGGGTGGCTTGACCGCCCCGGCGCAGCCGACCAGCAGCAGGCTGACCAGCAGCAGGCTGACCGGGAGGATCCGGTCACGCTTTAACAAAAATTTATATGACTTCAACATATTAAACTACCCTCTATGGCAGTTTGACGCCTTTTGAGCAAAGGATGTCTTTCTGCACCCAAGGTTGCAGATCACAAGACCCGCTGGGGAGAACGCAAGGTTTATACCGAATTTTGCAGTCAAACATTCCAAACCGCTTTTGCCGTTTCTGTTGACCAGGACTCCCCCTGAAGCGGCAACAGGATCAACAGAACCGGTATGCAATTTGCGTTCACTCCGGCCAATGGATTCTCGTCCACATCAGCCTCCTTGTTCAGGGCATTGCATGTACCAAAAATTTTTCAACCTCCAGGAACCCCCTTTTGCGATCACCCCCGATCCGCGATTTTTGTTCCTGGGACGCCAGCATCAGGCTGCCCTGGCCCATCTGCTCTACGGGATTCGGGGCAGTAGCGGTTTTATCTTGTTGACAGGCGAAGTGGGCACCGGCAAGACGACAATCTCCCGCTGTCTGATGCAGCAACTGCCCAACTCGGTTGAGGTTGCTCTCATTCTGAATCCCACCCTCTCTCCGCTGGAGTTGATCGCCTCCATCTGTGACGATCTGGGGATCTCCTACCCGGAGGCGGCCAGTTTCAAAAATCTTTTTGATGCCCTGAACCAGCGATTGCTGGCCAATTATGCCCACAACAAGACCACCGTGCTGATTGTGGATGAGGTACAAAATTTGACCCCGGCCCTGCTGGAGCAGGTGCGCCTGCTCAGCAATCTGGAGACGGACAAGCGCAAGCTGTTACAAATTGTTCTCATTGGCCAACCCGAGTTGACGACTCTGCTCAACCGGTCGGAGTTGCGACCGTTCAGTCAACGGATCACCGCCCGCTACCATTTGACCCCGTTGACGGCGGCCGAGACGCGGGCCTTTGTGCGCCACCGGTTGGCGGTGGCTGGCAGTGTGCAGCCGCTGTTCAGTGTGACTGCCCTCTGGTTGATCCACCGGGCGGCCCAGGGAATTCCCCGTTTGATCAATCAGATGTGTGACCGGGCGTTGTTGGCGGCCTATATCGGCGGTCGTTCCCGCGTCGGCATGGTTGTTGCCCGGCGGGCCATCCGGGAGGTGTTGGGTAGTGAGCGGGCGAGGGCCCGCCCGCATCGTCGTTCTGTTCGGTGGGTGGTGTTGACCCTGGTCTGTCTGCTGGGCTTGGGAGTGGCGACACGGTTGCCGCTCCAGGAGCTCCCCCCCTCTCTCTCCCGCCCCCTTTCCCGGGTGATGGATCTCCCCTGGGTGGTCTCCATTCAACGGGTTGCACGGTCCGTTGGGGAGTGGGCGGTGGCGTCGGCTGTATCGGTTACGCAGCGGACAGCCTCGCAGGGGCCGGAGGTTGAGCCGGAGGCTTCGGAGGTGAATTGGGAGCTTCCGCCGCTTCCGCTCTCCCTGGCAACGGCGCAGCCACAACCGGTTGTGGCCCCCCGTTATGCCAAGGTGTTTGAGGCTCAGCTGGTTGATGTAACAGAGGGGTGTCATCTGACGGTCAAGGAGACCACGGGCCGTGTTCACTCGGTTCAGTTGGCTGATGTGTATTGTCCAGCAGCCGACTCCCCGGCTGGCCGAGCGGTGCATCAGGTTATCGGTCGATTGATGCAGCAGCAGGTCAGGGTTGCGGCGTTGCCGGAACCGGAGGGTGGACAGGATGTGCTGGCAGACATATTGGATGCAGAAAACAGTCTGTTGAATCGCGCGCTTGTCCGCCAGGGTCTGGTGGAGACAACGGCGGAGCGGTTTCAGGCGGACAGGCGGGAAGCACGCTCTGCGCGGCGCGGATTGTGGCAGGCACCATAGACGCGCTCCTTCATCCTTTTAAACAATTGCAGGGGTCCGGGGACCGTCACGGTCCCCGGTGGGGTGCAGGGGCAAAGCCCCTGCTGAGTTGCGCGTTTCCCCAAAGCAAATTTTCGCAGAAAATTTGCGCAACGCGCACAAAACCTGCCCCGCAGGGGCAGACTCCTGGAGGGCGGCAGCCCGACTCACACGGTTATGTTACGGAAAATGTTTGGATAAGAAGGTAGAACGTTCGGATATTACGCTTTTTGTTTGATACGGGGCCAAGCATGTTTTTTTTCCAAACCCTCCCAAACTTGGCCAGCTTTCGGTCGGGCTGCCGCCCTCCAGGAGTGCCCCTGCGGGGCGTTTTGGGCGCGCTGCGCAAATTTCCTGCGGAAATTTGCTTCGGTAAAAGCGCGCCCTTGCATGCAGGGGCTTTGCCCCTGCACCCCACCGGGGACCGTGACGGTCCCCGGACCCCTGCAATCGATTTGAAAGATTGAATCAACCGTAAGCCGACTCCTCCCCCTCAACCAACCGCAATACCTCCTCCAACGTGGTCCGCCCTTGCACGGCATATTCGATCGCAGAACGGTACAACGGCCGATAACCCTCCTGCCGCTCAGCCGCCCCGATCAACCCCGCCATCTCCCCCCGACGCAAAGCATCTGCGACTTCACCCCGCATTTCCAACAACTCAACCACCGCCATCCGACCGGCAAAGCCGCTGAAATGACAACCGGCACAACCCCGCCCCCGTACCCACTGCACCACCCGCTCCCCAACCCAATGACGCAGCAACATCAACTCGGCCGCCGTGGGAATGAACGGCTCTGCACATCCCGTACAAACCCGCCGCACCAACCGCTGCGCCACAATACATCGCACCGCCGCCGCCACCGCATACCCCTCCAACCCCATCTCCAACAACCGCACCGCCGCCCCCACCGCACTGTTGGTATGCAGGGTGGAAAAGACCAGATGACCCGTCAAAGCCGCCCGAATGGCTATCTCCGCCGTCTCCCGATCCCGCATCTCCCCGACCAGAATAATGTCCGGATCCTGCCGCAACACCGTGCGCAACACAGCGGAAAAGGTCAAACCAATACGGGGATTGACTTGAACCTGACTGATGCGCGGCAACCGATACTCCACCGGATCTTCGACGGTGATTATTTTTTTGTCCGGCGTGTTGAGCGTATGCAACGCCCCATACAAGGTTGTCGTCTTGCCACTGCCCGTGGGACCGGTCACCAACACCAAACCATGCAGCCGCTGAATAATTTTCTGGAACCGCTGCAACAGCTCCGGCTCCAGAATGGTGTGCAACGCCGTATGGTCCTTGCTGCGGTCCAACAACCGCAACACCACCGACTCCCCATCCTGTACCGGCAAAGTGGAGAGCCGCACATCGATGACCCGCCCCTTGACCTCCATGTCAAACCGCCCATCCTGCGGCAGACGCCGCTCGGCGATCTCCAAACCAGCCATCAGCTTGAGCTTGGAGACCAGCGCAGGCGCGATACGCTTCTCCTGCACCACCTGCTCCTGCAACAACCCATCCACCCGCCGCCGCAGACGCAACACCTCCGCATCCGGCTCAATGTGGATGTCCGAAGCGTTCAAACGCACCGCATCCTCAAACAGGGCACGCAAAATATGCACAACCGGCGCATCCACTGCCCGATCGCTCTGCGCCATCCCCTCCAGATTGAAAGCCGCCTGCCCCACCTCCTCATCCAATGCAGTCGCCTGCTCCTGGATCCGCTCTCCCCCCCGGTACACCACATCCAACGCCGCCGACAACAGGGAACCACTCACCAACGCCAAATCAGGCACCCCACCCAAACGGCGCGCCAGCTCATCACACGCAAAAATGTCGGTGGGGTCCACCATGCCCACCAGCAGACCCTGCGCCGTCCGCGCCAACACAATGGCCTGATGCAGACGAGCCACCCCCTCCGGCAACAAACGGGCCAGGCCACCATCAATGCGGTACTGCTTTAAATCAATCAGCGGCAGCTGCAACAGACGCGAAAAAAAGACCAGCCACTGCAACTCCGTCATCATGCCCAGACGAACCAAAACAAGGGACAACGGCTCTCCCGTACGCGCCTGGGTTGCCAGAGCAATCTGCAGTTGCTGCGGGGTGATCTCCCCCTGCTCCACCAACCGATCACCCAGACGGGGACGGGCATGCGTCATCCATCAACCCTCCTGTAAGCAATGGCGGGTGTCTGGGGATCGTAACAGACCCCAAACACCCGCCATTGTTTTAAAACATTAATAAAAGCAAGGATGTCGTCATCATGCCGACAGCAAACGGGTCAACCTTTTATTTTAACTGATCCACCCGCGTCTGCACAAAACCACGCAATTTGGCACTCAAACTCTCATCCGCCAATGCCCCCTGATAGGCCTCCAACGCCTGCTGTGACTTGCCCAATTTTTCCAGTGAGATGGCCATTCCCATGCGCCAGATACCCTTGTCCGGATGCTGCTGCAACAGGTTCTGGTAATACGCCACTGCCTGCTCATGCGACTCCTGCCGCTGGTACAAGGCCGCCAGAAAGGCCGCCAAATTGGGATCCTCCGCCGCCACCACCGCCGCCGAACGCCCTTGCACCGCCGCCTGCAACACCTGCAAACCCTCCTTGCCCCGATGACTCTCAACCAGAATACGGGCCAACCGGTTGCGAGCCAAACCATGGGAAGCATCTACCTGCAAAGCCTGCCGCAACAGAAGCTCCTCCTGTGCCACATCCCGATTGTTGCGAAACGCCAGCGACTGCTGGAACAAATGCTCCGCCGACTCCCCCGAAACCGCCACCTCTCCCCCCCGCTCCTGCACCGGACTCGCCGCCGGAGTCGAATCCACGGGCTGAACCGGGGCCGAAACCGGAGCCACTTCATCGGCTACGGCTGGAGAAGGCTCAGGAGAAACCGCTTCCCCCTTGACCACCGGCTCCACACCATTGGCAGCAGGCGGGGCGGCCGCGGAAGGTTTAGGCTGCACACCACTCCCCCCCTCCTCCGCAACAATCTCATTCTGCGCCACAAACGCCTCTGAATCATGCTCCATCCGCCGGTACAGTGCCAACCCCTCCTGGGCTGTCTTGCGATCCTGAAAACGACCAAGGCGCACCGTCTGCCACAACCGATACGGCTCCCTTTTGCCACGTGTCTCCAGAACATAGGCATCATAACCTTTGTGACGCAGATCCGAGGCCCGCTTCAATGCCCCCTCCTGCTGCAAAAACGACCCGATCTGTATCGTGAACTTGAAATCCAACGAAATCGGCTCCGGCTTTTTACCCGCATGGTACATGGAAGCCAACTCAGGCTTTGGCGGTAAAACAGCTGCAACAGGATGGGCCTCTGCCGCCGGCTTGACAACCTCCGGCTTGGATGCCACCGGCTTTGCCACATCCGCTGCCTTGGTTTTGGTTGCCTCAACCCGCTCCTGACCGGAGGAGGTGGCCTCCAACTCCTGCACCAGATCCGGGCTTCCAGATGGCACCGAAGCCTTAACCAACTTCATACTTTGAACCGCCTCTGCCGCTTTCGCCTCCGCCGCTGCCTGCGCAACCCTCGCCTCTTCCGCCGCCTTCGCCTCCGCCGCTACCTTCGCCTCTTCCGCCGCCTTCGCAACCCTCGCCTCTTCCGCCGCCTTCGCAACCCTCGCCTCTGCCGCCGCCTTCGCCTCAGCCGCTACCCTCGCCTCTTCCGCCGCCTTCGCCTCAGCG
>PEAG01000034.1 GCA_002753505.1 Magnetococcales bacterium HCHbin5 | reverse complement strand
CTGATTTCCTCTTCTGGTTTCTGGTGTCCCCTGATTTGGACAGCGTCTTGGGTTTTAGGGGAGGATTGAATGGAAAATAAGACTGTAATATTGGCGTTATCTTTCATTTCTTTGTCAATAGCGGGTTGCCAGACGGCGGCGCAGCATGCCAGGGATGTTCAAGATGCGCAGTCCGGCGATCAACTGACGGTGGGCAAAGTTCAACGGGAAATTCGGGTGGGTATGTCCTCTGCTGATGTTGTTCAGGTATTGGGTTCGCCCAACATTGTCTCTACCGATGATTACCGACAAGAGGTTTGGGTTTACGACAAAATTGCTACAGACAGGGTTTACTCTACCAGTTCCGGTGGGGTGAATGCCTTGGTTCTGGGTGCAGGCGTGGTTGGAAGCGTTTTGGCTGGTGGTTTGGGTACAGGTTCTGCATCTCACGCCGGGGCCTCCAGCACCTCCCAACGTACCCTGACCGTGGTGGTAAAGTTTGACAAGCAGCAGAAAGTCAGAGATTTTTCCTATCACACATCACGTTTTTGATCAATCGAGGGGTTTCTTGTCCGCATGAGACATTTCAGATTTCTTGCATGTGCGGTTATTGGCGTACTCTTTGGTGCTGGGTGTACACCGATCATTCCAAAGGATGCTCTGCAACTACAGCATGAAAGTTTACAACAACGTCAGTTGCAAACGCGCTACTATGAAACCACAGATGAGATGAAAATTCTTGTTGCTGCCACCGCCCTGTTTCAGGATTTGGGTTTCAGCTTGTCGGAGTCTGAGACCAAACTGGGCGTTGTGACTGGGATAAAACAACGGGATGCTGTTAATGCCGGGCAGGTTACGGCAGCTGTTGTGGTGGCTTTGCTCGGTGGTGGGGTCATGCATGTTGACAAGGAACAGACTATGCGGGTCTCTTTTGTCACTCGTCCATTGCAGAACAACCGAGTGGCCGTGCGTGTCACCTTCCAGCGGGTGGTGATAAATACACAAAACCGCGTAACCACCCAGGAAGCTTTGACAGATCCAGGAATTTACACTGAATTCTACGATAAACTTTCCAAGGCAATTTTTCTTGAGGCTCACCAACTATGAATTCGTCAATCAGACCGCATGGGTCGTTTGTGGCCGTAATTCTGCTGCTGTCGGGTGTTTTGGGCGTTTCTGGATGCCAAACCACGCAGCAGCATTTGATGGATTCAGACCAGAACCAACTGGCCTTGCGCCAGATCCAGTCGCGCACTTTTGAATCTGTCGACCGGCAGTTAATGCTGCGCACCGTTATCGCCACCTTGCAAGATTTGGAATTTGTAATCGATAAAGCAGATTTGGCCCTGGGTGTGGTCAGCGCGACAAAGTTGAAGGGGTATGCTCTGAAAATGACCGTTACGGTCATACCTCATGGGAGCAGGCAGATGCAGGTGCGGGCCAATGCCCAGTATAATATCACCCCGATTACCGACCCTGAGCCCTACCAGAATTTTTTTGCGGCTTTGGAAAAGTCCAAGTTTCTGGTGGTGGTACTTGATTCTCCTGCGCCCGTTGCAAAAGAGGGCGGGACGATGCAGTTGCCTGCCAACTCTGAATCACAAACAACGGATGGCAGTCGGCTTGCGGATAACCCTTCCGGTGCAACGACTGCTGCCCATGCAGAAATAGAGCAGGCTGTTCGTGCTTGGGCACAGGCTTGGTCATCGAGAAACGTGGACAACTATGTGGCCAGCTACTCGGACAACTCTTTTGTTCCAGAAAAATTTCCAAACCGTGATGCGTGGAAAATGCAGAGGCAAAAAGTTCTCACATCTGCCGGCGTTATTCGCGTGACGGTGACCGACCTGCAAGTTTCCTTGATGGATGAAAACCATGCAAAGGTTACCTTTACGCAGGAATACCACTCCGATACCCATCAGGATCGGGTCAAAAAAACTCTCTTGTTGCAAAAAGAGGGAGGAGAGTGGAAGATTACCCGGGAATACAGTAGAGATGTAACCGTTTAGACCCCCTGGCCGAAGAACCCGTTGCTCATATTAGGCCTTGATCATCGTTTCGTCCACCGGACAGACGATCCCGGCCGTCTGGATGCACATCCGTCTGGGAAGATTTAGGAAATTTCGGATCCTTCAGACTGGTCTGGCCGGAATGGACCAAACGATGATCAAGGCCCAGTTTTGCAGGGCGCATTATTTGGATGGGGGCGTTTGAGAGTCGCAGGTTGAACAGGCAGGCGTTGTTCTCCGTCGAGTTACTGGAGGGAAAGAACTGGTACTGGTTCAACTGCCACTACAGTGCTGGCAAATCAACCGTGACGGATAACCTCCGGCGGGTCATTTGCTGGCCAGATAGAGCAATGTTCATAGGGGGGGGCAACTAAATGGGTCTTAGCCAAGTTCATCACCATAAATCCACCATCGTGGCTCATTTGATTGACGCTATTGATAAGGCTTTCAGTAACATCCACCAGGACGAGCCACAACTGATTGCCAATTTGGTTCATCATCTTGTGTATAGATTCAACAAGTACATTGCGCCACTCTTCGCCCTAGAAGGCGTGACCGCCCAATCGGGAGGGGTCTTTGTCCACCAACGTCCAACTGCTGCACTCATCCCGCCGAATACTTTCCCTGCTTCCAAGCCAAAATCGGTTGAGCTGGGGGATCTCCTGCTGGTGCTGAGCCTGACCGAAAAGGGTGTGACAGATCGGGTAGCCATGCTTCTTCAGGCAAAAAAGGTTTCATCCATCCCGACGACGCTGGGCAGCAGCAGGAATCAGCACCACCTCTATGCGCATTGGCCGCCGTTTGAGTATCAGATACCCAGCTCTTTGAGAGGAAACAGTCGTCATATTACTGGACCTGGGCTATATCAAGGGGGCAAGTACCTTCTCATTAATCAAAACGGAAGGGGGATGCCTGTTCGGCTAGGCAGCAGATATGCTCTGTTATCTGCTGGTGCGGTTGGTTTTACTGCTGAGCCTCATCCGGGAGAACTTTCTGGATACCGGGATTTTGAAGATGAGCTGTACGCTTTCCTGTTTGGTAATGCAGGGAGAGCATACGTTTCACCTCCATCCATTGGGTCAATCGGATGGGATCAGGTGATTGAGGATCTCATTTCGGGGACTGCCAAACTGGCAACTACTTGGATGAAAGGCGCATCTGCTGGGGGAGATCAATCTCGGCACAGAGGTTTGTTCCTGTGCGGGTTTCAAAACTCACTGAAGCTGACCGCAGAAAGAATCTTGCTAAGGGCATCTGCTGACTGGGATAACTGGTGCAGGGATTCCAACGGGCCGCCAGATGTTCCGCCGGAGATCGATACGAACATATTCGGAGAAGGGGGCGGAATTTCAATCGTAGAATTTGCCGTCACCGTGAATGACGAAGGGGGGCACAGGTGATCTCAAGCCCACTGGAACCCGGCTGTAAAATAAAATCGAGGTACATGTGCGAAATCGAGTAGGGTCGAGAACTGGCGCGCCGACGGCAGGTGAGTGTGGCCGCCGTAGACTGCTCCGGAGCGTTTGGTGGACGAGATGCGTTTGCGCCGCTGGTGATGCACTTGGTTGTGCGAGACAGAGGTGGGAAGATGTGATCGCTGAACGGGTTGCTCTCGTGGGTTGCGCATATTCTGATGTGGTGTAGCAGATAAAAAATTGTTGGTTGTTTTGTTGGTTTCTTGATAAGTGTGTTGCAAAAAACACGAACATTAACAATTGTTTTTGTGTCTTGTGCGGAGTTCTCCCCATCCGCCAATCCCTTTTTATCCCTTTGATAACTTTGCAAGTGCCTGTTATTAAAAGGGTCGAATTTTAAAAGTGTTACCCCTTGGTGTTACCCCTTGCCACGAACCCTCGGCTGATTGTCGCCCATTTTGGCCGCCCGGCAGAGCGGATAATTTGACCACTGGACGGGGGTGTGTAGTGGCCTCGGTGTGGCTTTGGTCAAGATGACGGACCACCTGTCCCAGTGTCCTACCCATCCCATCCGTCCTACGGCAGGGGATGGGCCGCATCGGTTTGTGCTGGGGCCATCCTGCTGTGGTCACCGTGATGCTGCGGTCCAGTCCGTGAGCTGTTGTTGCCGGTCTGGAAGTAACGTCGCGGGAGCGTGTTTTGACGGAGAGCAATGGCCGACCGCCACCAGACGCCCCCTGTGGCGGCATCTCCTGCTATCGACCACTTCTTCGGGGTGATCCGCCAAACGCGCCCACGGGTGCTGGCAGCGCGTCGATTCTTCAAGAGAGATGGCTGATAGGGGTGGTCGCGGGGAGATGGGCTTGGCTCAGGACAATTCCCAGGGCACAGTATGGCGTAGGGTGATCGATTGGGGGCCAACTGAGCAAGCGTATACCAGGATTTCGACGCCATCCTGCACGACTTGGCGCAAGGTGGCAGCATAGGCAGAGTCAATGCTGCTGGCAGGTCGGAACAGAACGCAGTCTGATCGCTGAATGACAAGGAGGAGTACGCTGCGGTGGCCCTGCTGTTTCAGGCTGGCCAACACTTCCAGATGCCGATGGCCGCGTTTTGTCACAGCATCCGGGAACATGGCCACATTTCCCTGCCGAAGGGTGACACTCTTGACTTCCACGAAACAGTGGGGCAAGCCATCTTCTGATAGTCGGAAATCCAAGCGGCTCCCATCGTCAACCCGTACCTCCGATTTAAACTCCCCGTAGCCGGAAAACTCTGGTAGCATCCGACCCTTCATGGCTTCGAGAACAACGGCGTTGGTGCGTCCAGTGTGGAGCCCCACCCAGGAGTCGTTTTCCCGTATCAGTTCCCAGGTGTAGGCCAGCTTGCGCTGAGGGTTATCCGAATGCGATAGCATGGCCGCCGATCCGGGGGTAAGCAGTCCCAGCATGGAGCCGGTATTCGCGCAGTGGGCAGTGACAGTACTGTCATTTTCCATTTGGAAGTCCGCCAGGAAACGGTTGTAGCGTTTCAGGAAGACTGCTGGTACTAGGGGCGAGGAGAAGTCCATGGAATCGTATCCTGTTTGAGTGCCACCCCCGTGCTTCGGGTGTGGGATGCTTCATCTGTTTCAGATTATCAGCCCACCACGGCTTGAGGGCTACTGCTGGTATGAAAACTGGTTCCGCCAATTTCGGATTTCTTAAGGAAAAGCACCCGCTCCTGGAAGCGTTGGGTGGCTTGGCGGAACGATATTTTCCCGATGACCCCAACACCTCCTTACTCAAAACTCGCCAGTTCGGCGAACGGCTCGCTCAAATTGTCACAGCCAAACTGGGTGTTTATGTCGCAGAGATCGACACCTTCGCGGACACCATTCGCCGCCTTCGGGATGAGGCTGGAGTGCACGGTGTGGTGCGTAGGAGATGGCCATCATGACTGACCTGCAAGCCTTCCGGTCGGGCGAATTTCCGCTCTGCGAGGGCGGGGGTTGTCATGGCGTTCTGCGCTCTGGCAGAAGTGGAGGCTGACTTGAGCAAGAAAGAGTTGTTGCAACGGCCAAGGGAGGTGTCAATCGTCCGCTCATCGGCGGCTGAGTACCTTACTTTTGTTGCATCCGCCGGCCAGGGCGGGGTTGAAGCACTATACGCCGATGAAAACGTCTGGCTCACTCAGAAAATGCTGGGCCAGTTGTACGACGTTGATGTCAGGACCATCAACTACCACCTTAAAAAAATCTTTTCAGACTGTGAGTTGGATGTGGGTTCAGTTGTCCGAAATTTTCGGATAACTGCCGCTGATGGCAAGAGCTACAACACTCAGCACTACAACTTGGCGGTCATCATCGCCGTGGGCTACAAGGTCAACTCAGAGCGCGCGGTGCAGTTTCGCAAGTGGGCCACCGGCATCATCGAGTCGTTCACCATCAAAGGCTTTGCGATGGACGACGAGCGTTTGAAGAGTGACGGCTCTGTGCTCACCAAGCAGTACTTTGAGGAGCAACTGCAACGCATCCGCGAGATTCGGCTCTCGGAGCGTAAATTTTACCAAAAGATCACGGATATATACGCTACGTCAATTGACTACGACGTCACGGCCCAAGCCACCAAGCGGTTCTTTGCCACGGTGCAAAACAAGTTGCATTGGGCCATTCATGGGCAGACGGCGGCTGAGGTAATCTACCACCGTGCCGATGCCGACAAGGATCATATGGGCCTGACCTCTTGGAAGGATGCGCCCAGGGGGAAAATTCAGAAATTCGATGTGGTGGTTGCCAAGAACTACCTGACCGAGAACGAGATGGCCCAGTTGCAGCGGTTGGTGTCAGCCTATCTGGACTTGGCAGAAGACATGGCACTCCGGCAGATTCCGATGACGATGCAGGATTGGGAGTCGCGCCTGAACCGGTTCATCGAAGCGACAGACCGGGAAGTTCTGCGGGACGCAGGCAAGGTGACGGCCGAAATCGCCATGGCGCACGCCGAAAGTGAGTTTGAGAAATACCGCATCGTGCAAGACCGGTTGTTTGAAAGCGATTTTGACCGATTGTTGAAACAGATTGAGTCTGGCGACAAGACAAGGTGACGGCGTCGTTCGCCACTCAACGCACCCTGTCGCAGAATGTTGACCTCTTGGCCAATGGTACCAACACGGTGCACAGGATGCGCCCAGAGGCCACACAGGGCGGGTACTGGCGAACCCGTCATTGACTGGTCTCCGATTTTCGGCGTACACGCATTTCTGACGGGCTTTTTCGTGCCGGGGGAGTTGGCCCTGTTTTGCCAGGAAAAGCGCAACACAGAGCGTCCTGTGAGGAGAGATTTTTCGTGGTCTGGGCGTGCATCATGGGCGGAGGAGGCCGGGGTAGCAGTGCTACCCCACTGTTACCCCTGACTGCTACCCCTGTTTTTGATGACTGTCGAAAAATATGTTTAAATATCAAATGTTGCGAGCGTGTGGTGGATGGTCCCTCCCCATCCGCCATTTTTGGTTCTCAGTAATTCTAAGGACGTTCTTAACCCCGCATCGTAAGCGTCCATTTATCCCCAGGGTACCCATCTGTCCTGATTGGTGAGACCATCCCGGAAAACAAAATTTCGGGAGGTCGAGATGGGCACAAGCGGCAGCGATGGAATCAAACTGACAGAGAAGCAACAATTCTGGCTTGAGCATTGGCATCAATGCCAAGCAACGCCGGAGACGATCAAGGCGTATGCCGAACATCACGGATTGAGTCTGGCGTCCATGTATTGGTGGCGTCGTGAGTTGATCGATCGGGGGCTTTTGGCAGGCAAGCCAAGCCTGAACAAAAAAATCGAGACCAGAGCCGACCGCAGGCGGTACCCGTTCACCCCGAATGGGCTCCCGCACAATCCAGGCAGGTGCCCACAACACCATGAGCAGGCAGGCCCTGGATTCGGAGAAGCTCCGCCAGGGATTGCGGGACATGCTGTTGGGACCGGCAAACCTGTATGAGGCTCTGCGGTCAAGGGGAGAGGCGCAGTCGGTGCGCCCGCCGGGCGGAAAGTGGGTCGCCACCACTGGTGGTGGAACCCGGCAGAGAATCGACGCCTTGCCTAAGAGCAGTACACCGCCGGCACCCCTGGATTTTCAAATTGCTGCGCGGGTAGCGTTGTGTTACATTCCTGAGGATCCCGGCCGTTACTTTGCGGGAGGCCATCGAACATCATCAACAGCTGCATAAGGAGGGTGTGTGGGCATGTACAGGGGGGTCACCAATACGCCGGGTGTGGCCGGTCGGCAAGAGTGGGGGCAGCGGTCATGAATACCCGTCCGGCGGCCAAACGGTTTGTGGTGGCTCTGGGCCTGGGGGCGATGTTCGGGTTGTTGTGTGTTTTCCTGGCAGCCCAGAAACAACCGGAGTTGGCCAGTCTCACCCACCCCATCTTTTGGGCCATCCTGACGGATCGGATCTTGATCGGTCTGGTGGTGGCCCTGTCTGGCCCGTTCACACGCCACCCCGTCTTGGGGTTCCCGTATCGACCATGGTTGCGGGGAGCCTGCATGGGTGCTGTCGTCTCGTTGCCCCTGGCCGCCGGGGCCATGAGTGGCCCAGAGTCGCCACAGCTCTCCCTGTGGGTGATCTTTGCTGCCACTTTGCTGGCCGGTGGGCTCTATGGTGCCCTCATCGATCTGGTGGCAACCAAGGTCGGTGGTGAGGGTAACGCACTGCTGGCCGCGTGACGCCGGTTCCAGCTCCGTTCCGGGAGGCTGTCTTTGCATGAAAACAATTGGTCGTCGCATCGCCGAAGAGCTTTCGGTGCGGGAAACGCAGGTCACGGCGGCCATCACCCTGTTGGACGCCGGGGCGACCGTACCCTTCATCGCCCGCTATCGCAAGGAGGCCACGGGCGGTCTGAGCGATCTCCACCTTCGTCAGCTCCATGAACGCCTTGCCGCCCTCCGTGAACTGGAAGAACGGCGCGCTGTGGTCCTGAAAAGCATTCAAGAGCAGGAAAAATTGACCCCGGCCCTGGAGCAGGCCATTCAGGAGGCCGAAACCCGTACCCGGCTTGAAGATCTGTATCTGCCATACCGTCCCAAGCGAACCAGCAAGGCGACATTGGCACGTGAGGCCGGGCTCGAACCGCTGGCCATGCGCCTTCTGCAGCAACCGGAACATGCGCCTGAATTGTCCGCAGCTCCTTTTGTGGATGCGCGCAAGGGGATCGATGATACCGCTGCCGCCCTGGAGGGGGCGCGACACATTCTGATCGACTACATGGGCGAAGATGCAAACCTGCTGGGACTGCTGCGGGAGATGGCCTGGCAGCAGGGCAAGCTGGAAGCCAAAATTATCCCGGGCAAGGAACGGGAAGGGGCAAAATTTTCGGACTATTTTGGCTTTTCCCAGCCCGTTGCCAAGCTGCCCTCCCATCGCATATTGGCCATCTTTCGCGGACACAAGGAGGGGGTGTTGCGTCGTTCTCTGGCGTTGGACGGGGGCGAGGAGCCCACCGCGTCCGGCTTGACCAGCAACGAAAACCGTATCGCCAGCCATTTTGGCATCCGTCGCCAGGAGAGGGCGGGAGATCTCTGGCTGCTGGAAGCGGTTCGGCAGGCATGGCGCAAAAAAATACGTCCCCACCTCGAAACCGACCTGATCAACCGGTTGACCGAGTTGGCCCATCAAGAGGCCATTCGGGTGTTTGCCTCCAACCTGCGCGATCTGCTCCTGGCGGCACCTGCGGGCGGGGTGCCGGTGTTGGGGTTGGACCCGGGCCTTCGCACGGGTGTCAAATGGGCAGTGGTGGAGGGGACAGGCAAGGTGATGGGCACAGGGGTGATCCATCCCCATCCGCCCCGGAACCATTGGCAAGAGTCTCTGGAGCAGTTGGCCACCCTGGCTCGGAGCTTCCAGGTTCGACTGGTGAGTATTGGCAACGGTACGGCCTCCCGCGAGACTGCGCGACTGGTGGGCGAACTGCAACAACAATACCCGCAACTGGAGCTGGTCAGCGTGGTGGTCAGTGAGGCCGGAGCGTCGGTCTACTCCGCATCAGCGTATGCCTCGGAAGAGTTGCCGGATCTGGATGTGTCGCTGCGGGGTGCGGTTTCCATCGCCCGACGTTTGCAAGACCCCCTGGCCGAATTGGTCAAAATTGATCCCCAGTCCATCGGTGTGGGACAATACCAGCACGATGTGGATGCCAAACGGCTGGCCGTCACCCTGGATGGTGTGGTTGAGGATGCCGTGAATGCGGTGGGTGTCGATGTCAACACGGCCTCTGCACCCTTGCTGGAACGGGTTTCCGGGCTGAACCGTACCCTGGCGCGCAACATCGTGGCCTACCGTGAGGCCAACGGTCCCTTTCACAACCGCAAGCAGATCAACCGGGTGGCTCGGTTCGGTCCCAGAGCGTTCGAGCAGGCCGCCGGGTTTTTGCGCATACGCAACGGCGATACCCCCCTGGACGCCTCTGCCGTGCATCCCGAGTCCTATCCGTTGGTGGAGCGAATCGTCAGCAGCACGGGTGTCGCGATTGGGCAGTTGATCGGCAACCGGAGTGTACTGGGCTGTTTGCAGCCGGGGGCGTTCGTGGACCAGCAATTCGGTGAACCGACCGTGCGCGACGTGTTGGCTGAGCTGGAAAAACCGGGACGTGATCCCCGCCCGGAGTTTCGCACGGCCGCATTCCGTGCCGGGGTGGAGTCGATGGCCGACCTGGAACCAGGGATGATTCTGGAGGGGACAGTAACCAACGTAACCAATTTTGGCGCATTTGTCGATGTTGGCGTCCACCAGGATGGTCTGGTCCACGTCTCGGCCATGGCGCGCCGGTTCGTAAAAAATCCCCACGAGATTGTCAAGACGGGCGCGGTGGTACGGGTGCGCGTCATGGAGGTGGACAACGAGCGACGCCGCATCGCTCTCAGCATGATTCTGGAGGAGCAGCCCGTCAGGTGAAGGTTTTCTCCTCCCGTCAATGAAAAAGAGGGGATTTTTTTATGTCTGTTGCTGGCGAACAAAAATGATTCGGACAAGATCAAGGGGATCAACATGGACGATATTAAAATTATTCTTGATGAGACGGAAATTCCCACCCATTGGTACAATGTGGCAGCCGACCTGCCGACCCCTCTGCCACCACCGCTGGGGCCGGACGGTAATCCCATCGGGCCGGATGCCTTGGCTGCCATCTTTCCCGAGGCACTGATTGAACAGGAGATGTCCAGCGAACGCTGGGTTCCCATTCCGGCCCCGGTTCGTGACATATATCGGTTGTGGCGGCCATCCCCCATGTTCCGGGCGCGCCGTCTCGAGCAGGCGTTGGCAACCCCGGCACGCATCTTTTATAAATATGAGGGGGGCAGCCCGGCCGGATCACACAAACCCAATACGGCGGTTGCACAGGCCTACTACAACAAGCAGGAGGGTATTGCCCGGTTGACCACCGAGACGGGGGCCGGACAATGGGGATCCTCCATCGCTCTGGCGGGTGCAATGTTTGGCCTGACCGTGCGTGTTTACATGGTTCGGGTCAGCTACCAGCAAAAACCGTTCCGCCGTTCCATGATGGAAACCTGGGGTGCGGAGGTGTTTTCCAGTCCGTCCGAAATGACACAGGCCGGGCGGGATGCGCGGGCGCGCGATCCCGAAACACCTGGCTCCCTGGGGTTGGCCATCTCCGAAGCGGTCGAGGATGCGGCCAGCCGCTCTGACAGCCATTACGCGCTTGGTTCGGTTCTCAACCATGTGGTATTGCACCAAACGGTTATCGGTTTGGAGGCGCGTGCGCAGTTCAAAAAGATCGGCATGTTTCCCGATGTGGTGATTGGCTGCTGCGGAGGTGGTTCCAATTTTGGTGGGACAGCCTTTCCCTTCCTGATGGACAAGGCGGCTGGTCGAGCCGTTCGCCTTGTCGCCGTGGAGCCTGACTCCTGTCCCACCCTGACCAAGGGGCGTTATTGCTACGACAGTGGCGACAGCGCATGCCTGACCCCCCTGATGCCCATGTACACGCTGGGGCACGACTTCATGCCGCCTGGCATTCATGCAGGTGGGCTGCGCTATCATGGGGACTCTCCCCTGGTTTCACATCTGTACCATCAGGGATTGCTCGAGGCGGTGGCCGTACCCCAACTGGCCACCTTCAAGGCCGGTGTGCTCTTCGCCCAGACCGAGGGCATTTTGCCTGCTCCAGAGTCCAACCACGCCATTCGCGTCGCCATTGATGAGGCCCTGCAATGCAAGGAGCATGGTGAGCCCAAGACAATCCTGTTCACGCTCTCCGGGCATGGCCACTTCGACATGGCGGCGTATGATCGCTATTTCGCGGGGCAATTGGAGGATTATTGCTATCCGGAAGCGGAAATTGCTGCCTCCCTGGCCCAGTTGCGCGCTGTCTAGACCACCGAAGAGCCAGGCCTGGATCGGGTGGCCGCTTTGGTGCCGTTACGGGTTGTTTTGCACAACAAGAGGTTGCTGGTACATCTGGCCCGTTTCAAAGCTTTTTTGCAGTCCCAGTATCAGGCAGCCAATCGTCAACAAGACAAGGATCATGATCCTCATGTGATTTCTCCGATATCTGTTTTGTTGAAGAGAAGATAAGACGCACTCATCAGGCAAATAGATTTGTCCCTAGTTGTCTGCTACCAAGCAAGCAGCGTTCCAAGTGGAGAACATGTTGTAAAAGATGGGAAATAACGGTATAACGAACGGAAGAACCACGGATCAGCAACACAGGGCTCCCGGAGACAGTCGCAGAACGAACTTTGTCCAGCCGGTTGGGCAGTTTCGTGAAACATTTTTTTACACTCTGGCCCGCACCATGTAAACAAAATGTGCATTTTTTTTTTGCACTTCAAGGAAAATCCATCGTTTTTATTCGCCGATAAAGTGCAACACCACCTCTCGCCGATGGGGTCGCCGACGATGCTCGCAGAGATAAATGCCCTGCCATTGTCCCAGCAGCATGCGGCCTGCGGCGACCGGGACGGTGAGGGATACCCCTGTGAGGGCGGACTTGACATGTGCTGGCATATCGTCCGCGCCTTCACAGGTGTGCTGAAAGCAGGATAGATTTTCCGGTACCAGGCGATCAAAAAAGGCGACCAGATCTCGTTGAACATCGGGGTCGGCGTTTTCCTGAATGGTCAGGCTGGCCGAGGTGTGGCGACAGAAAAGGGTGATCTGTCCCATCTGTGCCTGCTGGCTTTGCAACCACTGCGCAACCTTTGTCGTGATTTCCAGCAATCCCACCCCCTGGGTATGGAAGCTGATGGTGGATTGAGTTTGGCGCATTTTATCCCACATTGTTGCATGGAGCGAGTCTGTCAATCAGGCTTTCTGGTCAACGAATAGCCCAGTTCGTGCAGACCGGACGGATGTCCCACCCGCATGGGTAAGTCGGTCGGCCAGCCCCAACGGGTGGGTGGGAACAACGTTTCCATCGCCTCGACAGCGCAGTGGAACGGCGGCCCGCCGGTTTTATTGGTCTGCATGAACAGGGCGCAGAGTGAGCCTCCCGGTTTTAACCAACGCCACAATCTGTCGGAATAGTCCTGCCATTTTTCCGGTGGCAGGGCACAGAGACTGGTCTGTTCGTAGATGGCGTCGAAGCGGTTGTCCGGCTCCCATTCCAGCAGATCTGCCAGGCAGGTGGTAGCCCGCAAACCATGTTGAGCCAGCAATCCCCTGGAAAAGGTGATCGCCGAGGCGGCAATATCCACCGCAGTAACCTGGAAGCCCCGTTCCGCCAATACCGCCACCTCATAGCCACGGCCACATCCCGGGACAAGAATACGGCAGGGTCGCAGCGTGCCTTGTTCCAACCAGGAGAAAAGGGCCGGACTGGCATCTCCCCGGTCCCACCCGGTTTGACCGGACCGGTATCGCTCTTCCCATTCCGTCTGTTGACTGTGCGCCGGATCCGCCATGGTCTCTCCTTTTGTTTGGTTTGAACAGAGAAGGCCTTAACCTGCTGTCCGGACAGTACCACCCGGTACAGCTCCAATACAACGCAACGCGACCACTCCACCCCGGCCAGTATACCAGATTCAGACAACACACCAACCCAATAAATGACCCGGAGCATTGATAGCCTTTCATGAAGGGGTGGGCAAACATTTCCTTGTTGTTTACTCTCAACAGGTATACCCTGCAGCGGGGTTGGTCTCGGAGAAAAGTGGCCGGAGAAAAAACAGGAGGTTGAACGATGTCATTCAAGGATCTGGGTATTGAAAAAAAGCTGATTATTCTGTTCGTCGGGATATTTTTGTTGGCCATATTTTCGCTTGGTTATCTCCATTTGTCGGATGCGATTGACGAGTTTGTCTCCCGAAAATCAACGGTGGCACAAGCCGCACTGGAGGCCGGTCAAACGGTGCGGATGCAAATGGGCAAGGCTTGGCGTGATGAACTGATTGCATCTGACTCTTTTACCCAGGCCAAAGAGTGCCGCAAGGCGAGTTCTGTCGATGCCCGCTTGCAGTGTGCCCGGCAGACAAAGCTGCATGGTGTGATCCCGGTTATTTTGATGCTGGATGCCGTTCGGACGGCCACGAAGCCGTTGGGAATGGATGTGCGGGTGGCCAAACGGGAACGGCCCCGTGATCCGAAGGCGCAGGGCAACTCCGTCGAGATTGCCCTCATGGATGAGATGGCCCGGTCAAACCAGAAGGAGATTGCCCGGGCGGACTCGTCCAGTGGGCAGTTTCTGTTTGCGCGCGAGATCCGGGCGGATGAAGGGTGCCTGGAGTGTCATGGCAACAAGCAAAAGGTCGACTGGTTTGGTTTTGATCAGGAGGATTGGAAGGTAAATCAGCAGGTGGGTGTCATTATCCTCTCCTCTCCGTTGGCGGAATTGGATGCTGCCAAGCAGCGGATTGTCCTGAAAATCGCCCTGATTGCGGGTGGCGTATTCCTGGTTGGGCTGTTGTTGTTTGTCGGCACCATGCGCCGCTTTATCATCAATCCGGTTCGCCTGATGGCTGAAAAGTTGGGGTTGATGGCGGACGGCAATCTGGACGTGACGGTGGGCGTCCATTCCAGGGATGAAGTTGGCCAGATGGGCACCGCCTTGAATCAGATGGCATCCAAGCTGCGGGAGGTGATTGGCAAGGTTTCGGAGGCGGCCATGCAGGTTTCCACCGGCAGCAGTGAAATCGCGGATGCCGCACAGACGTTGTCCCAGGGGGCTGTTGAACAGGCGGCCTCCATCGAGGAGACCTCGTCGGCCATGGAGGAGATGACCTCCAGCATTCAGCAAAACACGGACAATGCCAACACAACCCAGAGTATTTCGCAAAAGGCTGCCCGGGATGCCGAGGATGGTGGGCAGGCGGTTGGCAAGGCGGTACATGCCATGAAGGAGATTGCCTCCAAGATCGGGATTATTGAGGAGATTGCCCGGCAGACCAACCTGTTGGCTCTGAATGCCGCCATTGAGGCCGCACGCGCGGGTGAACACGGTAAAGGTTTTGCCGTGGTGGCTGCCGAGGTGAGAAAACTGGCTGAGCGCAGTCAGTTGGCGGCGGGTGAGATCAGCCAGCTTTCCGCCTCCAGCGTGGATATTGCGGAGCGGGCCGGGGGTATCATTACCAAACTGGTGCCCGACATTCAAAAGACGGCTGTACTGATTCAGGAGATCAATACCTCCAGTCTGGAGCAAAGCCAGGGGGCGATTCAGATCAACCAGGCTATCCAACAGCTCGACCAGGTCATTCAACAAAATGCCGGTGCTTCCGAGCAGATGGCCGCGACAGCGGATGAGTTAAGCGGGCAGTCCGGCCAGATGAATGAGGCCATTGCCTTTTTCAACCTTGGCCAGCAGACACACCGTCCGACACACCGTTCCCAACGAAAAGGGGCTTCCAAGTCGCATCTGATGCTTTCCAACGGATAGGTGGGTTGCTGTTTTGAACTGACCTGTCACCAAACCAAAACCCCCGGCAAAGCCGGGGGTTTTGGTTTGTGCGTTGAAGGCAGATGACTGTCTTGTCAACAGGCACGAGATTGTGTTTCCACACCCGTCATCTTGCGGATGCAGCACAAAAACTCTTGGTTTCCCTTTGATCCCGTTACAGGCGATGGGATGATACCCGCAACCTCCAAACCCAAACGGTCGGCCAGTTGTGTGAACAGAGTCAACGCCTCCTGATGGAGTGCTGGATCCCAGATGACCCCTCCGGGGGTGATCTTTTCCCGCGCCAACTCAAATTGCGGCTTTAACAGGATGACCCCATATCCCCCGGGCCGCAAAAAACCCAATGCCGCCGGCAACGCCTGGTCAACGCCCATAAAACTGACATCCATGGTCAGCCAATCGACCAACTCCGGGATAACCGCTGGATCAACGGTGCAAATATTGGTTCGATCCAGCAGAACAACGCGACTGTCCTGAACCAGTTTCCAGGCCAGTTGGCCATATCCCACATCCATGGCATACACCCGGGCTGCCCCCCGCTGCAGCAACACATCGGTAAAACCACCGGTGGCTGCACCCACATCAAGGCAGACGGCATTTTTCACAACAAGATTAAAATGGTCGATGGCATGCGCCAGCTTGATCCCGCCACGGGAGACCCAGGGCATGGGATCGGCCAACAGCCGTACCACCGCATGCAGGCGGACGGGAGTGCCGGGCTTGGTGACCCGGCGTTCATCAACCAGCACCTTGCCATCCATGATATAACCACAGGCCTGTTGAATCGAGGCGACCAACCGCCGTTCCAGCAGGAGGGCATCCAACCGCATACGCCCGGCTGCCAATTTTGTTTTCGGCTCCGACGCCCGTTCGGTCAACGCACCCACTGGCGAATCCGTTCGGCAATCCCCTCGGCATCCAACTGCAATTCGGCCCGCAAGGCATTCTGATTGCCCTGAGGAATAAAACGGTCTGGCAACCCCCAACACCGTACCCGCAAACCCTTGTCCAACAGGCCATCGCGCGCCAAAAATTCCAGAACGGCTGCACCAAAACCGCCACACAAAGTGTTTTCCTCCAAGGTGGCCAAAAAGGGCAACCGGGCGACCTGGCGTAACAGTTGTTCATCCAACGGCTTGATAAACCGAAAATCGCACACCTTGACTGAAATACCCTCTTTTTCCAACAGCTGTGCCGCCTCTAACGCCGGGTGAACCATTGAACCAACGGCAGCCAATGCCACCTGATCCCCATTCCGCAATGTACGTCCCACCCCCAGGGGCAAAAGCTGTCCAGGCTGGTGGGCCAACCCCAAGGCCGCTCCCCTGGGATAACGGATGGCAACCGGTTTACCCATGGCAACAGCGGTGATCAACATGGAACGTAATTCGTTTTCATCGGCCGGAGCCATGAGGACCAGATCAGGAACAGCCCGCAAAAACGAAATATCAAAGGTGCCTGCATGGGTGGGGCCATCGGCTCCAACCAGCCCGGCCCGATCCAGCACAAAAACAACCGGCAACCGTTGCAACACCACATCGTGAACGATTTGATCATAACCCCGTTGCAGGAAGGTGGCATAAATGGCCACAATGGGAACATATCCTTCCGACGCCAAACCGGCGGCAAAGGTGACCGCGTGCTGCTCGGCTATGCCCACATCAAAAAAACGGTCGGGAAAACACTCCTGAAACTCCAGCAAACCGGTCCCCTCCGGCATCGCCGCCGTTATGGCCATGATTTTTGGATTTTTGCGGGCCAACTCCACCAGCGTTTTGGAAAAGATGGAGGTGTAGGAGGGGTTGCCGCCCTCTTTGGAAATTACGCCGGTCTGTCGATTGAACGGGGATACCCCATGATAGGTACACGGATTGGCCTCTGCCGGCGCAAACCCCTTGCCCTTTTGGGTGACAACGTGCAGCAGGATCGGTCCCTTCAACGCCTTGATATTGCGCAACATGGGCAACAGCTGGTTAAAATCGTGGCCATTGATCGGGCCAAAATATTCAAACCCCAACTCTTCAAAAAGGGTTCCCGGTGTCAGCATTCCCTTGACATGCTCTTCCGCCCGGCGGGCCGCGCCCAACAATGGGGTGGAAATTTTTCCCAACACCTTGCCGGTGCCATCCTTCAGGCGGGCATAAACCCGTCCGCTGAGAATACGACTCAAATAGGCAGACATCGCCCCCACATTGGGAGAGATGGACATTTCATTGTCGTTGAGGATAACCAGCAGATTGATATCCTCCTTGTAACGCCCTGCATTGTTCAATGCCTCAAAGGCCATGCCTGCAGACATGGCACCATCCCCGATGACCGCAATGGCCTTGCGATGATTGCCCAGTTGGTGGTTGGCGATGGCCATGCCCAGCGCAGCAGAGATGGAGGTGGAGGAGTGACCTGCGCCAAACGGATCGTAGACACTTTCCGATCGTTTGGTAAAACCGGAAAGACCATGCCGCTGCCGAAGCGTGTGCATCAACTCTCTGCGGCCCGTCAATATTTTGTGTGGGTAGGATTGGTGTCCCACATCCCAGATCAGCCGGTCTTCTGGCGTATCAAAGACATAGTGCAAGGCAATGGTCAGCTCTACAACCCCCAGGCTGGCCCCCAGGTGGCCCCCTGTCTTGGCTACCGTGTCAATGGTAAAAGAGCGTACCTGCTCTGCCAACAGGGGCAGCTCCTCTTCTGCCAGTTTGCGGAGGGTGGGGGGGTCATTGATCTGTTTTAAGTGGACGGCCATCTCGTTGGATCAGTGTTTTCTGGTCAGAATAAACCGCGCCAATTGGCGCAGTGGATCGGCCTGGTTGGAAAAGGGCTCAAGGGCGGCAATGGCTCTGGTCACCTGCCGTTCGGCCTCCTGCCAGGAGCCCGCCAACCCCAACAGGCGGGGGTAGGTGGCTTTGAGGCTTTGCCGATCCTGTCCGGTCGCCTTTCCCAGCAGTTGACTATCGCCTGTTTCGTCCAAAATGTCATCGATAATTTGAAACGCCAGTCCAATGGCTGCGCCATATTCCGCCAGGTTTTGCCGCTGTTCAACGGTCGCGCCTCCCAGGCGGGCACCCGCCACACAGGCCACCTGGATCAGGGCACCGGTTTTACAGGCATGGACAAGCTGCAACTCCTCCATGGAAATTTGTTTTTTTTCCGACAGCATATCCAGCATTTGTCCTCCCACCATTCCGCGCATACCCGCCCCCTGGGCCAGCAGCTGGATCAAGGCCAACGACTCTTGGGGTTCCACCCCTGCGATGGGTTGGGCGGCCCATTCAAATGCCAGGGTCAACAGGGCGTCACCGGCCAGAATGGCGGTTGCCTCATCAAACTGCTTATGACAGGTTGGCCGTCCACGCCGCAGATCGTCGTTATCCATGGCGGGCAGATCGTCATGGATCAGGGAGTAGGTGTGAATGCACTCCATGGCACAGGCAAAGGGCAAATAGGGTGTTGGCGGGTTACCCAACGCTTCAGCACAGGCCAAAACGAGGATGGGTCGCAACCGTTTGCCACCATCCATCAGACTGTGGCGCATGGCGGCCGTGAGACGACTGGCCGGGGCCTGTTCCCAGGGGCACAACGCCTCCAACGCCTCCTCCACCAACGCCTTGCGGCTGGACAGATAGTGGGCGAGAGCCTGCTCTTCCGTGCGTGCGTCGCTGGTGGAGCCTGTCATCTGTCACGTACATCCGTTGCGGTATCACTCACATGCCCGGTGGCCGAGAGGCTGGCGATCCGTTTTTCGGCGGCATCCAGTCGATCCTGACACTGCCGGGAGAGTTGCATGCCCTCCTCGAACAGGCTCAACCCCTCTTCCAGCGGCAGATCCCCCCGTTCCAGTCGTTGTGCGACCTCTTCCAGGCGAGCCAACGCCTGTTCAAAATTGACAGATACCATGACAGGTTGGTCCTAACAGACTCAGGCAGATTGTTTGGATGGACAGGTTTCACGATCGAACCAAAACCCCTTGCCGACCGCTGGGGAAGGATAACAGATTTGGGATGGACGATCAATGTCGGCTGCAACCATTGAACCGGGAGGCGCATTGACGCTACACTCTCCCCTGCTTATCGTTATGCGGGGGGAGTCAGCGGCGTGTTCATGATTCAGCGTGTACCAGAGAGAGGGCTTATGAAAAAATGGATTCCTTTGTTGCTTGGCACGCTCCTTTTGACGACCGGCTGTCACCGCTATTGGCCCGCGCCGGCCGTTGCCATCGTCTATCCACCCATCCCTTACAGAAGCCATTACTATGATTACGGTTATGGCTATGGCCATGGTTACAGGGGGGGATATGGTTACAGGGGCAGACATGGCTACGGCTACGGGGCGGCCTGGTGGCACTGAACCACGCATTTTTCAGGTCGGGATATTGAAGGGTCAGGCAACGGTTTCCTGGTCGACACCATCTTTTTGCAGCAGTCGGCGCAGCAGGAAATAGCCGGACAGGGCCGACAACAGTGAACCGGCCAGGATACCCAGACGGTTGGCCATGACGGCTCCGGCACCACTTTCGCCGGCATGTTCAAATGCCAGGGAGCCGATAAACAGGCTCATGGTGAACCCCACGCCGCAAAGCAGTGCAACGCCGTACAGTCGTCCCCAGTTCATCCCTTCTGGCAGTTTGGCCAAGCCTGCCGTTACTGCCATCCAGACAAACCCGAACACGCCCATTTGCTTGCCCAAAAACAGCCCCAGGGCGATGCCAGTGGGGACGGGATCGAGCAGATCGTTCAACTGGATGCCTCCCAGGGGTATCCCGGCATTGGCAAAGGCAAAGATGGGCAGAACCCCAAAGGCCACCATCGGGTGCAGATCCTGTTCAAGCTGGCGCAAGGGGGCGACGCCATCCACGTGGTTTACCCGCAATGGAATCGTCAGAGCGATCACGACGCCGGCCAGGGTGGCATGGACCCCGGATTTGAGGACGCACAGCCACAGGAAGAGTCCGACGATTGCGTAGGCAGCGATATTGGTGACGTTGCGCAGATTGAGAATCAGCAGGATGACAAGACCCAGCCCTCCCAACAGTAACGCGCTGGTTGACAGATCCGAGCTGTAGAACAGGGCGATGATGACGATGCCTGCCAAATCATCCAACACGGCCAGGGTCATCAAAAAAATTTTGAGACTGACGGGCACGCGATTGCCCAACAGTGCAAGAATGCCGAGGGCAAAGGCGATGTCGGTTGCGGTCGGGATGGCCCAGCCGTTGATGGCCTGTGGATTCCCATGGTTGAAGGCGACATAGATCAATGCGGGTACGAGCATGCCTCCCAGGGCCCCCAGTGCGGGCAGCGCAACCTGGGAGAGGTTGGACAGTTGTCCCTCCAGTACCTCCCGTTTAATTTCCAGGCCGACCAACAGGAAAAAGATGGCCATCAAGCCGTCGTTGATCCACAAGAGCAGAGGTTTGGCTACAATCAAGGCTCCCACCTGGATCACCACCGGCGTACTCAAGAAGGCGTTATAGTAGTGGTCCAGGGGGGAGTTGACCAGGAGCAACGCCAGAAGGGCGGCTGCGACCAGGACAATACCACCGGCAGACTCCAGTTTTATAAAATTTTTTAGATGATCCATGACTGTTCTGTTTTTCCTCCGTTGGCGTTTTTTCGTGGTTTCAAACGATTGCAGTGGGTCGGGCAATGTTACGGTTCCCGGACCCTGCAGTTGTTTGAAAGGGCACACGGTGGGCAGCGAGGTTTCATGGTACCCGACATAAGACGCGAAAAAAACCCCTGAACGAAAAATTTTCGCACAGGATGCCAAGGATAGATAGCCTTGCCCCCGGTTGTCTGGAAACGGTCAGTTTCAGATAATGTCCAGAGCGACCGATTAAGGACGGAGGATTGAACGTGGGCAATAGGGGATCAAAAAAATGGGTGCCGATGCAAATTTTCGTTTGACCTGACTATCGCTGCACGGTTGACAATGGTTGACACGGTTGGCCAACCGCATCAATCACATTGTTTTGACTGGAGAAAGAATATGCATACCAACACAATCGGCAAAGAGGAATGGATCAATATGTTTCGGGAAATCGGTTTGGGTGATGCCGATATGGAACGCTGGCATCGGATTTTCGAGCACCGCCATGCAGATGCCCACCAATCGTTTCTTGCTTGGCTCAACATTCCGCCCCAGGAAATCCAGATGATTCGGGCTCGATCTGCCCAGCTGTAACCCGTTTGAATTGTTGGTCCCGCTCCCTGCACAGGGGGCGGGGATTTCCCTGCACCCTTTATTGTGTCCGAAGGCATTCATTATGTGGACCATAGGCAAACTTGCCCGCCATTTCGGCCTCTCCCGATCCACCTTGCTCTACTATGATCGTATCGGCCTGTTGTCCCCATCCTTGCGCAGTGGCGGCAACTATCGGCTCTATTCCCCGTCCGATTTCAAGCGTATGGAGCGCATTGCCCTGTTGCGTGACACGGGCCTGTCATTGGACAGGATTCGTGAACTGTGTGAAAAACCTGCGGATTCCATAGAGGAGGCTCTCGATCAACATTTGTCGCAGATCAACCGGGAAATTTCAGAACGGCGTATACAACAACGGATTATTGCCGAGTTGCTGCAACAGAACAGCGTGATACACAAAACACGCATCATGGACAAGGCCCAATGGGTCGCCCTGTTGGAGGGAGCCGGCATGGATGATGAGGCAAAAAAAGTCTGGCATGCACTGTTTGAAAAAAATGCGCCTGAAGCCCATCAGGATTTTTTGGAATCCCTGGGTATACCCACGGAGGAGATCGACTTGATCCGATCCCGCTCCAGAATGGCCATTCACACCCTTTTGTCCTCCTTGCCGTGGCCACCGACCGACTGATCTGTCCGACAGCCATACCGGGCGTGTTCCAACTCTTACCCGATGACCAAGGCGGACTGGCGTTTGCCGGTACTCCGTGGCATGATGCTAACGTTGCTGCTGGTCATGCAGGCGTTCATGTCGTGCACGGTGTCACGCACACGGCAACCCCACGATGACAGGAATGGTTCCCCTGAAAGTATTACTTTATATCGGGATGTTACAATGCCAATCGGGATGGCTTTTCTGGCGGTGACTTTTATCTGGGGCAGCACCCCCATGGCTATTCAGTGGAGCCAGATTGAGGTGGGGTATCAGTTTGCCGTAACGGCCCGCATGGCCATCGGGACGCTGATGTTTCTGCTGTTACTGCCGTGGCTGAAACGGCATCCGGCCTCCCCGGGACGGGTGTTGTTGATCGCCCTGATCTCTGGTTCCAGCATGTTTTTGAGCATGTTTTGCGTCTACTGGGGCGCACGCTTCGTGCCGTCTGGATGGATTTCGGTATTGTTCGGACTGGGTCCGATGATGACGGGCATCCTGGCCGCCGCCTGGTTGGGAGAACCGTTCCCACCTACCAAACAGGTCGGTTCACTGCTCGGTGTCGGCGGGCTGATGCTCTTTTTTTTCCACGGGGAGAGGTGGGGTGAACATGCCCTGATCGGCATTGGTGCTATCCTCCTCGCTGTCTTCATCTACGTGACAGGCAACATTGCCATCAAACGGTGGAATCAGAATATCTCGCCCCTGTGGGTTGCGGCCGGATCGCTTTGGGTCGCCTTTCCCCTGTTTTTGCTCTCCCTGTTGTTCTCCGACGCCCCCTGGCCGACCCACATCGGCTTGCAGAGCGCGGCGAGCATCCTCTATCTGGGGGTGGTGGCCAATGTGGCGGGCTTTATCTGTTTTTATTATCTGTTAAGCCGGGTCAGTGCCGCCAACGCCACACTGGTCACCCTGACCGCACCAGCCGTCGCCTTGTGGGTCGGTACCGTCTTCAACCGGGAGGAGATCCACGGCGGATTGATGTTGGGAACCCTGCTCATCCTGGGGGGACTGAGCCTGTTCCAATGGGGGGCTTCCTGGACAGACAACCACTCTGCCTGACGGTGACCCAATCGGCTGCAAACCATTTTTTAATTCGGCTGTTTTTTTTCTTGACATCCCAACCGGTCTCTTCCAGCATGGCCCCATGAACGCCTACTCCACCTCTCTACGCCTGCGACTGCGTGACACCCTGCTGGGTGCCAACGTCGGCCCGTGGGTGGGAGGAAGTGTGCAGTAGGGTCTGTCCGTCTGCCATTACTTGACCGAAAGCCATGGGTCCGTGAGACTCGTGGCTTTTTTTTTGTTTCCTTGCCGAGGAGAGTGACCATGATTGTTTCCCGTTGTCTGCTGCGACTGCCCGTCGGCCGCCCCTGTATGGCGTTGTGGCGCGTCGGCGGCCGTATTCCATCCACCTCCAACAACCCTCACTCTTTACCTTGGAGTCGATTTCGATGTTGACAGACGCAAGCAGCAAATATCGCCCAGCCCCACCCATCCCCATGGCCACCCGTCACTGGCCAAACCGGGTTCTCACCCAGGCACCCCGCTGGTGCAGCACCGATCTGCGGGACGGCAATCAGGCCCTCATCACCCCCATGGACCCGGAACGCAAGGCCCGCATGTTCCAGATGCTCGTTCGTCTGGGTTTCCGGGAGATTGAGGCCGGTTTTCCGGCCGCCTCCCTGGATGAGTACCATTTTATTCGCCATCTGGTCGCTGCCACTCCGGAAGATCTCTCCATCCAGGTGTTGACCTCGGCACGGGAAGAGCACATTCGCCGAACCTTTGCCGCCTTGCAGGGGATGCCCAGGGCTATTGTCCATTTTTATCTCTCCACCTCGCCCCTGCAACGACGGGTGGTATTCGGGGTAGACGAGGAGACCTTGATTCAGCGGGCAGTGGCCGCCGCCTCGTTGATCCGCACCCTCGCCGAGCAGCAACCCGACACCCGGTGGAGCTTCCAGTTTTCGCCGGAAAGTTTTTCGGCCACCGAACCGGAGTTTGCCTTGGCCATCTGTGAAGCGGTCACAGCCGTCTGGGAGCCCACGGCGGACCATCCGATCATTCTCAACCTGCCGGCCACGGTCGAGGTGGCCTCTCCCAACCGTTATGCCGATCAGGTTGAATGGTTTGGTCACCATTTTTCCCGACGGGAGGCGGTCATTCTGTCGATCCATCCCCACAATGACCGGGGTTGCAGTGTGGCCGCGGCCGAACTGGCCCTGTTGGCTGGGGCACAGCGGGTGGAGGGGGCCCTGTTCGGCAATGGGGAGCGCACCGGCAACCTTGACCTGGTGACGCTGGCCATGAACCTCCACAGCCAGGGGATCGAGACGGGACTGGATTTTTCCCGGATGGAAGAGATTATCGCATGCTACCGCTCCTGCACCGGCATGGAGATCTCTCCCCGTCACCCCTACGCTGGCGAGTTGGTGTTCACCGCTTTTTCCGGTTCCCATCAGGATGCCATCCGCAAGGGATTGACCTCTTTGCAGCCGGGAGGGGTGTGGGAGGTGCCTTACCTGCCTATCGATCCACGGGATGTGGGGCAGGATTGGGACCGCATCATCCGGGTCAACAGCCAGTCCGGCAAGGCCGGGGCCGCGCACCTGCTGGAAAGGGAGCGGGGCATCACGCTGCCCAAATGGTTGGAACAGCCATTTGGGCAGGTGGTGCAGCATGCCAGCGACCAGAGCGGCCGGGAGCTGACCGGACCGGAGATCGCTGCCCTGTTTGAGCAGAGCTTGGTACAGTCGCCGGACAGGGTGCGGCTGACCGGTTACCGCATGACCCAGACGGACAGATGCCACATTGAACTGCAACTCAAGGTGGATGGAGAAGACCGACAGGCAACGGGCCAGGGCAACGGTCCCATTGATGCGGCCTGCCGGGCAATGAGCGGCCCCTGGCAGGTGCAACACTACGAGGAACGGGCCATGGAATCTGGCAGCGGTGCCCGTGCCATCGCTTTCATCCATCTGGTCGGGAATGCCGATTGTGCCGGGTGGTCGGGTGTGGCCATCGACGAAAATATTGTTGAGGCTTCGCTGCGGGCTTTGGTGGCAGCCATCAGTCGGGCCCTGGCTGCCAAGGAACCTGTGGCCCAACAAAATATTCTCGCGGGTTGGCAAACGCAGCCCTCTGCTGCCCCCGTGCAGTGGAACGCCGGGGAGTATGCTGCCAATTCCCAGAATCAGTTTCGATTCGCACCACATGGTTGCCCTATACCCAGCGTATCCCGGTGCCATGGCGGGAGCCGTTTGTGACAGCTGCAGCATTATTGACAACTTTTTCAATTCTTGTCTCTCAACCAAGGAGAATACTCGTGAAAAAACTGGTCGCATTTTCCACCCTGTTCCTGACCCTGTTGCTTGTTCAGACGGCCTGTGCCGAGCTGACCAGGCTGGAGGACAATGTTTACGCCTATGTGGGGGTCAAGGACGCTTCACCTGCCCACAGTTTTGCTGCCAATGCCGGTATCGTCATCGGTCGGGATGGGGTACTGGTGATCGATACCCTGATCTCTGCCAAGGAGGGGGAACGTTTCCTGGCCGACATCCGCAAGGTGACGGACAAGCCGATCAAATATGTAGTCAACACCCATACCCACCTGGACCATGCCTTCGGCAACTGCGTCTTTGCCAATCTGGGGGCAACGGTGATCTCCCATGAGGCCGATCAGTCCATGCTGGCCGCCAAAGGGGCCGAGATTTTGCAAAGTGTCGGCAATTACGGTTTGCAACCGGAAGATATGCAGGGTACCGGGATTGTCCTGCCGACACTGGCCTTCAGCAACCAGATGAGCATCGATCTGGGTGGTGAAACGGTGCGCTTGATCCGCAGCATGCCATCCCATACCGCTGGCAGCCTGGTGGTTCACCTGCCTGCAGCAAAACTCCTGTTCAGCGGCGATATTCTTTTCACCGACTTTCATCCGTTTTTGGCGGACGGTGATTTTGCTGGTTGGTCCCAAACCCTGGATGAGCTGCTGGCGATGGAGATAGAGCGAATCGTACCGGGGCATGGTCCGCTTTCGACCAAAAAAGATCTGCAGGAGATGAAGGAGTACCTGGTATTGTTTGACAGCAAGGCACGGGAGCTGGCCACTACCATGCAGGACGGGGAGGCCATTGCTGCCAAGTTGTTGGAGATCCTGCCGAAGCGATCCATGGCGGACTGGATGGTCGCCTATAACGTGAAAAGCCGTTATTTGGAAAAAAAATAACCTGGCCAATCAATGGCTCTTCGGGTTGTCGTCATGCAGACCAGTGGGGATGCGATACCGGGAAAGGGTTCCACCGGTATCGTACTCCCCCAAAAAGATTATTGCCCGGCGATCATGGCAACATGCCCTCCATTTTTCGCGCCGTCATCAGGGAGGGTTGGGCAAAGCAATCCACAAGACGTACATCCACAAACCCTGCAGCCTGCAGCCAGTCGCCCATCTCCTCAAAGGTATAGCAGTTGCCCCGCTCCGTATTCACCAGCATGTTGATGGCAAACAGGGCACGATCCGGTGGTGCCGTACGGCCAGGGTCAATAATGCTTTCGTGGATGATTACCATTCCACCGGGGTTGACGGCGGCGTGGAGCCGGTTGAGCAGCCGTCGGTTGGGCTCTACGCCTTCCATGTGCAGCACGTTGGAGAGCAACGCCACATCGTACGGGCGATCCAACAGCGCGCCGCTCCCCTGGAACAGCTCCACACACTGGAACCCGATGCGCTCCGCAAACGGACCCTTGGCCACCATCGGTTGTGCCGTGGCCACGGTCAAGGGCAGATCGGCCACCACGGCATGCATCCGGGGATTGAGCCGTAAAATCTCTTCACAATAGACCCCCGGTCCACCCCCCAGATCCACCAGGGAGCGATAGCGGGAGAGATCCAGCTGTTCGGCGAGGATGCGTGCATTGGGACGGCCAATTTCAGCCATGGCACCGATGAAGACAGCGTTGCGTTGGGCTGATCCCGCCATCAGCTGCTCCTCCGGCCGACGGACGCTGCAGCCCGTGCGCACTGCCTCATCCAACCGCGACCAGACAGTCATGAGATCGTGCAGATGATCCAGTGATACGCCCCGGCAGGCCTCCCCATCGGGTGCCAAGTGCTGCCTGGCGAAGGGCGTGTTGTGGTAGAAGGTTGACTCCTTGGCCAGCAGTTCCAGTGCCACCAGGGCGTCCAACAGGATGGTCACCCCCCGCACGGCACACGCCAGCCGCACAGCCACCTCAGCCGCCGCCAGCCGTTCGTCTCCCAACACACGGAAAACACCCAGCCGGTGGGCGGTCAGCAGGGTCTGGGCCTTCTGAAAGCCGCGTGCCATCTCCATCAATTGTGCAACATCCATGAATGTGACGCTCCCTGTGCAGGTTTGAAAGGCGGACTGTCCGGGGGTTGATCGCTGTCTCATCGATCGCCGAAGCTGGTTTTATCCTGTTTGAGCGATACTCTGCCTGCCATGGTACGCTTTTTCTGCTTTCGCGCAAAGCGTTCTGATAACAAACAATACCAATCTTCGATAAACTTTTGTTGTGATGCGGCAGAGGACAAAACAGGTAGCAAGGGGTGAGCCGTTGGGATACAATCCCATTGCGTTGTGTTGCATTGTATTGTGTGGCAGACTGTAAGCTGGAAGAGGTATCCGACTGGCACGATCAAAACCAGACCACAGTAGAGGGGCAGTGGGCACAGTTACGGCACGTGTTTTGACCGTCGATGATTCCCGTACCGTTCGACACCATGTTCGACAGACGCTGGAACAGGACGATGAGTACCTTTTCACCGTTTTTGAAGCAGAAAATGGTGCAGAGGCCGTGCGCTTTTTGACGGCCCGAGAACCCGACCAATGGCCGGATGTGGTCGTGTTGGACCGCAACATGCCCATCCTTTCCGGCGACGAGTGCATCCGCGTCCTCAAGTCCGATGATCAGTGGCGGGTGATTCCGGTGCTCTTTTTGACCGCCCAGGACGACATCCAGGAGGTGGTTCGCGGGCTCTCGGATCTGCAGGCCGATGCCTATCTTCCCAAACCCTTTCACACCGATGAACTGTTGGCCCGAGTCAAGGTACTGGTTCGCATCAAACGCGCAGAAGACAAGACCCGCCTCCTCAACAAACATCTGGAAACCGCGCTGGCGGAACAAAAACGGGCCTACGCAGAGTTGCAGACCACCCGGATTCAACTGGCCGAGACCCAGGCCATGACTGTAATGACAAAAGTGTTTGAAAGATTTGTCCCGAAACAATTTTTGCAGCGGATCGCCAAAGAGGGTTTGGAGACCATTCAGGCCGGGTGGGTGGAGTCGGAGACCATCACCATCCTGTTCAGCGATATTCGTTCCTTTACCCAGATTGCCGAGACCATGACGCCGGAAGATCTGTTTCGCTTTTTGAATGATTACTTGAGTCGGATGGAAGAGCCGATCAAACTGCATGACGGTTTTATCGACAAGTTTATTGGTGATGCGGTCATGGCCTTGTTTGATGGCCATTTTCGGGTCCAGGCCCGGAACGCGGTGCGGGCGGCGTTTGGCATGCAGAGGGCTTTGAAACGGTTGAATGCCGAGCGGGCTGCCAGGGATCTGCCGGGAATCGGTACCGGCATTGGCATTCATATCGGATCGGTCATGTTGGGAACCTTGGGCAATGAAAACCGGATGGATTCCACGGTCATTGGTGATGCGGTCAATCTGGCCTCCCGTCTGGAGGGGCTGACCAAATATTATGGTTGTGCAATCGTTGCTTCCGAGGATGTGACGCGATTTCTGGACCAGAAGGAGGTGGGGATGCGGGAACTGGATCTGGTGGCGGTCAAGGGACGAGGGCAGGCAGTGGGCATCTATGAGCTGTTCGAGAATGGCACCGATCCCCTGCTGGAACGGAAAAAACAGTTGGCGAAACGGTTTCGCAAGGGGATTGCCCTCTACCGGGACCAGGAGTGGGGAAAGGCAATGGGGGTTTTCAATCACTGCCTGGAGATTGAACCGGAAGATTTGTCCAGCCAGCTCTACCTGGATCGTTGCGCCCGGTTTCAGGCACAACCACCGGCGGCGGATTGGAACGGTGTTTTTGTCATGGATCGCAAGTAGACCATGGCGACCTTCGATGTCGGCGAGATGCAACAGCTTTTTCTCCAGGAGATGGAGGAGTTGTTGCAGCAGATGGAAGAGGATATGCTCTGTCTGGAGGCGGACCCCGGGGATGTGGATCGGGTGCATGCCCTGTTCCGTTCATTTCACACCCTGAAGGGGGGAGCGGGGCTGTCCGGTTTTACCGCCCTGTCCCGGTATACCCACAAGGCGGAAAATGTGTTGGATGGAGTCCGTTCCGGCAAACTGGCCATCACTCCCGGGTTGATGTCGGCCCTGCTGGAGGCCCTGGACTGTCTGAAGGGGTTCCTGCTCGGGGCCCGTGGCGGCACTTCGCCGGATGAACTCCGTCTCCAGAGCAGTCTGGAGCGGTTTGCCCAACTGACCGGGGGTCCGGTCGAGGCCCTGTCCCCGGACAAACCGACTCCCCCTCCTGCTCCGACTGTCGTCTCCCGTCAACCGGATGCCCTGCTTACCTATTTTTTGCGTTTGCGCTTTCATCCCGATCTGTTTGCGGAGCGCACCGATCCTCTGGTCCTGATCAAGGATCTGGAGGCGTTGGGCACCCTGCTGATCTTTCCCCACACCCACGCGGTCCCCCCCCTGGAGCAACTGAATCCCCGTCTGTTGTCTTTGTGGTGGACGGTCATCCTCAAGACAACAGCCTCCCAAAAAAAACTGAAGACTATTTTGATGTTTTTTCTGGAGGGGCATGACCTTCACATTGAGTTGATCGATGGTGGCCCCCAGGAGATTCTCGATCAACTGGCCATCGACTCCCATGTCACCGATCCGTCGAGGCGACGACTGATTGGTCAAACGAACGAGGGAGAGATCGGGCCGACTAACCAGGGGGTCCCGGCTCCCCAGGCAACGCCGGCCCCATCCCCACTGCCTACCCCTCCCGTTGCCACCCAACCCCCTGCCCAACGGGCAACGGCGCAGGTCATGGCCAAAAAACCCCCGGAGCTGGTACGGGTCAACATTCAAAAACTGGATACCCTGATCAATTTGATCGGTGAGATCATTCTGGTTCACACCCGCTTGCGGCAAGCGTATGAAACCCTCTCCGCACAGGATGAAGCCCAGGGAGGGGCGTTGCAGTTGGAGGAGATATTGGGACAGATCGTGGATGATCATGATCGGATCATGCAGGAGCTCCATGTCCAGGCCATGAAGGTGCGCATGGTACCGGTGGGCAATGTACTGTTTCCATTGAAACGGCTGGTGCGGGACTTTTCCGAGCAGAGCCAAAAACCGATGCAGATGCACCTTCTGGGGGAAGAGACGGAGGTGGATAAAACCATCGTCGACAAGTTGAATGGCCCCTTGACCCACCTGGTACGCAATGCCATGGACCATGGCATTGAAAAACCGGAGATCCGTCGGCAGCGGGGCAAACATCCGGAGGGGCGATTGTTGTTGCAGGTTGCCAACCGGAAAAATGCCATTGTCATCGAGTTGACCGATGACGGGGCAGGTGTCGACTATGACCGGGTACTGGCCATCGCCCGGCAGCGGGGGTTGATCAGCGAGGCCGACCGGCCCACTCATGCGGAAATTTTGCAATTTTTATTTCGTTCCGGTTTTTCTACCGCCCGGGAGGTTTCGGAAATTTCGGGCCGGGGGGTGGGGATGGATGTGGTACGGAAAGAGATTGAGGCACTGCGCGGCTCCATCACCATGGAGAGTACACCGGGCAAGGGCACCCTGTTCCGGATCGAACTCCCCCTGACCCTCGCCGTTATCGAAGGGCTGCTGGTGGGGGTGGGAAGGCAGGTGTTTGTCATTCCTTTGCTCTCTGTCGTGGAGACGATACAACCCTGTTTTTGTCAGTTTGAGAGCCTGAAACAAAAGGGGGAGTTGGTAAAAATCCGCAATCACTATGTGCCGTTATTGCGTTTGCACCAGTTGTTTGGCATCGATCAGGCGGTGACCGATCCGGCCCGGGGATTGTTGATTCTGGTGGCGGAGGGGGGAGGCCAGGCCTGCCTGTTGGTGGATGAAATTATTGACCAGTATCAGGTGGTCATTAAAAGTCTGGAACAAAATCTGATGTCCGTTGAAGGCATTGCCGGTGCGACCATTCTGGGTGACGGTCGCATCTCCCTGGTGCTGGATATTGCGAGCCTGATCCGGCACCTTCCCAACGAGAGAGGGGCACACCATGGACCTGTTGACTGAACTGCTGCATGACTCCGATCCGGGAGAGTTTGACGAAGACGAACAGTCGGATCTTTTGCTGGAAAATGTCAAGGATTGCGTTCAATTGGTCACCTTTCTCCTGGGGCGGGAAAAGTATGGTCTGGATGTGCTCCAGGTGCAGGAGATCATCCGCTACGGGGAGCCGACTCCGGTTCCCAACCTGCCGGATTTTGTCCGGGGCGTGATCAATTTGCGGGGTATCATCCTGCCCGTTCTGGATCTGCGCCTGCGGTTTGGCATGTCACCGGGGGAGTATGACCATTCAGAGTCGGCGATTATTCTGATTGCCTACGTGGAGACCAAACTGGTGGGGGTTATCGCCGATGCGGTGGCAGATGTGCTCTATTTTCCCAGGGAGCGGATTTGCCCACCCCCTGACCTGATGGCCCAGGTGGACATCGAATATATTCAGGGAATGGGAGAGATCCGCAATGAGTTGGTGATGATACTCAACCTGGACAAAATTCTCTCCCCGGAACAGATTGCAAAATATAAGATTGCGTCCAATGCATGTGCTTCTGATGCGAATGCCAACGATTTTTTGGTAAAGGAATCGTGATATGAAAAATTTAAAATTGGCCACACTGCTGACGCTGGGTTTTGGTGGTGTGCTGCTGCTGCTGCTCATGATCTCTGGAGCCTCCTACACAGGTTTGAGCACAGCCATCCAGGGGTTTGTCAACTACCGGAGTCTTGCCAGTCACAAGGAACTGGCCGGGCAGTTGCAGACAAACATGTTGATGATACGCATAGATGCGGCGGAGTTTCACTTCAACAGCAGCCAGGAATCCATTGTGTCATACCAGAAAAATCTGGCCACCATGATTCAGTTGCTGGGGGAGGCCAAAAAAGTACTCGTCCAGCCGGGACAGCTCAACGCCGTTGCCAATCTTGAGCAAAGCATTCAAGAATACGGCCAAGGCTTCGACTTTATTATCCAGTTCAACCAGGAAATGAACACCCTGGTGGCCGACAGTCTCGACCCCTCCAGTCTCGCCATGCGCACAACATTGACCAATCTTATCAAGATGCTTTTGGACACCAGGGATACGAACAGTGCCTACTATGTCGGTCAAGTGCAAGAAAATCTTCTGCTGGGACTGCTGTCCAGTGCCAAATTTTTGGTTCGGGACCGGGCGGAGGATGCCGATATGGTGGAGCAAAAGCTGCAGGTGGCGATCAAGCCGCTGATTGAGACGCTGGGTCGTGAGTTGGAGTATTCAGAACCAGCCCTCGCTTTGCTCAAAACGTTTGTTGCGGAGCGGGACGCCTATTACACGGCCTTCCAGAGGGTAAAACAGCTGTTGGACCAGCGCAACGATATCCAGCACAACGCCCTGGAACAGATCGGGCAGGTGGTTGCCAAGGCCGTGGACGAACTGAATCTTGTCCTTAAAAATGATCAGGATGCTTTGGGGATCCGCGTGCAAACCGGCAATCAGACGGTGATTATGCTGGTCTTGTCAGTCTCTCTCGTGGCAATCTTGCTGGGTATGCTGTGTGCGTGGTATATTACCAGAATTGTTGAGGTTCCACTGGTCAAAGGTGTGGTTCTTGCCCAACAGGTGGCGGCTGGAGATTTGACTGCCACCATCGATGTGGATCAGGGGGGGGAGCTGGGGCAGTTGGTGACTGCTCTGAAAGAGATGATGGCGAAGCTGCGGGCGATCGTCGGCAGGGTTTCGGCGGCTGCCGAACAGGTGGCCACCGCCTCGCAAATTTTTTCAGAGGGCAACCGGGAGTTGGCAACCCGCACGGAAAAGCAGGCCTCTGCCCTGGAGGAGACTTCGGCAGCGGTGGAGGAGTTGACAGCCACCGTGCAGCAGAATGCAGACAATGCCAATCAGGCCTATCAGATCAGCAAGGAGGCCAAGGCCATTGCCAATGCGGCGGATCTGGAGCTGCAAGCGACCGTTTTGAAGACCCGATCCAGCAATCAGGCCATTGCCGCTCAGATTCAACAGGCCAATCAGCATTTTTTCAAGCAGGTACAGGAGACCTCCCGGGATACGGTCAACGTGATGGATGGGATCTCCAGCAGTTCCCGAAAAATTTCCGGGATCACCTCGGTAATCAATGATTTGGCTTTTCAGACCAATCTGTTGGCGATCAATGCGGCCATTGAGGCGGCGCGGGCCGGAGAGCATGGTCGTGGTTTTGCGGTGGTGGCCATGGAGGTGCGCAAATTGGCCTCCCGTTCTGCCAGGGCCGCCAAGGAGATTGGCCTGTTGATTCAAAACAATATTGAGCAGATTCTGGCAGGGGTGCAGACGGCGGATCAGGCCAGTCAGTCGCTGGCGGTGTTGCAGCAGGAGATTGCTGCCAAATTGGGTGACATGGAAGAGGAGTTGGGACGCAGTTTAAGTCATCTGGGGGAACATGTCACCGTACATTTGGCCCACATAACGGAGTCTGTGACCAAGGTTTCTGACATGGTGGAAAATATCAGTGCCGCTTCCATGGAACAGGCTGAAGGGATTCGGCAGGTGAATATTGCCGTGACAGAGATGGAAAAAATTACGCATCAGAATGCCGTGTTGGCCGATGATGCCGCCGTAACCAGTCAGACACTGGTGGATCAGGTGCAGACATTGTTGACGGATGTTCGTCATTTTCGCATGGACAAGAGCGGGATGACGGAGAGCGGGCCTCCCACGGATGGCCAGGATGGGTTGTTCGGGCATGCGGGGGAGCAGAATGGAGCAGAGGAGCAGGCGGCAGAGCAGGGTGAGCCAACCTGGAAAGGCAGCAAACCGGATTTTGAGTGAGGCACGACATGTCAACAACGTGTGAAGAGACAGAGGCAGGCATTCTCAGTGATGCCTCTTTTTATTACCTGCAACGGGTAGTGCAGCAAAAGTGTGGGCTCTATCTGGAACCAAGGAAAAAAGATCTGGTCTTGATGCGCATCAAAAAGCGATTGAGCATTACCCATGCGGATGAACTGCGGGCCTGGTGTGATCTGGTGACCCGGCCCGGCAACGACATCGGCCTGCAGGATCTGATCGACGAGGTGACCACACAACACACTAAATTTTTTCGGGAAAATGCTCAGCTTGATCATTTTCAGCAGTGGATACTGCCTGCAATTCAGCAACGGGGTCGTGCCAGTGCGGAAAAAAAGATTCGGGTTTGGAGTGCGGGTTGTTCCAGTGGTGAGGAGCCGTATACCCTGGCGATGATTTTGCTGGAATCGTTGGGTGAGGAGTGGGATATTCGCATCCTGGCGTCGGACATCTGCCACAAGGCACTGGACAAGGCGGCCAGCGGCCTCTATCTGGAAGAGCAGACGGCCCATATTCCCCCCAACCTGCTGGACAAATATTTTGAGCCGGTGGCCATCGGTGTTGCCCGCGGCTTTCGAGCCCGCACGCTGTTGCGGGAGCGGATTGACTTCCGGAAGATCAATTTTATGGATGCCCGTTATCCCATCAACACGGCGTTTGAGATTATCTTTTGTCGCAATGTGATCATCTATTTTGACCAGGCGAGCCGGGAGCAGTTGTTGGCGCGGTTTGCAAGCCATTTGCAACCAGATAACGGTTATCTGTTTTTGGGCCATTCGGAGCTGGTGGCCGAGATTCCTTCCCTGCAAAAACACAAATTTAACATTTTTCAAAAGACGGCATCATGAGTAAAGTAAAAGTACTGATCGTGGATGATTCGGCCCTGGTACGCAAGGTTCTCAAGGAGATATTGAGTACGGATGAGATGCTGGAGGTGGTGGGTGCTGCTCCCGATGCCTGGTCTGCCATGCAGAAGATCAAGGAGTTGAAGCCGGACGTATTGACGTTGGACATTGTCATGCCGGGAATGGATGGGTTGGATTTTTTGGAGCGGTTGATGAAGTCCCATCCGATGCCGGTGGTGATGATCAGCACCCTGACCGGTCAGGATACGGAGCAGACCTTTCGCGCTCTGGCACTGGGGGCGGTGGATGTGATCGCCAAGCCGAGTCTGGATGTCCGGGAAAAGCTGGACGAGATGTCCGAGCAGATCATTGACCGGGTCAAGGCGGCGGGAGCTGCACAGGTTGGCTCTTCTTCCCGGCGTTTTTTGCAGGAAGCGACCGCGCCGGTGCCCTTGAGCAGGTTGGCCCGGTCGACGGAAAAGGGTGGAGAGGAGTCCATTATTGCCATTGGAGCTTCCACGGGAGGAACGGATGCGTTGGTGGCGGTATTGACCCCGTTGCCCCACAATATGCCGGCCGTTCTGGTGGTTCAGCACATGATGGCGCAATTTACGGCCCCTTTTGCCCAACGGTTGGATCGGGTGTGTCAGATGCACGTCAAGGAGGCGCAGGCGGGGGATCGGGTGCAGGCGGGGACGGTGTTGGTGGCACCGGGTGGTCGACATATGGTGATTGTGCGGGAGGGGGATCATCATGTGGTCCGGTTGGAGGATGGTCCCATGGTTCATCGGGTTCGTCCGTCGGTGGAGGTTTTGTTTCAATCGATGGCCAGTCAGGTTGGCCAACGGGGGATTGGGGTGATTTTGACTGGAATGGGTGCGGATGGCGCGGAGGGGATGCTGGCCATGAAGCAGGCCGGGGCCCGCACCATTGCCCAGGATGAGGCCAGCTGTATTGTATTTGGCATGCCCAAGATGGCCATCAAGGCGGGAGGGGTGGATCATGTGGTGCCATTGACGGGGATTGCGGGGCAACTGTTGGCCATGGTGGATGAGGGGCACGCTCCATGAACGGCCAGGCGGAGGAGGGGCAGTTGGTGCTTTCCGGTCTCCTGGGATTGGACCAGGCGGACTCTTTGGTCCGTCTGTTGCGGGAGCGGATCACCGGCACGGCGGCGGGCGAGCGGGTGGAGGTGGATCTGTCCGGAGTGACTGACGTGGACACGGCGGCGTTGCAGATATTTGTCGCCGCTCGGAGGACGGCGGAGCAGTCAGGCAAAAAGTTGCTGTTGTCATCTGCCAATGACACGCTGCTGGACCGTTTTCGTTTGGCCGGGTTGGAGTTTTTGTGCCGTTCTTGATGCATTGCCCAGGAATGCAACCATCGGGTAGATGGTCTAATACTTTACAATCATTTGATGATGTTCTGTAGCAATGAATGCCTTTCCGTGAGGCTTGGTGGGGGGGGCTTGCAAAAAAAAAGCAGAGGGTGCGACAAACCAGGAACTGGGCTCCGTCCATGTAGGCAAGACCGCCGCAGAGGTGGTCGAGACAAAACAGACAAGTCGCTTGGACGACACTCAAAATATCACTGGAGAGTGTGTTGGTTCAGCGTGAATGATACAGATGGCCGTTGCGCGTAAGCACTTTTTCGGACACTCCCGGCACCTTTTCAGGGTCCAGGACTGCGTTTTTTGAGGCATGATGGGTCTACCGTCCGATGTGGGATAAAGCACGAGGGGCGTGTACCCCTCGTCTTGATAATCGGCTCGGTGAGCCCAGCCAAGCTATCCCTTGAC
>PEAG01000160.1 GCA_002753505.1 Magnetococcales bacterium HCHbin5 | reverse complement strand
CCCGCCAGCGACAGCCCAGCCTGGGGCTGGGTGGCCGGCCTGGAATGCCAGGGTGATCGCCTGCTGGCGACACCCATCCAAGTGGACCCGGCCTTTGCTGAAATGGTCAATGCCGGGCGGTTCAAAAAGCTCTCCGCCTCGTTCTACCTGCCATCAGCCCCCAGCAACCCTGTTCCAGGGAGACTCTATCTGCGCCACGTCGGCTTTCTTGGCGCGCAACCGCCCGCCCTCAAAGGGCTGGGGGATGCGCGATTTGCCGATCAAAGCGATGGAATCGTGCTGGTGGAATTCAATGAACCATCCCTGTCCACTCAAAAGGAGTCCGTCATGCCGGAAAACACACCGTCGCAACCCGCGACACCCCCACCGCCCGCCCAGGCCGAAGCAGCAGACCTCGCCAAGGCAAAACAAGAGCTGGAGGCGAAAGAGGCGGCTTTTGCCGAAAAAGAGGCACGGTTTATCAGGGGCCTGCAGGAGGCTCGCACCAGAGAGAGTGCCGCTTTCGTGGCAGGTCTGGTCCAGGACGGCAGGGCTTTGCCGCGCCACCAGGCTGCGCTGGTCAGCTTCATGAGCCGGATCACGGATGAAGAGCAACTCTGCTTTGCCGAGGAGGGCAAAGAGGTCCAGATCTCCATGCGGAAATGGCTCAAGGAGTTTCTCGCCGTTTCACCCAGAGCGGTTATGTACGGCGAGCATGTCAAGCCGGAGACCCAACCGGGGACGGCCATTATCGAGGTGCCCCCCGGCTATACGGTGCTGCCCGAACAGGCTGAAAAATTCCAGCAAACGACAGCCTATGCGGAAGCGCACAAGGTTGATTTTATCACGGCTGCACGGGCAGTTGAGCGGGGGGCACAATGAAGACCACCCATCCATTTAACACCATCACCCTGATTGCCTCGGGTGCCGTTGGAGAGTATTGCCTGGTCCGGTTTGACGGGGCGCAGGCCAGCACCGCAGGGGAGAAGGTTGCCGGGGTGGCCCGCTTCAATGCGGGCAACCTGGAGGCCATTACGGTGGATGTCAGCGGCATTGTGCTGGTCAAGACAGGGGCTGCCATCGCACAGGGAGACTCCCTGGTCAGCGACGCCAACGGCCAAGCCATCCCCGCCCTGGCCCTGGCGGTGGATGCAGGCGTCACAGCGGTCGGTTCCACGGCAGCCAACGGGCCGATTCTGGTGGGTGGTGATCTGCCGGAATTTGTCTTTGGCGACGCCATGGAGGCGGCCTCTGGGGCGGGTCAACTCGTTCAGGTATTGCTTCGGCGTTAATGCCACCATTCAAGTACTGCTCCGGCGTCAACCGGAAGGAGATTATGTTATGCCCATGAATTTAAGTCAAACCCGTGTCATTGACCCGATCCTCTCCACGGTCACCATTGGATTCCGCAATCCGGCCCTGGTGGGGGATCTGCTTTTTCCCCGTGTGTCGGTCACCCTGCGGGCGGGGAAAATTATCGAGTTCGGCAAAGAGTCGTTTCAGTTGGTGAATACCAAACGCGCCCCCGGTGCGGCGGTCATGCAGATCGCACTGGGGTATGAAGGGAACCCGTTTGTGCTGGATCAACACAGCCTGTCGGGAAAGGTGCCGCTGGAACACATGGAGGAGGCCAGCAAGGGGCCGGGGATCGACCTGGGCCGCCGTGCATCGACGACGGCATTGGAAATCATCCTGCTGGGCACTGAATATGAACAGGCCAGCCTGGCCCGCAATCCTGCCACCTATTTGCCCTCTCATACGGTTGCGTTGACAGGCACGGACAAATGGACCGATGCCAGCACCGACCCGCTGACCAGTCTGGACCCGGGACGGGAGGCGGTGCGCAGCCGGATTGGACGCTATCCCAACACCTTGATGCTTGGTCCGGCTGCATTCAATGCGGCGAAAAACAATCCCAAGGTGACAGACAAGCTGAAATATACCACCAGCGACTCTGTCACCAAGGAGATGCTGGCCGCCCAGTGGAATATCAAATCGGTGCATGTGGGGGAGGCCATCTGGATGGAGGAGGATGGTACGCCGCATGACATCTGGGGGAATGACGCCATTTTGGCCTATGTGCCGGAGAATGGGGCGACGAAGGAGACACCGGCCTTTGGGCTTACCTACGTGCTGCAGGGCTGCCCGTGCGTTGAAATACCCCACATCAACAACGAGACAAAGTCTTGGGTTTTTCCGGTCGTTTACGAGAGAAAGCCGGTCGTTGTCGGTCAGGCGGCGGGCTATCTGATTCAGGGGGCGGCATAGATGCCCTACGCCACCCCAACCGACCTGTTGCTGCTGTTTGGCGCAACAGAGATGGCCGGACTGGCCCGCTCCGACCATATCCCCCCAGACGTGCATGTCTCCGGTGAGTTGATGGAGCTGACCGTATCGGGAGGCTCCCGGTCTGCGTACACGGCAGACGAACAGACAGCGGCAGACCACTGCCTGTCCAGGATGCTGTTTGTATTGGGAGAGGCCTCTTTGCACATGGACTCCTACCTGGGCAGTCGGTATGCGCTGCCCTTGGCGGCCGGGACGGTTGGGGCCAATCCGCTGAAAACCGTATGCGGGGATCTGGCCCGGCATGCGTTGGATGATGACTCCACAGACAAGGCGACCGCAGCTCGACATGCGGACGCCATACGCTGGTTGGAAAAGGTGGCAGCAGGCCAGATTCTGCTGTCAACCCCGCTCAATCCCAATCAGGTGACCCTGCCTCGCTGTGTGGCAACAACACCTGGCGTTGGCTTTTTTGCTGATACGAAGGGGTATTGATGGCATGGGCAACTATTTTTCTCTGCAACCCCTGATCATAAAGCGTCTTGCTGGTGCGAACATTCAGGGTTTGGGGAGCGTGCTTCCCGCTCGGGATTTGCACCTGCTGGAAAGTGGACGCATCAGCGATGTTGCAGTCTACGTGCTGTTTGACAACGAGTCAGTGCCCACGGGTGAGGGATACCGGGCTGGGAACTGTCAGACGGTGGCGCAGCAATGGCTGGTGATTCTGGCCACCAGAAACCATCTGTCACCCAATGCCGGTGATTTGGACCGGAGTGGGCCAATCCTGTGGGAGATCAACAAGGCATTACAAGGTTGGAGGCCAGGCCCCGGTATCGGGCCGCTGGTCAAAGTCGGCTCTCCGCGCGCCAGCTATATGGAAAAAACAACGCTTTATCCACTCCGCTACGAGAGCATCATACACACTGAAGGGAGCGATCCAGAATGAGTATCAAAAAATATTGGTATAAAGGCGGTGGGGTTGTTCATGCCCGGCCGTACGCCAGTCCGACCGACCCGTTGCGGCCTCTTTGCAACTCATCGGAGCTGAAAATCGACATCAAAACCAAAACGGAGGAGTTGCCGGATTATGACGGCCCCAGTGGGGGGTTGGCGGCCACCTCATCCCGCATCGAAGGGGCTGATGTCACGTTGACGTTGTACGACCTGAATTATGCCAATTTGGCCATGGCGTACTGGGGCTCGACTGCTGCTGTGGCAGCGGGTAGCGTCAGCGGTGAGGTTGTGGTGGCCAACCCAGGCAGCCTGACTCGCCTGGCATTTGTAGGGGCCACCAATGTGGTGGTCACTGATGCGAGCGGCAGCATCACCTACGTTCTTGGCGTGGACTATACCTTGACCGGCGCGGGTCTGCTGATCCCGGATACAACCACCATTCCGGCTGGTGCCTCCATCCATGTGGCGTACACCTACGGGGATCAGGCGGTAGTGGAGGCCATGACCGACGGCGCGAAGGCCATGTATCTCCTGCTTGATGGTATCAACTCTGCCATGGATGGCAAGCCGCGCGTGGTGGATTTGTGGA
>PEAG01000033.1 GCA_002753505.1 Magnetococcales bacterium HCHbin5 | reverse complement strand
GCTGCCGCCCTCCAGGAGTGCCCCTGCGGGGCGTTTTGGGCGCGCTGCGCCCATTTGCTGCGCAAATGGGCTTACGAGAAAGCGCGCCCGTTCATGCAGGGGCTTTGCCCCTGCACCCCACCGGGGACCGTGACGGTCCCCGGACCCCTGCAATTGTTTTAAAAGATTGAAAAATGGATAGGGCCATCATGTTGGCGTATGTGGGGCTTTGCCCCTGCACCCCACTGGGGACCGTGAACGGTCCCCGGAGCCCTGCAATCGGTTAAAAAATGCGGAACTCTTTGAGGATCCTTTATGTCGCTCATCCCCTATACCACGGAGATTGTCAAGGCCTACCTCAGCAGGAACGAGGTGGCCCTCCAGCAACTGCCGGCGTTGATTGAAACCGTACACCATGCGCTGCTGGCTTTGGCCGATGAGGATCCCTTGTACACTGCAACCGACCTGTTTCAGGGGCCGTTGCCAGTCGAGTCGGAGCCGCCACCGTCGCCTGTTCCTTTTGTACCGGTGGAGCAGGCTGTCACCGAAGACAGCGTGATCTGCCTGATTTGCGGCAAGGCCAGCAAGGCGATCAAGGGCCATCTTACCAAGACCCATCACATGGATATTCCAACCTACCTGGCCAATTTTGGCCTGCCGAAGGATTTTCCCATGGTTGCACCCTCCTATTCGGCCACCCGTCGTCAATTGGCGATTGCGGCCGGGGCGGGAGAAAAATTGCAGGCAGGACGGGAGCGAAAAAGAGAGGCCTGACCCGAGTGATGGGTTCCAGAAAGCCTCCCCTTCCGGGTGACAAGAAACGGGCAAAACCGCTTTCTCTGCGTCATCTCTCTCATGAACGCTTCCCACCGGGCTCATCTGGCGTTAGAATTCCCCCCGGCTTGACACACAGTATTTATCCAGGAGTAGCGACATGACCCACTCTCCCACGACCCACTTTGGTTTCAGCGAGATCCCCCTGACCGAGAAGGTGGCCAAGGTCAGACAGGTGTTTGATTCCGTTGCGAGCAACTATGACCTGATGAACGATCTGATGTCTCTGGGGATCCATCGCCTGTGGAAACAGTTTGCCATTCGCCGTTTGCGGATCAAGCCCGGCCAGCGGATACTGGATGTGGCGGGGGGAACCGGGGATCTGGCGCGACTGATGCACGAGCGGTTGCAGGGGGAGGGTTCCATCACCATCTATGACATTAACGCCAACATGCTGGAACGGGGTCGACAACGTCTGGTGGACGAGGGGCGCATCCAGGGTTTGTACTGGGCCCAGGGCAACGCAGAGGAGTTGCCTTTCCCGGACAATACCTTTCATGCGGTCACCATCGGTTTTGGTATTCGCAACGTCACCCAGATGGATGCCGCTTTTCGGGAGATGGTGCGGGTGTTGCGTCCGGGGGGGCAGCTGCTCTGCCTGGAATTTTCTCATATGGCCATTCCTTTTTTGGAACCCCTCTACGAAGCCTACTCCTTTAAAATTTTGCCGGAGCTGGGGCATTGGGTGGCAAAAGATCGGGATGCCTATCAATACCTGGCGGAGTCCATTCGTCGTTTTCCAGACCAGAAACACGTTGCAACCCTGTTGGAAGAGTGCGGCCTGTTTGGAGTTCACTATCACAATCTGAGTGCCGGCATTGCGGCCGTTCACGTTGGCAGAAAGGTCTAACCCATGACATCCTGGTTTTCCTCCCCACTCAAATGGCTGCCACAACCGCTGACGGCTGTTACCTTGGGCATTATTCTCAACCTGTTTTTTCAACGGTATCCTGAATTGAAAAATCGCCTGGCAGAGCTGTCGGGCAAAATTTTTCAGTTTGATGTTGAGGATCTGGAGCAATCTTTTTTCATGGTGGTGGATGAGGGGGGCGATGTGCGCATCCATACCTACTCCGACACGGTTTCTCACGTCACCATGGCTGGCAGCCTGGAGGCGTTTCTTGCCCTGCTGTTCAATACCCGGGATCCGGATTCACTCTTTTTTGCCCGGGCTCTGAAGCTTTCCGGGGAGACCGATACCGGCCTGCATTTTAAAAACATACTGGATAATGTGGAGATTGATTGGGAAAAAGAGCTGACCCCCTGGATGGGGTCGATGGGAGCCAAGGCGGCCATGCGCGCATTGTCGCAGTTGCAACAGCTCAAGGAGCAGGGTTGGGACCGGTCCGAGGTGGAGCTGGATGGTTGGCTCAAGCGGCAGGGCATTCCCCGCCGCGCCCAGTGGGAGATGTTGCAGGCGGAGGCGAATGAGCTGGTTGGGCGGGTGGAGCGGTTGGAACGCAGTTTTTCCCGGGTGGAGCGGAAACGGGCTTTGGCTCAGGCAACGGCGGCTCCGGCTTCCATAGAACAACCGGTTGCGGCGGCTTCTGCTGTCCCTGCCGATATCCAGTCATAATCCGCTCATGCTGGGACATTATCGCTCCATCAGACGCCTGACGAGTATCGCCAGGATTTTGGCCCACTATGATGTGGAGCCTTTGTCGAATCTCTCCATGCCGTTTCGCCTGTTTACCTGGGTGGTGGGTCTGCATCCGGCTGTGCGTCGTGATCGGCGGGAGTCTCCCCAGGTGCGGTTGCGCAAGGCGATGGAGGAGTTGGGGCCGACCTTTATCAAGTTTGGTCAAGCCCTTTCCACCCGCACGGAGATTCTGCCGGAAGAGTTCAGTGTGGAGATGAAAAAGCTGCAGGATGAGGTGCCGCCGTTTCCGTTCGCCCAGGTTGCGGAGATTATCCAGAAAGATTTGGGGGGGTCGGTGGAGCAGCTGTTTCGGACCTTTGATCCCACCCCGGTGGCCTCGGCCTCCATGGCCCAGGTTCACCGTGCCACCACTTTGGCCGGGCGGGATGTGGCGGTCAAGGTGATGCGTCCCAACGTGATTGCGTTGGTGGAGTTGGACATTCGGATGCTCACCACCCTGGCCGAGCTGGTGGACACCTATCTGAAGGATTGGAAGCGGATGCGGGTCAAGCAGGTGGTGGCAGAGTTTGCCAGCTCCATTCGCAATGAGATCAACTTTCAGATCGAGGCCTCCCGGGCCCAGAAATTTCGGGAAAATTTTAAAGAAGATCGGGAGATGCGGGTTCCTGCCGTCATTTGGCCCCTTTCCACCCGGCGTGTACTGACGTTGGAGTGGATTGATGGGGTACCGATTGACGAGTTGACCCATCATGCCCAGAATGCCCATCTGGACCCGGTCAAAATTTCCCGCAATATTGTCACCAGTTTTTTCAAGCAGGTGTTTCGGGACGGTTATTTTCATGCCGATCAACATCCTGGCAATATTTTTGTTTTGCCTGATGGCACCATTGCCATTTTGGATTTTGGTATTATCGGCCGGGTGACACGGGAGGATCGGGTGTTGTTGGCCCGGATTTTACAGGGATTTTTGCAGCGTGATTACCGTTTGGTTGCCAGGATGCACATTGATGCGGGTTATGTGCCCCGTGACACGGATGTGGATGCTTTTGAGGAGGCGTGTCAAATGTTGGGGGAGCCCATCTTTGGTCAGCCGCTCAAGGATATTTCCATTGGCAATCTGTTGGCGCAGTTGTTCAAGGTGACGGAGCAGTTCAACATGGCGGTGCAGCCTCACCTGTTATTGTTGCAGAAGACCATGTTGGTGTTGGAGGGGGTGGGGCGGGAGATCAATCCGGATCTGAATATGTGGGATCTGTCGGGGCCGTTGATTCGGGACTGGATGTCGGAGCATTTGGGTCCGAAGGGCAAGTTGATCGAGACGAAGGAGCACATTGAAAAGCTTTACAGTGCGGCGACCTTGTTGCCCGAGGTGATTGTAGATGGCATGGAGCGGTTGAGTCAGGACCATTTTCAGGTACGCATTCATCCCAGTGCGTTGGAGGGGGTGGAGGAGACGATTGCCCATGGATTGCGTGGTCAGACCTTTGCCATTATTGGTGGTACGTTATTTGTGGGTGGGGCCATTCTGGCGTTGGGTGGTTTTTCCGCCTGGTGGTATTTTCCGCCGATGGGGGTGGCGGGGGTGAGTTATCTGTTGGGGATGCGGCATTGGGCTCGGTGAGCCCAATAAACGATTGCAGGGGTCCGGGGACCGTCACGGTCCCCGGTGGGGTGCGGGGGCAAAGCCCCATGCGCTAACATGATTGCGGTCTTCTTTTAAACGATTGCAGGGGTCCGGGGACCGTCACGGTCCCCGGTGGGGTGCGGGGGCAAAGCCCCATGCGCTAACATGATTGCGGTCTTCTTTTAAACGATTGCAGGGGTCCGGGGACCGTCACGGTCCCCGGTGGGGTGCGGGGGCAAAGCCCCATGCGCTAACATGATTGCGGTCTTCTTTTAAACGATTGCAGGGGTCCGGGGACCGTCACGGTCCCCGGTGGGGTGCAGGGGCAAAGCCCCTGCATGTAACGGGCGCGTTTTCCCAAAGCCCATTTTCGCAGAAAATGGGCGCAACGCGCCCAAAACCGCCCCGCAGGGGCGACCTTGGGAGGGCGGCAGCCCGACTCGCACGGTTATGTTATGGAAAATGTTTGGATAAGAAAGCAGAACGTTCGGATGTTCCGTTTTTTTTCTGATGCAAGGCCAGGAATGTTTTTTTTCCAAACCCTTCCAAACTTGGCCCGCTCTCGGTCGGGCTGCCGCCCTCCAGGAGTGCCCCTGCGGGGCGTTTTGGGCGCGCTGCGCAAATTTCCTGCGGAAATTTGCTTCGGTGAAAGCGCGCCCGTTACATGCAGGGGCTTTGCCCCTGCACCCCACCGGGGACCGTGACGGTCCCCGGACCCCTGCAATAGTCTTAAAAGATTAAGAAAAGAAAAGCAAAGCAAAGAAAAGTGGTATGAACACCGCCTCGGGATCAGACAACCATCCCCGGTTGATGTACTACCGGACACTCCATGTGTATCACCCCACCGGACAGACAAACCAACCAACCAACCCGATCCAAGGTTCCCGAATAGACAATATGATGATGCGCCATCTCCCCCGCATGCAACCACGCCGTATGCTCATGATCCATGGGGGTATGCCCCACAACAAACGGAACATCCTTCCCCAACTCAAGAACATTGCGTAAATTTTTAATATCCTTTTCCCGATAGCCACTGGGCCAGCGGGGCTGATGCATCCGGTTCCAACTCACCTGATGGATCAGTTGGGGATGCTGGCGCATATCAGCCAACAACTCCAGGCTGATTTTTATCACAGGCGGAGCCGCATGGGTGGCCACCAGGTGGGGATGAACCACCATATAGGGCAGATCCTGGTAAAAAGCCTTCATGGCCACCCGGTAGGCCTTGCCCCTGGTCTCCGTCAAGACCCGCTGCCAAACCCGGCCCTGGGAGACGCTTCCCTTGTGAATCTCTTCAGAAAAGCCATCATGATTACCCCGCAGATAAAGCACCTTGCCAGGAAAATGGGCCATCAGAGTCAAAATAATATCCATGATCAACATGGAACCCTGCATCTCCGCATATTGGCCAACCTCATCCGGATGCACCGCATCACCCAAAAAGACCAAAGTTGCTGCCCCGTTCTCCAGGGCCGCCAACACCCCCCCGGTGATCAAAAGGGTCAACAGATTGTCCACTTTGGCATGCAGATCCCCGACAACGATGGGCAGAGTATCCACGGGCAGATGGATGAGGGGAGAGGCCGCCGCCGTACCCGTATCCCCGGCAACATCCTCCTCGTCTGCATCGGTATCGTGATCACTGGCGGAGACCACAGCACGGCTCTCCCCTTTGGCCGATGACTCCTGGGGATCAGGAGTCGATGAGGCAGGACAACAGTTGACCGGCAGAAAGGCGGTACGCAAAACGGCATGGGCACGCTGCAACCGCTCCATCGCCACCGGGGCAGCGAGGGGCTGAATAATGGAACCATCATCGGGCACAGCCATTCCCTCAAAAAAAAGCTCTGCAAGACGCTGCCGTTGCCGCTGATGCCAAGTGGCAAGACAGAGGGAGGGCGGCGGGTCGGGAAGCAGACGCAGACAGGTGCCACCATTGGAGGCCAGGTCAGACAGTTGCAGACTTTCACCCTCATGCAAAATCATTAAATGGCGACTGGAAATGCGGGTGGAATAGTCAAACAGGGCCGTTTGTTCGCTGGAGTGACGACCCAACACCAAATTTTGTTTGGGCTTCAGCCGCAAAAAGCTGCCATGACCACTGGTCATGCGCGCCATGTCCACCAGCCAATAGGTGGGCCACTGCTTCTCCTCTCCGATGGTCAAGGGGATCTCGGGTTGCAGATGAAGTATCTTGCCATCCGGTCCCCCCAGGCAAATCTCGACCACCGCCCCGGAACAGGGAATGCGGATACAACTCCCCCGGATATGTCGCTCCCCCACCAGCAGCAGTTCCTGTTTTTTGCGGCACCGTTCCGCCACCCGTTTGATGCCTGAAATCATGTCCAGCTTTTTGACCAACTCTCCTATTGTCTTCATAATATCATTTGACCACCCTGTTGCTGCTGATCCATGGTATCAATAATTTCCAGCGGCGGCGCACTCACATCCTTGCGAATGTAGACATCCAACCCGCAGCGATGTAAATGCTTGGCGGTATTCCAGTAAACCAAAAGTTGTTTTGTGACATCTTCCAACGTGACCCCCAGGTCCAGGGGATGGGTGCCCTGTTTGACGCGATCCTGTCGTCGCGCGAAGACCTGTTCAGGCGGAGGCAGCAAAAACTCCAGGACCAACTTGACGCGCCAGTCTGGAGCCAATAGATGATTTTTTGGGGGTGGAACATGGATACGGCGAAAATCAAGTGGGGTCGGGTTGTGCAACCAGAGGGGATCATAGACGGAGCAGGCCTCACTCAGACCCACAAAAGGGAGCAGCAGATGCAACTCTCGTGGCCGGAACGCCAGGGAACGGTCTTGCCACCAGCGATTGTTGGCCAAATTGACGCATCCCTCCTCAACCCACCCCCCCAGGCGACGTATCAGAGTGGTCTTGCCGGTTCCAGGGGGTGCGACCACCAACAACCGGTGCAGGTGCAGGTCGGGCGGGAACAAGAGCCCTTTATGCTCTTTGGGGCTTTTGTATGGACGTAATTGGATGGCAATCACAGGTATTGTGCCTTGGGAAAGTGACCACACCTCATCTTCCGGCCAGCATAACAGATAAGACATCCAACCAGCAAACCTTCTCTGCTGGGTGGGTTGTGCCAGCAGAGTCCAACCGGCACGGAATTGTCATAATTGCGTCACAAATGCACTCGAAAATTGTGTCAAAATTGTGAATAAAACCTGATCTCGCCCCTGCCGCGCCTGTTTGCATTTTCGCAAAAGTAGAGCCCAAAACGACCCAATACCGATGGGTTGTTGGTTGTTTATTATTAAATGATAATATTATTATTTAATAATAAACCGGGACCGCACAAACCGCCACCCGAATTGTGAAATCAGCGTCACATTCAGTTTACATAAAATTTACATTTGCGTAACAAAAAATTCATATTTTCTTCATAATTTTGTTTGCATTATTTACAATCTCGATTATGCTTCCTTCACGTTTTTTGGTTCGGGCTTTTTGTGTCGGGTTCAGGGCAGGTTTGGAACGTCGGTGTGCCATCGGTTAAAAAAACATATTCCACAGCTAACAGGAAAAAGGAAACTAAAAGGTGAGACATGGGTAGCGATCTGATAACCAATTTAGCCATTGCCACAGTGGTGGTTGTTTTAATCTTTGACTACACGAATGGTTTTCACGATGCCTCCAACATTGTGGGGACTGTGATCGCGTCGCGGGCGATGACGCCCGTTCAATCGGTGGTTGTGGTAGCCATCTTCGAGTTTATGGGGCCTTTGTTGGGCGGTACGGCGGTGGCCAACACGATCGGTAAAATTGTCGACATCAAGGATCTACATGTCATTGTCTCAATGACCGTCGTGTTATGCGGCATGTTGGGTTCCATCTTCTGGAACCTGCTCACCTGGTGGTTTGGCATTCCTTCTTCCTCTTCGCACGCTCTGGTGGGTGGACTGGTTGGCGCAGTACTCGTTGCGGCGGGTGCGGATCATGTCATCTGGGGTATGCAGGATTTGGTCGTGAACCATAAATTGAATGGGGTGGTCAAGGTGGTGGCCGCGCTCATCATCTCGCCGGTCGCAGGTTTCTGGGTGGGGTTTTTGTTGCATCGCTTTATGCGGTTGATACTGGCGGCGGCCAAACCCACGATCAACATCGGCTTGAAGCGGATGCAGTTTATCACGACCGCCGCGCTGGCCTTTTCCCATGGTTCCAACGATGCCCAGAAGAGCATGGGTATTGTGACGTTGATCCTGGTGCTGGGGGGCTTTATTCCCAAGTTTGAGGTGCCGTTCTGGGTGATGTTGGCCTGCTCCATCGTCATCACGCTGGGGATTCTTTCCGGTGGTTGGCGGATTGTGCGGACGGTCGGTTTTGGTATCTACAAAGTGCGGCCCTTGCACGCCATGGATTCGCAGTTGGCCTCTGCCTCGTTGATCCTGGGTGCCTCCCAGTTTGGTCTGCCCGTCTCCACCACCCATGTGACCAGTTCGACCATCATGGGTATCGGTACTTCGGAGTTGCCCAAGGATGTGCGCTGGAGCAAGGCTTCGGAGATTGTCAGCACCTGGTTGATCACCATTCCCGGCTCTGGTCTGGTGGGTGGGCTCTCGTTTGTCGTTGCGCATCACCTGCTCGGTGTTGGCTAGAGCGGTTGTCGCAACCGGTAACACAACTATTAATCATGCAATCGCAACGATGCGATTAGACCAAAATAAAGGAGATATAATATGGGCGGCAGTAATTCATTCATCAGTGGTATCACCAATGCGGTTTTCCCCCGGATGCCCAACTTTTATGGCATGATCCTGGAGCAGTGCGAACTGATCTCGCAGGCTTCGGATGCCCTGGTGGAGTTTATGCAGACGGGCAGCAAAGCGGCGGCTGACAAGGTGATCCGGTTGGATGGGGAGGAAGATGTTCTGAAAGTGCGCAACCTGGGCGTGTTGGCCAATGCCTTTGCCACCCCCCTGGATCGGGAAGATTTGCAACGGGCCATCATGTCGGTCGGGGTGACGCTGACCTATGCCTCTACGATTGTGCAGGAGATGCAGACGCTGAACATCAAATCGGGCCAGTTTACCACCGAGATGGCGATCCTGATTCGGGAGGCCAATGAGGCTTTGCATCGCGGCTATAAAAAATTGGGTACCAAAGAGACTGCGCTGGCGGAGGCGGATGCCCAGGTGGCTGTGCAGGCCAAGCATACCCTGGACAAGGCGTTTCGTCGCGCCCTGGCCGAGCTGTTCAATGCGGATTCTCTGATGAACAAACTGAAAACAGATGCCCCGGAAGCCAAAATGGAGGCCATGGGTTATGTGTTGGAAATTTTTAAACGGCGGGAAATCTATCGGCATCTGTCGGATGCGGGTCATGAGTTGTCCCGGGCCGGCAACTTTTTGCACGACATCGTGGTGAAAATTTCCTGATTGTTGGCGGTCCCCTCTTTGCCCTCCCTGTTTGGACTGTTCCGGGCGGCAGAGTCGATTTGACCGGTTTTGGTGAACCCTGCGGGGATTGGGGGAGGTTATTCTCCCTCAATCCCCGTGTTCTGTTTGTCGCCCCGTTTGACTCTGCTGACCGCCTGATGATACAACTCTGCACCGTTGTCTGCGGTTCCTTCCCCCGCTGTCAAGCTGTCTCCTTTTTTTTCCTTGTGGTGGGTCGTACAGCAACAGCATGCTGAAGGGGTGAAACGACGCTTCAGTCTATTTTGATTTCAGCGCAAGGAAACGGTAGATGGCACTCGACATTCGCGGCAAATATATTTTGTCTTTTCTGTTGTTGGTGTTTGCCGCCATTCTGACGGCGGATATCTATCTGGAGTATGCCCTGGGGGATTGGCTGGAGTCGCAGTTGGTGGCGGAGTTGCGTCGCCATGCGATGGTCGGACGTGCCTTCGTTGAGAGCCAGGAGACGCCGTTGACCATGGAACGGTTGGACCCGTTGGCCAACCTGTTGGGTCAGGATCCGGAAATTCGCGTCAGCCTGATTGGTGAGGATGGGGTGGTGCTGGGGGATTCGCAACGGCAGGGGGAGGCACTGCGCACCATGGAAAATCATGGCAAAAGACCTGAAGTTGTTACAGCAATGCGAGATGGTTTTGGCCAGAGCAAACACTACTCTGCGACGCTTTCCCGCTCCATGTTGTACGTGGCGGTCTCTTTTCACCATCCCCTGGGGGAGCGGGGTGTGGTGCGGGTTGCCATTGCGATAGAGAGTGTGGAATCGATCAACAATCGTTTGAACCTGGCCCTGTTTGTGGCCGGCCTGATTGCTGTCATAACCGCGCTTTCCCTGGGTGGTTTTTCGGCCCATTGGGCCACCAACACCCAGCGGTATATCATGGCCTGTGCCCAGCGCATGGTCCATTCGGCTGCTGCACCCCGCATTCAGGTTCATGCCAACGACGCCATGGCGGGTCTGGCCAGCTCTCTCAATCTGTTGGCGGCAGAAAAGCATGAGACATTGGCCCTGTTGTCGGAACAAAAATCCCAGTTGGCCACTGTACTGCAGAGCATGACGGAGGGGGTGATTGCCTTGGATAGGGCGGGGCGGGTGACACTGATGAACCGCTCGGTATTGGAGCTGCTGGGTCTGTCCAGCCCGTCCATTGGCCAACCCATTGCGGCCTTGTTGCCGGCCTACGTGGTGGCTGAGTTGAGGTTGGCATTGGAGCCGTTGCCGATGCAACCGTTCAGTGTGGAATTTGATTGGGATGGTGTTGTGCTGCAGCGGGTGGTGGCGGTGATGACCCCTCTGTATGAGCATGAAGGGCATCTCATTGTATTGCGGGATGTGACGGAGCGGCGTCGGCTGGATTTGATGCGGCGGGATTTTGTCGCCAATGTTTCTCATGAATTGCGCACGCCGGTCAGTATCATTCAGGCCAATGCGCAGACGTTGCTGGATGGGGCGTTGGAGGAGCAAGGTTACAACCGTGTTCTGGTGGATGCCGTGGAGCGCAATGCCAGTCGCCTGGCGCAGATTATTTCCGACCTGTTGGAGCTTTCCCGTCTGGAAGCGAACCAGTTTGCCATGGAGTTGGAACATTTTTATCTGTTGCCTGTTGTGCAGGAGGTGGTGGCGTTGATACAGACGGCGGCCGATGACAAGCAGATTGCCATCCAGGTGGAAATTTTGCCGGATTTGCGTGTGTATGCGGACACGGAGGTGGTGCGGCGCATTTTATCCAATTTTCTTGACAATGCGGTCAAATATATTCCCACTCAATCGCGGATCGTCGTGCGCAGCACGCCTTGTCAAGGGCGGATACGGTTGGAGGTGGTTGACAACGGTGCCGGGATCGCGCCGCAGCATTGGGGGCGGTTGTTTGAGCGGTTTTATCGGGTGGATTCCGGCCGTTCCCGCAAAATGGGTGGGACAGGGTTGGGGCTGGCCATTGTCAGGCATTTGGCTGAGAAGATGGGGGAGAAGGTTGGCATGGAGGATGTCAAGCCGCATGGTTCGCTGTTTTGGGTGACGCTTTCCACTGTGTCTGATACGGATCTGTGACAATTTATCGACAATCATGCAGGTTTTTTGAAGGCTTCTTAATAAATAACGTATTAATAATTAACAATAAATTGCTTGCTTGTTGGTCAATGGCTCCGTTACCCTGTAATCATGTTTTCCACATCATTATCAACAGGGGAGATCAACAATGGTTATCGTCGCGTCGTCGATTGTATTTGCAGCGGTTGTTGTGGGTGGATATTTGTATTTTAACCGTCGTGATTATCGCCGTAACGGTCATGTTGTCGGGCAATGACGGATAAAAATGGCGGCCACTGCAGTCGCCACGCTGCAAAGAAAAGCGTGCGCGGACTTCGGACTTGCTTGCTGTTTGACGCATGAATGGTAGACAATGGCCGTGCTGGGTGTGCCTGGGACGTTGTATGGCCTGGGTATACCCATTTGCACGGGGTTCCTTGTGGTTTTGAGTTCCCTGTGTATGTTGGCTTTTCCCTCCGGCATCGCATGGATAACATTATGAAATGGCTAATATTTTAATTGTCGAGGACGAGGAAGATCTGTTAACGACGCTGGAATATAACCTGAAACACGAGGGATATCAGGTCTATCCATTCCAGAGTGGCGAGGAAGGGTTGGAGTGGGCCATGCAGCAGGGGCCGCCCGACTTGGCCATCCTGGATATTATGCTGCCTGGCATGTCCGGCATAGAGGTATGCCATCGGCTGCGCTCCCACGAGCGCACCCGTAACACCCCCGTACTCTTTCTCAGTGCCAAAAGCGAGGATATCGATCGGGTGGTTGGCTTTGAATTGGGTGCAGACGACTATGTGGTCAAGCCCTTTAATGTGCGAGAGCTGTTGCTGCGTGTGCGCGCCATTCTGCGCCGCAGCGGTTCGCAAAGCCAGCCGGCAGAGGAGTCCCTGGTGGTGTTTGACGCCCTCAAGATGGACCGCAAGCGGCATCAGGTCTGGGTGGACGAACAGGAGACCCTCTTGACCTCCATGGAGTTCAAATTGCTGGATCTGCTGCTGACCCACAAAGGGCGGGTGCAGTCCCGCGACACTTTGCTGACCAAGGTCTGGAACGTGCAAAACACGGCCATCCAGACCCGTACCGTCGATGTCCATGTCAAGCGGTTGCGAGAAAAGTTGGGTGTCATGGGAGATGCCATCGAGACGGTTCGTAATATTGGCTATCGTTTTCGAGAACATCCACAGGAACGGTGACGTGATATTTGGTATCCGCATTCGCTACATCCTGCCCTTCCTTCTGTTGACCGTCGTCGCTGTCGCTGTTGTGGGTTTTTATCTGGAAGAGACCCTGGGGGAGTGGTTGAATGGCCATATAACGGCGGAGTTGCGGCGTTTTGCGCAGGTTGGTCGCACCCTGATTGAGGCAGAAGCCTGGCCTCTGGACAGGGAAAATGTTGATCGGTTGGCCAATCGCTTGGGCCAGGATCCCGCCGTGCGCATCACCTTCATTGCTGCCAATGGACGGGTGCTGGGGGACTCCCAGGAGGATGGCACGGCCCTGCAGGGCATGGGGGGGTATGCCTCCATGCCCGAGGTGCAGGAGGCCATGGAGGGGAGTCCGGGCGAAGAGACCAGTGAGGCCACCGTCTCAACCCACTCCATGCTGGTCATTGCGGTGCCGTTCAATCATCCACAGGGTGGCCATGGTGTGGTTCGGGCCGCCATTTCGCTGGCAGATCTCTCTCTCCTCCATACCCACCTGCGCGGGCTGTTGTATGGAGCGGGCCTGCTTTTTCTCCTCTTCGGTCTTTCCCTGAGCAATCTGTCCGCCCAATGGGTGTTTCGCCCCCTGCGTTATGTGGTCGAGCAGGCCCATGGAATGGCCAAAACGGTCCATGCTCCGCGGATTGATGTGCGCGGGGATGATGCCATGGCCGGTTTGGCCGACTCCCTGAATCTGCTGGCTGCGGAAAAAGATCAGACGTTGGCCCGTCTGTCGGCGGAACAGTCCAGGATGGCGACCGTGTTGCACAGCATGGGGGAAGGGGTGATTGCGGTGGATGAGCAGCATGCGATCACCTTGATGAACCGTTCTGCCATGGAGCTGTTGCGGCTGTCCCAGCCGTGGGATGGGAAGCCGTTGGTGACTGTTTTGCCGGCGCAGGTGCTGGAAGATCTGGGGTTGGATTTGGAGTTGGCGGATCGGGAACCGCTCGACGCTTCCACGACCGAATTTGAACTGGAAGGGCCTACCCCCCGTCGGTTGGTGGCGGTCATGACCCCGCTGCACGAACGGCAGGGGCATGTGGTTGTGTTGCGGGATGTGACGGAGAAGCGTCGATTGGATTCGATTCGGCGTGATTTTGTGGCCAATGTTTCCCATGAGTTGCGTACTCCGGTCAGTGTCATTCAGGCCAATGCCCAGACGCTTCTTGGCAATGCGATGGAAGATCCGGCGTATCGCCGGGTGTTGGCCACCGCCATGGAGCGCAATGCCAATCGTTTGGCCCGCATTATTGCCGATCTGTTGGATCTTTCCCGGCTGGAGGCGGACCAGTTTCCCATGGATATGGAGCGGTTGGCCTTGTTGCCTTTGGTACAGGATGTCATGGATCTGATCCGGGCTTCGGCGGTTGAGAAAGAGATCTCTTTGCACATTGATCTGCCGGCCGGGGTTTCCATCTGGGCCGATGCGGAGGCGATGCGTCGGATATTGATCAACTTTGTGGACAATGCGGTCAAATATATCCCGCCCAACTCCTCAATCCGGGTTCGGCTCAACGGGTCGGTGAACTGTTATCGTTTGGAGGTTTTGGACGATGGTCCCGGGATTGCGCCCCAGCATGTGGATCGTCTGTTTGAACGGTTTTATCGGGTCGATTCTGGTCGGACCCGCAAAATGGGAGGGACAGGGTTGGGACTTTCGATTGTCAAGCATCTGGCTGAAAAGATGGGGGAGAGTGTTGGCATGGAGGCTGTGCTACCCCATGGGACGCTGTTTTGGGTTACGGTTTCTCAGGTGGAGCATTTTTCGGTTGTCTGATGACCGAGGAACGGACAAGTTACTGAGCCGACAAAACACTGTTGATCTCCAACCGCTTCGCCAGCAAGACCAACGCCTCGTAGGCCCGCTTGAAATTGAATTGATCCAGCTCTCTTCCCATCGTTGTCAATGGTTCATCGGTAAAAAACGAACGCCCCACCAACAGTCGGTTGAGCTGCTCAAAGAGCAGCTGTGCCTGCGCATCCTGGGCGATCAAGCGGTCGGCCAGCTGCTGCACAAGGGGCTCAAGCCGTTCTTTGTCCATGGGGGGTATGGTGTGCGCACTCTCCTCCGAATCCGCCGCACGCAACTCTGAGAGCGGGGGTAACCTCTCAATCGAACTTAATACCTGCTGTAATGATTGGGAAAATACCTGCAACAGCCGCAGCCATTCTGCCTGTTGCCCACTGCGGAGACTCTCTTCCAACTGTTTGGCCGCACCAAACAGTGCCATGGCAGACAGATTGCCCGCAATTCCCTTGACCGTGTGAATCAACAATGCCGCCTGTTTTTGGTCATCCTGCCGTCTGCCGTTCCCCAACAGCAAGGCAAGCCGCTCTGCCATCTGGCCATAATCCCGATAAAACTCCCAAAGCAGCGACAACAACATTCGCCGGTTGCCATGCAGACGCCGCAGGGCTGCAGTCAGGTCAATGCCCGGCAACTGCTCTGGCAACGCCAGAGTCGCCGAATCCGGCGGTGTTGGCACAACCGGCAGAGTCCAGGGGGGCTGCTGCTCCCTGGGTTTGATCCACCGCACCAGGGCGGCATAGAGTATGTCATTATCAATCGGTTTGGTAATGTGGAGATTCATGCCGGCGGCCAGACTTTTTTCCCGATCCCCATCCAGGGCATGGGCTGTCATGGCGATGATGGGTAACGTCTGGCAGCGTCTGTCCTGGCGAATATGCTGTGCCGCTGTAATGCCATCCATGACAGGCATCTGGATGTCCATCAAGACCGCATCATAACGGGTTTGACCGACCATCCAGACCGCCTCTTGGCCATTATGGGCCTCTTCCACCTGCAGTCCCACCTGTTCCAGTACGCCGCGTGCCACTTCGCGGTTGATGCTGTTGTCTTCGACCAACAAGATCCTGGCTCCGCCGAGCTGTTGCATGATTGCGATAATATCGCTCTGCTCTTCCTGCTGTGGGTGATTGATTTTGGCATCGTTGCGGCCAAAAACATCCATGATGGCATTGAACAGCTCGGAGCCACCGATGGGTTTTTGCAGCAGGCGATCGACTCCGGCCACCCCCGCCTGTTTTTTCAATTCGTCGTTGTGAAACGCGGTCAACATGATAAATTTTGGCAAAGGCTGCGGCGTGAATCCCTTCCGGGAGGTGTTTGAGAGGTATTCAGATGATAAATATTGAATCACCTGCTGCACCGTCTCCAGACCGCTCATCTCCGGCATGCGATGATCGACAAACAACAGATCGAACGGCATGTTGTTGTCACAGGCGGTGCGGACCTCCATCAGGGCCCGGTGACCGGAATCCACCACGGTGGGACGATTTGCAAACCCGCGCAAATATTCCCACAAGATGAGCCGGGCTGTTTCGTTATCGTCGACAACCAGAATACGCAGCGTCTGCAGATCCCGGGGCGGTACCAACTGCAGCGGCGGTTCTGCCTCCATGATGCCCACCAGTACCGAAAAAAAGAATATGCTGCCCTGTCCCAAGGTGCTTTCCACCTCGATCTGGCCTCCCATCATCTCCACCAGCCGCTTGCTGATGCTCAGGCCCAGACCGGTTCCCCCATGCTTGCGGGTGATGGAGCTGTCTGCCTGCACAAACGGCTCAAACAGCCCCTCGAGCTGTTCTTGTGAGAGGCCGATACCCGTATCTCGTACCGAACAGACCAGTCGCAACTGATCCTGGGTTTTGTCCATGGCAACGGCACGCACATCGATCTCGCCCTCTTCGGTAAACTTGATGGCATTGCTGATCAGATTGACCAGAATTTGCTCGATGCGGGCATCATCCCCAATCAAGCGGGTGGGGATGGTGGCGACAATGGAGAGGTTCAACTCCACCCCTTTATCGGCGGCTGGTTGCCGAAACAGATCTCCCAAATTTTCAAACAGCGTGTGCAGGCTGAAGGGAACGGGATCCAGAGCCAGTTTGCCCGCCTCAATTTTGGAAAAATCCAGAATATCATTCAGAATACGTAACAGGGCGCGGGAGGCGTGCAAAATTTTGTGCAGATGCCCCTCCAGTTTGGGTGGGGGGCGCATGTGGAGAGCCAGATCGGTCAGGCCGATAATGGCGTTCATCGGGGTGCGAATTTCATGGCTCATATTGGCCAAAAATTCGCTTTTGGCCTGGTTGGCCGCTTCGGCCTCCTCCTTGGCCTGGATCAAATCGCAGGTGCGTTGTTGTACACGCTCATCCATCAGCGTGCTTTCCTGGGCTTTGTCCAGCAACAAGGCCTGAATGGCGTCATGGATCCAGAAAATTTCCTGGCTCATGCCTGCGACGGGCCGAAAATTGGGCTGGCTGGTTCGATTCAGATGCCAGTGGCGCAGGGCGTCGGCCAATTGCAGTACAGGGTGCAATATTTTCCGCAAGGCCAGCCATCCTCCCAGGCCCAACAGGCCGCTGGCCAGCCCTGTCAGGATTCTGCCCTGCACGCTGCCCAGCTCCCCAACCCACAGGAACAGAGCCATGAGCAGTAAAAAGAGGGCGCAGAAGAGCAACAGGACGCGGGTCAACAGGGCGTTGGGCCACAGAGGGTGGGGTCGCCGATCCATTCAACAACCACGATGGCGGCAGGGGGACGAGGACGGCGGCTGTGCTGCACTGTTTTGCATGGAGAGTGGCCAGTAAAATATGTTGATCCGCATTCAACCATCGATGGGTGGAGATTCTGTTTGGGCGACATGAAATCGGTTGCGCCCGGCCCTTTTGGCTTGATACAGGGCGGCGTCGGCAGCTTTTTGCAACGCTTCCGGGCTGCTGCCCACCAGGGGATAGACGGCCACCCCCAGGCTGATGGTGACCTGCAGGCCATTCACCCGCATCGCCTCCACACCGGACCGCAACCGCTCTGCCATCCGTTTGGCTCCCTCCAGGCCAGTGCTGGGCAGGATCAAACAGAACTCCTCTCCACCATAACGACAGGGATAATCCACCTCCCGGCAAATATTCTGCATCACTCTGGCCACCGCTTGCAAGACCCGATCCCCCTGATCATGGCCATGTTCATCATTGAATCGTTTGAAATGGTCCACATCCAGCATGAGCAGGGACAGATTTTGTTGATAACGTTGAGCCCGGTTATACTCATCGTGGTAGAGTTCGTCCAGACGGCGACGGTTGTGCAGACCGGTCATGGCATCGGTGTTGGAAAGGGTTCGCAACTGTTTTTCCAGCCGCTTTTCTTCGGTAATGTCTCGCAGCAGTGCAGCCGAGCCAATCTGGACACCGGCAGGGGTATGAATGGTATTGGCGTGGACGCTCAGAACCCGGTGGTGATAGACCACCGTTTTGGGTACATCGATGCCGCTTTGTTCCAAGTGAGCCGTCATGTATTCCGGGTCATCCAGCAGGTTCAAGAAGCCCTCTCGGGTAATCTGCTCGGCACTTTTTTGCAGCAACCGCTCTGCGGCGGGGTTGATCAATACCACCGCCCCCTGACGGTCGGTCACGACGATGCCCTCCTGGGCGGCGACAATGATGGTGGTCAGTTTGTCCCGCTCGTTTTGCAGCCCGGAATGGACCCGGTCCAACTCTGCCGTCATATGGTTGAAGGAGATGCTCATGCGGCTGAACTCCTCGATGCTTTGGGGAGCCACCTGCTGTTTCAGATCTCCATTGGCCACCTGTTCGATGGCGTGGCTCATGCGGGTGATGGGCTGGATGACATGGTTGCGCACGGTAAAAAAGGCGATGGGCAGTATCACCAGTCCCAGACCTGCCAGCAACCAGGCCACTTTGGTGGACTCCTCGGAAAACCAGCGATCATCCCGCTCCACCGCCGCATCGACCAGGGAGGCTACATGGGTTTGGACCTGGGTGGCGAGTTGCCCGGTCTGATCGTTGATGGCATTTCCCTGGGCGAGGATGGCCGGGTCTGCCCCACGGACGGGGTGCGTTGTCACATGGGTTGTTGCCGCCTGCTGGATAAAGAGGCGTGCGGCGGTCCGGTGTTGGCTGCTTAACAGTTGATGCTGGGCTCGCAGCCGGTCCACCTGTTGCCCGACCTCTTCACCCATACCCAGCCATCGCATATGTTGCGTCAACTGGTTCAAGGTCTCCTTTACCGACTGCTCTTCTTTCTCGAATGTCTGCAGGTGCAGGGTCCAGTGTTCCGACTCCTGGCCGGGCAAAAAAATATTTTTCCATGCGTGCAGTTGTGCGTGCAAATGAAACTGCACCTTTCCCACTAGGCGGAGGGTTTGCATGCCCAGATTCAGTTGTTCCCGATCCTGGCGGGCAATGATCTGGTTTTCCCGAATGGAGGCCAACCCCTTGAGGCCGGCCGCCAGGGTGCAAAACCAGAGGATGCCAGGCATGACGAGTATCAGCAGGAACAGTTTGGGTTTGGGCAGAGATTTGAGCGACATGGGGAGATCCGGGAACCTTTTGGTAACGGTAGCAATTGTTTCTATTGTGTTTTGTGAATAAGAGAAAAAAATGCCAAAAAAATCTGGTCGCCATACTGCCATGCAATGCTTTGAATAGCCAGTCTCATCCCAATCTTATTTATGGGAATGGGTAATCATGGAAATTTTCACTGGCCAACACAAGTAAAAAAAGAGCAGGGGAGTGGTTTGTCGAGTGACTGCAGTGGGTTGAGGAGCATTACGATTTTCCAGGGGCTTTCCTTCTTGATCTTTTTAAGCAACTGCAGGGGCCTGGAGACCGTAATGCTCCTCAGACCTCTGCAATTGCTTAAAAGGGCGGCGTGATCGTGTCGACGCGCGCCCTCAACCATACCGGCCTTCAATATAGTTGGCCGTCTCCTGACAGGAGGGTGACATGAACATCTGATCCGTCTCCCGATGCTCGACCACCCGCCCCATCAACAGAAAAATACACTCTTCACTGGCCCGTCGCGCCTGGGCCATGTTATGGGTGACCAGCAGAATGGAATATTCCCCCCGCAACTCCCAGATCAACTCCTCCACCGCCGCCGTTCCCTTGGGATCCAGAGCGGAACAGGGCTCGTCCATCAACAGGACAGTCGGCTTCACCGGCAACAACCGGGCAATGCAAAGCTTTTGCTGCTCCTCCAGCGAGAGACCAACCGTCGCCTTGCTGTGAAGCCGGTCCTTCACCTTGTCCCACAATAAAACCTTGCGCAGAGCGGCCTCGACAATGTCAGACTCATCCTGTTTGCTATATTTTTCGTTCGGGGCGCGATGGATCCGGTGACCAAAAATAATGTTGTCAAACAGCGAAATGGGCAGCGGATTGGGACGCTGGAACACCATGCCCACCTGCTTGCGCAATTGGGCCAACTCCACCTCCGGGGCATAGATGTTCTGGTCCAACACCTCAATGGCCCCCTCAATACGAACATACCCCAACCGCTCATTGATGCGATCCACGCTGCGCAAGATGGTGGACTTGCCACAACCGGACGGACCGATCATGCTGGTAATCATTCCCTGCTTGATCTCCAGGTTGATGTCAAACAGTGCCTGAAAGGAGCCATACCAAAGATTCAAGTTGCGGGCACGAATGGCGATCGTGCTGGCCAACGGTTTTTGTGTTGCGGTGGAATTATCCATTTTATCCTTGTTTCCCTGTTATGCGTCGCCAAGAGGTGGTGAAAACAGCCCCATCACCCTAACCAAACTTGCCTTCAATATAGTCCTGGGTGCGGGAATCCTTTACCTGGCCGGAAAAGAGTGCCTCCGTCTCACCAATCTCCACACACTCCCCGTTGAGGAAAAAGGCGGTGCGATGGGCCAACCGTTGGGCCTGCTGCACCAGATTGGTGACCAGAATAATGGTCATCTCCTGGCGCAACTCCTTCAATACATCCTCAATGCGCATGGTGGTGACCGGGTCCACCGCAATGGAAAACTCATCCAGCATCAACATTTTTGGCTCTTGGGAAAGGGCACGGGCGATGGTCAACCGCTGCTGCTGCCCCCCGGACAGCAAGCTGCCCAGGGAGTTGAGACGATCCTTTACCTCATCCCAGAGTGCCGCTCGCCGCAAACAGCGTTCCACCAAATCATCCAACGCTTGCCTGCTCAAATTTTTGCCGCTCAATCGGGGAGCCAGGGCCACATTGTCATAGATGGTCATGGGCAACCCGACCGGCAACGGAAACACCACCCCGATCTGACGGCGCAAAGCGTAGACATTGCGCCACTGGCGTATATCCACGCCATTGAAATGGATATCCCCCGTCACCGTCATGTTGGACCGCATCATGTCCATGCGGTTGATCGCATTCAAAAACGATGTCTTGCCACTGTTGGCCGGACCGATGATGCCAAAAATTTCATTCTGACGAATATCCAGGCTCACACCCGACAACGCCACCATGCCACCGTACCGGATCTCCAGCTTGTTCACCGCCAACTGGACGGGCGCATCGGAACCGGGAGCGGCACTCCCATCCGGGTGCTGATCCTCTTTTGCCTGCAGGGCAAAGTTTACCATTTCTTTTTCCCTCTCAAATACATACGGAACATGATAGCCGTGGAATTCATGATCAGAACCATGCCAACCAGCAACAGGGCAACCCCGAATGGCAGCGACTCTGGTACATTGGGCACCTGGGTGGAGATGGTGTACAGGTGCAGTGCCAAGGCCATGGTCTGGTCAAACACCCCGGCGGGCAAAAAAGGGAGAAAAAAGACTGCACCCGTGAACATGATGGGAGCCGTCTCACCGGCAGCCCGGGAAACCTGCAAAATGATGCCCGTCAAGATGCCCGTCAGGGCATTGGGCAACACCACCTGACGAATGGTCTGCCAACGGGTTGCCCCCATGTTCCAACAGGCCTCCCGGAAGGCCCGGGGTACCGCCTGCAATGACTCCCAGGAGGCCACGATCACCACCGGCAAGGTCATGACCGCCAATGTCAAACTGGCGGCCAGAATACTGGTGCCAAATTTGAGAAAGAGTACAAAGGCACCCAAACCAAACAGGGCATGGACAATGGAGGGAACCCCCGCCAGATTGATGGTGGCCAGATTGATGACCCGGGTCAACCAGTGCTCCTGTTGGGCATACTCACTGAGATAGATGGCTGCCGCCACCCCCAGGGGAACCGAGGCCAACAGCGAAACCACCACCAGCCAGATGGTGCCCAGCAGGGCAGGAAAAACACCCCCCGCGGTCATGCCATCAGTCGGGAATGTAAACAAAAAATTCCAACTGAAGGCCGGCCCGCCCTTGTAAACCAGCATGACAATGATCATCAACACCGGAACAATCAGGACCACCATCATGATGCCAAAGAGCAGACGGAACAGCCCCTCCACCTGTTGATTGCGGAGATTAACGGGTTTGGCAGCAAACATGGCTTATCCTTTCTTTGAGCCGCGAATGATCCAGTCGGCGGTCATGTTGATGATAAAAGTTATTGTAAACAGGAAAATGCCAATGGTGAACAGGGCCTGATAGTGTTCTGAACCCACCGCGGTCTCCCCCAACTCGGCCGCGATGGTGGCTGTCAGGGCGCGGACCGAATCAAAAACGCTGGAGGGCAGGTTGATGGAGTGGCCACTGGCCATCAGTACCGCCATGGTTTCGCCAAAACCGCGCCCGACCCCCAGCAACACGGCCGCCAACAGACCGTTTTTGGCGGCTGGCAACACCACCCGGGCGGTGGTTTGCCAACGGCTGGCTCCCAGGGCTTCTGAGGCCTCCCGATAGGTGTCTGGTACCGCTTTCAGGGCATCCTCGGCGATGGAGGTGATGATGGGGGCTGCCATCAACCCCAGAATCAAACCGCAGTTGAGAACGTTCAGCCCGATGGGGACATCGAAGGTTTCGATGATCCATGGGTTCATGATGGCCAGGCCGATAAAGCCCCAAACCACGGAGGGAATGGCAGCCAGCAACTCGATCAGAATTTTGAGTACCTCACGGGTGCGGCCCTTGGCAAACTCGGCAATAAAGATGGCGGCACCCAATGAGAAGGGGACGGCAACCGCCATGGCCAACACCGTGATCGAGGCCGTGCCAGCGATCAAGGCCAAGATACCGTAGGTCGGATTGTAATCCGAGGTGGGTGCCCAACGGGGTGAAAGCAAAAACTGGCTCCAGTTGATTGTCTTGATGACAAATTCGGCACCCTCGGCAAAGACGAAGGCAAAAATCCCCAACACAAAGAGGACGGCTGAAATGCCACAAACAAACATGACACCCTGGAACAGTTTATCGATGTACCAGTTGGCATCCAACGAATCCCCGGCATTTTCAGCCAGGGCGGCGTCTGTATGCTGCCCACTCATATCAAGCGACCTCCTCGCCCCGCAAGATTTCCATCAATCCACGGATTTGCAGAGAGATTTCCCGATACAGCGACTCATATTTTTCCCGTTTGAGCTGGGGTTCCGCATCCTCGGCGGGCGTTTCGCCTACTGTCCAATCCAGAAAAGCGGTGTGGAAAGGCAGTGTCAGCGGATAGGAACGGACGGCACCCTCCAGGCTGACGATGATCTGGTTGCCTTCCGCCAGCGAGAGGGTTTCCAGTGCCTTGGCGTGGACATTTTCCATCGGGCAACCCTGGTAGCGCATGAAGGAGACCATGCTTTCGCTGACAATACCGGCACGCAGGCCGGCACTGCGGAAGATGGCCTGGGTCGGATAGAACCGCTGGGCAATCGCCTCCGCCATCTGGCTCTTGATGCTGTTTTCCTGATCGATAAAAAGGATGGTGAATATTTTTTCCGGCTTGCACTCACCCGCCACCATGAAGAGCGTCTCTTCGCAGATATTTTTGGCCCGATCACTGACCCGTTCCAGCATGTAGCAGATGGCAAAAATGTCCAAAATAAAGCGGACAGGGTCGGGATGCTCCTCTTCCGTCTTTTCAAGGTCGGAAAAGGCATCGGTCAGTTGTTGACCCACCACATCTGCCATTTGCATGGTTTTGCGGGCCAGTTGCGCATCCTCGGTTGCAAACGCCGACAGTGCCTGTTTCAGCATGGTGTCGGCGTTTTGCGCCATGGTCTCCAAGTCCCGCTTCAGTATGCCGGCAGGCTGTCTTTGCATATGCAGTGCAGCCCGACTGATGGTTGCGGCATAATCCCCAATCCGTTCCAACTCATCGGCCATCCGCATCACCGAGGAGATGACCCGCAGATGACCCGCCGGAGGCTGGTGCCGAATGATGCAGTTGTGGCACAAGCGGTCCAGATTGAGGCAGAGGCGATTGATACCCATATCGCCCAGTATGGTGAGATTGGCCAGTTTTTCATCCTGGGTGAAGAGAGCCTTTAGCGCGTTTTGGATGGCTGTCTCTACTCGATCACCGATCAGGGAGAGCTCTCCCCGGATGCGCGTCAAGTCTTTCTGTAGCCGTTGTTCATAAATGGCCATATATCCTGTTCTCCGTGTGCGGGGGGTTGGGGGGGGCTGTCAGACCAGCCCCCCCCCGGTGATCGTATTGAAAAAGTATTGCAAAACCGTATCTTATTTTTTGCAGGTGACCGGATGGGCGGGGGCATAGCCTTTGTCCTGGATGATGCACTGCCCCACATCACTCTTGATCCAGTCCATATAGGCTTTGACCTCACCTTTGGGCTCGCCGGGGGTGTACATGAGGAGAGAACGGGCGATGGGATAGGTTTTGTTGATCGCGGCCTCCATCGTGGGCGCAATACCGGGATCTCCCGCTTTTTCCGCAACTTTCAACATTTTGATACCGGGTGTCGCATAGGCCAGACCGCTATAGCCGATGGCGCAGGGGGTGTGCTCCACCAGATCCACCACATCCTTGGAACCGTGCATATCCTTGGTGCCCATGACAAAGTCCCGCTTTTCGCCCAATACCCGTTCGCGGAAATAGGCATAGGTGCCGGAATTGTTTTGCCGACTGACCAGGATAATTTTCTGGTCTTTGCACTCCGGTACCGTCACGCCCAGGTCAGACCATTTTTTGGTTTTGCCGCCCTCCCCATACATTTCCGCCAATTGGGGGATGGTGATGGTATCCATCGGGTTGGAAGCGTGGACATAGACGGCCAGGGCATCGATACCCACCACATGTTCCACCGGGGTGATCCCGTTCTTCTTGGCGGCATCGATCTCTTTTTGTTTGATGTCGCGACTGGCGTTGGCAATATCCACGGTGTTGTTGATCAGGGCGGCCAGACCGGTACCGGAACCACCACCCGTCACAGCGATGGCCACATCGGGCTTGACCTTCTGATACTCCTCTGCCCAGGCTTGTGCCACATTGACCAAGGTATCCGAACCCTTGTTCTGAATCATGACACGGGCTTCTGCCACAGAGTTCAAGGCGACCAGGGCGGTGGCGGCAACGGCGACGGCAAGAATCTTTTTCACGGGGGAGTCTCCTTAAAGCGGCTGTTGGACAATCGATATCATGGAATAAAATTTGTTATGGATGTGGTTGTTGTGATATGCACCACAAAAAATCCATGGCCTAAAGCATACACGAATGCGGGCTCAAACAAACCTGTTTTGTTGTAAAATAATTGTTAAATGCTTGTGAATGTAATGAAAATATTGGCTACATTCCGGGCGTAACAGAGGAAAACTGGCTGTTACAAAGTTTGGCAGGCTTTGCTGTTGCGTGGCAAAAAAAAAGGATGGGTCAAAAAAAATGACCCATCCCATTTGCTGATCACCCGGATGCGTGATGCCATCCGGGATAAAAAAACCGACAAAGTCTAGTCGATACCGATCTCTTCGTGGACGGTTCGGATGATGCGGCGGTCATAGTTCAGCAGCGCATGGTTTTTGTCAGGGTAGTCGATCTGACTGAGAAAATAGCGGATGCTTTCGAGACGGGCCCGTTTTTTGTCGACCGACTTGATGATGGTCCAGGGGCACTCCTCCGTGGAGGAGTAAAAAAACATATCCTCTTTGGCTTTGGTGTAGTCTTCCCATTTGTCCTGGGACTCTTTGTCCACCGGGCTGAGTTTCCACTGCTTGAGAGGATCTTTCAAACGGCTTTCAAAGCGGCGTTTTTGCTCTTGTTTATTGACAGAAAAATAGAATTTGAACAGTTTGATGCCGGAGTTGACCAACATCCGTTCAAATTCCGGCACGGTACGCAAAAATTCCCGCACCTCTTCTTTGCTGCAAAAGCCCATCACCCGTTCCACACCGGCGCGGTTGTACCAGCTGCGGTCGCAGAGGACGATTTCGCCAGCAGAGGGTAAATGTTGGATGTAGCGTTGGAAATACCATTGGGTTCTCTCTCTGTCCGTCGGTTTTTCCAGGGCGACGACCCGGCAGCTGCGGGGATTGAGGTGTTCGATAAACCGTTTGATGGTTCCCCCTTTACCGGAGGCGTCCCGACCTTCAAACAGGGCAACAATGCGTATTCCCTGATCCCGGACCCAGTTTTGCATTTTGACCAGCTCAATATGCAGGGGGGCGATCTGTTCCAGGTAATCGGCCTCTTTGAGCCCTTCAATCTTGGGTTGTGCTGTCCGTCTGGCCTTCAGAGAGCCCCGACCGAGGACAACTTCGGCAGGCTTGGCTTGTTTATTTTCCGCCATTCTTTTCTCCTGATCTCTTGATAGGGTGTCACGTAGCGGGGATCCCAGAGGAACCCTTAGACATCGGTGTTAAACCGCACGATTCTGCACACACTCCATTTGAATGGCAAGAAAAATTCGCATTTTACAGCTATAATAATGTTTTTGTTTGTTTTTTTGATCTGTTGCAGGAACCCGGGGAGCGTGACGCTCCCCGGGTTCCTGCAATTGTTTGAAAAGGGTGCATCACTTAGAGAATAAAGCGGGACAAATCCTCGTTATTGGCCAACTCTTTTAGTTGGGTGCGCACGTACTCAGCATCGATGACCACGATTTCACCACGACGATCGGTGGCAGTAAAAGAGATCTCATCGAGCAATTTTTCCAGCACAGTGTGCAGACGACGGGCACCAATATTTTCCGTCCGCTCATTCACCTGGGTGGCAATTTCGGCGATGGCGCGGATGGAGGCCTCATTGAACGACAGCTCCACCCCCTCGGTGGCCAACAGGGCCGTGTATTGACGGGTGAGGGCATTTTCCGGCTCGGAAAGGATACGGACAAATTCTTCCACCCCCAGGCTTTTCAACTCGACCCGGATGGGCAACCGCCCCTGCAGCTCCGGCAACAGATCGGAGGGTTTGGCCAACTGAAAAGCCCCGGAGGCGATAAACAGGATATGGTCGGTGCGCACCATGCCATGCTTGGTGGAGACTGTGGTGCCCTCCACCAGGGGCAGCAGATCCCGCTGTACCCCCTCGCGGGAGACATCGGCCCCACCACGACCACTCTCGGAACGGTTGCACACCTTGTCCAACTCATCGAGAAAAACAATGCCCGACTGCTCCACCCGCTCCACCGCCTCTTTCTTGGACTTTTCCCGATCCACCAGCCTGCTGGCCTCCTCATCGGTCAATATGCCCAGTGCCTCCTTGACGGTGGTCCGATGCTTTTGCGCCTTGCCACCCCCGAACATGCCCCCCAGCATGTCCTGAATGCTGATGCCAACCCCCTCCATCCCCTGGGGGGTGAACACCTCCAGCGTGGGAGCCGTGCGCTGCTCCCGGGTCTCTATCTCTATCTCCCGATGGTCCAACTTGCCCTCCCGCAACAGCTTGCGAAACTTTTGCCGACTGCTGGAGTCCACCGGCGTGGAGGGCGGGGCCGGCTCGGCGGCAGCCTGACCAAACATGACCTCCAACGGGTTTTCCTTGCCGGCATGGCCGCTGGCTGGTTGGGGCAACAAAATATCCAACAGCCGCTCCTCCGCCACCTCTTCCGCCTTGCGCTGCACCTCCTTCTTGGAACGCTCCCAGCCCGCCTTGACCGCCAGATCGGTCAGATCGCGAATGATCGACTCCACATCCCGTCCGACATAACCCACCTCGGTAAATTTGGTCGCCTCCACCTTGATAAAGGGGGCGTCCGACAGTTTGGCCAGTCGCCGGGCAATCTCCGTCTTGCCCACCCCCGTCGGGCCGATCATGAGAATGTTTTTCGGATAGACCTCCTCCCGCATTCCAGGTTCCAACTGTTGCCTGCGCCAGCGGTTGCGCAACGCCACCGCCACCGCCCGTTTGGCCGCCGTTTGGCCAATGATGTAGCGGTCCAACTCCGATACGGTTTCACGTGGGGTGAATTCAGCCATTTACAACTCTTCTATGATTATGTTATTATTAGTGTAAATACATATTTTCGCGGCGATTTCCATTGATTTTTCCGCGATGGTGCGCAAAGGGAGGTCGGTATTTTGCAGCAGGGCCAAAGCGGCGGACTGGGCGTAGGAGCCGCCGGAACCGATGGCAACCACCCCCTGCTCCGGCTCCAATACATCGCCGGTGCCGCTGATGAGCAGGCTGGCTCCCCGGTCTGCCACGATCATCATGGCTTCCAGACGTCGCAATATACGGTCCGTGCGCCAATCCTTGGCCAACTCGACTGCAGAACGGGTCAGGTTGCCGCTGTGTTTGGCCAGTTTTTCCTCGAATCGTTCCATGAGGGTGAAGGCGTCGGCGGTGGAACCGGCAAAACCGGCCACGATTTTACCCTCGTGCAGGACGCGAATTTTGCGGGCGTTGGCCTTGACCACCACACTGCCCAGGGTTACTTGTCCATCTCCCGCCATTACCAGGGAGTCTCCACGTCTAACCAACAGGATGGTAGTGCCTTTAAACATGAATCCACGCTCTCCGCTCGTCTGTCAAGAGGTCAGCCGTTTGTCAGGCTCTCTATCCGGGCCCATGGTGCCGTTTTTGGTCCAGGATTGCAAGGCTCTAATCAGGGCGGCCCATCGGCACCGTCATGAATAGCGTGGCCAACAATGCCTGGGGTACCCCTTCGGTCAGCCTGTTTCTGAGCCGTCCTCATGCGTGCGGTTACCTGCCCGATCAGCGGGCGGCCACGCTGTTTGTGGATCCGGCGGTGACCATGAACGATACTTTGTACAGTTTTCTGGTGGAACGGGGCTTTCGTCGCAGTGGCACCCATGTTTATTGCCATTATTGTCCCTCCTGTCAGGCCTGTCGGGCGATCCGGGTTCCGGTGCGCCATCACCTTCCCAACCGCGCTCTGCGTCGCGTCTGGCGGCGCAACCAGGATCTCACCATCCGGGTGCTGCCGGCCGGCTTTACCCGGGAGCGGTTTGCCCTCTATCAGAGCTACCTGCAGGGTCGCCACCAGGATGGCCCCATGGCCGACTCGACCCCGGCCGATTTTAATGATTATCTGATCGCACCCTGGTCCATGACCCGTTTTGTCGAATTTCGCAAACAGGATAAGTTGGTCATGGTGGCCGTAACGGATATTTTGCCGGCAGGTCTGTCGGCGGTTTATACCTTTTTTTCCCCTGAAGAGCAGGCCAGGAGCCTGGGCACTTACGCCATCCTCTGGCAGATTCGGGAGGCTGTCGGGCTGGATAAAAGCCACCTCTATCTGGGATACTGGATTGGCAATTGCCGAAAAATGGCGTATAAATCCCGCTTTCAGCCGATGGAACTCTATCAGGGCCAACAATGGGTCCAGTTTTTGCATGAAGGTTCCGTTTTTCCCGGCACCCCTTTGTCAATGGAGGCCGATTTGGCATGATACGGACGGGCGTTATATGAACACCATTGAGGAAACCGACAAACAAGCCTACGATCAGGCTATTCGCTGGTTGGCCCGCCGTTCCTACGGCAGTTGGGAGTTGCAGCAGCGGTTGTTGCAGGAGGGGGGGGTGCCCGAGGTTGTGACGCGGGTATGCGCCCGCTGCCAGGAGCTGGGCTACCTGGATGATGCGGCCTTTGCCTTGTCCCGGGCCCGCTATCGGTTGCATCATGGCCACTACGGTCCCCGGCGCGTCTGGGCCGAGTTGCGGGCCTTGCATGTTGCTGATGAGCTGATTCAACAGGCACTGGATTTTTTGCTGGAGGAGGAGGATCTTCTCTCCCTGGCCAGGAGTGCCCTGGCCAAACGGTTTGGTGTGATGGAGGGTCGAGCCGGTGAACCATCGGATCCTACCTGTCGTCAGGAGTCGAAACGGCGGTATGATTTTTTGTCGCGGCGTGGCTTTAACGATGCGGTTATTTGGCAGGTTTTAAGATAGGAAATGATGAACGGCAACGAAATACGCGAGCGGTTTTTGACCTTTTTCCAGCGTCATGACCATACCATGATCGCCTCCTCCGGTCTTGTGCCCCAGAACGATCCCACGCTGTTGTTCACCAACGCGGGGATGAACCAGTTCAAGGGGGTTTTTCTGGGCGAAGAGCAGGCTCCCTGTCGACGGGCGGTCAGCGTCCAGAAGTGTGTGCGGGCGGGTGGCAAACACAACGACCTGGAAAATGTCGGGCGTACCGCCCGGCATCACACCTTTTTTGAAATGTTGGGCAATTTTTCCTTCGGCGACTATTTCAAGGAGGAGGCGATCTCTTTGGCCTGGGATTTTGTCACCCAGGTTTTGCAGTTGCCGGTTGAGCGATTGCTGGTGACGGTCTATGCCACCGACGAGGAGGCCTACCGCGTCTGGCGGGATCGGATCGGCCTGCCGGAGGAGAAGGTTGTGCGCATCGATGGCAGCGACAATTTCTGGTCCATGGGGCCGGTGGGGCCGTGTGGTCCCTGTTCGGAAATTTTTTACGACCATGGTTCTCACCTGCCGGGGGGGCCTCCGGGTTCGCCAGAGGCCGACGGGGACCGTTTTGTGGAGATCTGGAATCTGGTCTTCATGCAGTTTGATCGCCGCGAGGATGGGACGCTGGCGGAGTTGCCCAGTCCCTGTATCGACACCGGGGCGGGTCTGGAACGGTTGGCCGCCATCCTGCAGGGCAAAAGCAACAACTATGATACCGACCTGTTTCAACCGTTGATCCAACAGGCAGCCCGTTTGGCCGGGGTGGATGCCAGCCAGTCCGATCATCTGGTCTCGTTGCGGGTGATTGCCGATCATGTGCGGGCGATGGCCTTTTTGATCGCGGATGGCGTGTTGCCCAGCAATGAAGGGCGGGGTTATGTCCTGCGCCGCATCATGCGCCGTGCCATGCGTCATGGCCGTCTGTTGGGGATGGAGGAGCCTTTCCTGGCCCAATTGGTTCCTCTCCTGCTGGAGACCATGGGGGCGTTTTTTGTCGAACTGACCGCCCAGATCAAGACCATCTCCCTGGTGATCGAGAATGAGGAAAAGCGGTTTGCCACCACACTGGGCAGCGGACTGAAAATTGTCGAGGAGGCGGTTGCCCGGTTGCCGGCGGGGGGGGGGCTGGATGGACTGACCCTGTTCACCCTCTACGATACCTACGGGTTTCCGGTGGATTTGACCGGCGATATTGTGCGTGATCGGGGTATCCGGTTGGACATGGAGGGTTTCGAGAGCCACATGGCCGAACAGCGGCAGCGGGCGCGGGCAGCCTGGAGCGGTTCGGGGGATGAAAAGGTGGCGGCGGTTTTCCATCAGTTGCGGGACAAGGTGGGGGGCAGTGAATTTTTGGGGTTTCAAAACCTGCAGGCCCAGGCGGTTGTTCAGGCCATCGTGGTGGCGGGGGCGTCGGTACCCCGGTTGGGCCCCGGGGAGGAGGGGATGGTGATCTGCAACCAGACGCCGTTCTATGCGGAGTCGGGGGGACAGTTGGGGGATACCGGTCTGATCCACTGGTCGCTGGGCGGGCCTCTCTCTTCCCAGGGGATGGGGGGGCTCTTCCGGGTGCAGGATACCCGCAAACCGGTTGCCGATCTGATTGCCCATCTCGGACGGGTGGAAAAGGGGGAGCTGCGGGTTGGGGAGAGTGTCAGCCTGGAGGTGGAGGCGGCGCGGCGGCAGGCGGTGCGTCTGCACCACTCGGCGACCCATCTGCTGCATCACGCCCTGCGCGAACAGGTGGGTTCCCATGTCAAACAGGCCGGTTCCCAGGTGGGGCCGACCCGGCTGCGTTTTGACTTTACCCACTATCAGGCGTTGACGCCGGAGCTGTTGGCCCAGGTGGAGGCCCAGTGCAATGAGATCATTCGTGCCAACCACCTGCAAGAGACCACGGTCATGACGCCGGCAGCGGCGGTGGAGGCGGGGGCCGTGGCCCTGTTTGGGGAAAAATATGGGGAAGAGGTCCGGGTGGTGCGCATTGGTCCGAGCATGGAGTTGTGTGGCGGGTTGCATGTCAACCGTGCCGGCGACATTGGCCTGATGCGTATTGTCTCGGAGGGGGCTGTCGCCGCTGGTGTGCGTCGGATTGAGGCGGTTTGTGGCCAGACGGCCTGGGAGAGTTATCGGCAGGAGTCGGCTCTGCTGCGCGAGTTGGGGGGGATGCTCAAGAGTCGGCCGGATCAGCTGGTGCAGGGGGTGGAAAAGCTGCTTGAGCGGGTTCGGACGCTGGAGCAGGCATTGGAGAAGGCCAAGGCGGCCGCCTCCGGCTCCCTGGTGACCGATTTGCTGGCCCAGCGGCAGTGGGTGGGAGAGATTGCGCTGTTGGCGGCCCGGGTGGTGGGTATTGAGACCAAAGATCTGCGGCAGTTGGTGGATCAACTGCGGGACAAATCGGGTTCGGCGGTGATCGTATTGGCGGTTACGGAAGCGGACAAGGTCAGCCTGATTGCCGCAGTGACCGAGGATTTGCACCGTCGGCTGAAAGCTGGTGAGTTGATCGGGTTTGTCGCGCCCCTGGTGGGTGGCAAGGGGGGGGGACGACCGGACATGGCCATGGGCGGCGGCAGCCGTCCGGAACAGGTAACCGAGGCACTGGCCGCGGTGACACACTGGATAAAGGAGAAATTAGCATGACCGACAGCCCGACCAATGGCCAGACCGGACAACCCCATCTCTGCCTGCATTGTGGTCAGCCCATGTCCAAATGGGCGGCCAGCCAGAATGATTTCGGGGATGGCATGGGGTTTTGTGCAGAGATATTGTTTGTCTGTTTCAACGATGAGTGCCCCATGTATGTCAAGGGTTGGAACAGTCTGTTTGACAATTATCGCCGTGTCGGCTCGGTGCGCTACTTTTATAACCCGGAAGATGGTTTTCAGGGGGTGTTGCCAGTGGGTCACCGGGATGCCTTGCGCGGTGATATTATTGCGGAATAGCCTTTTGATGTGTCAGGGAGGGAGACCATGTCCGGTAGCAGTGAGGGTCGGCGTGAGGAGCGTCTGTACAGTTTTGATTCAGCCATCATGGTGTTGGCTGATGGGGTCAAGGTTATGGGTCATATCCGCAACATGAGTTGGAATGGCATGTTGTTCATTGCCGAGGGGGAGGCTGTTCCAGAGGTGGAACGGGGTGCGGAGGTTGAGATTGTGATTACCCTGTACGGGCGGGATTCGCAATTTTTCTGCACGCTGGCACATCAACAAGGGAATCAATTCGGCTTGCAACTGCGGCGGGCCTTTGATTGAGTCGACGAAAAAGTCACTCACAGGAAAGCGATGAATGAGTTCTGGTCAGATACCTTGGAGGTGATCAAGGGGCATGTGTCACCCCAGGTGTTTAACGCCTGGTTCAAGCCGTTGTGTCTGGGGCAGGTGTTGTCGGACGGGCGGGTGGAAATTTTAACGCAGAACCAGCTTTCGGCCGATTATGTGCGGAGCCATTATGGGGCCTTGTTGGAGTCCACCCTCTCCGACCGGGCCGGGCGGGCGGTTCGGGTAACCTTTCGTCTCGATCCCGATGCGGGGGGGGATGCTGTGCCGGAGCAGCCGTGGCTGGCCTCTCCTGCGCCTGTATCTGCCAACGGGGTGGGTTCGGGGCGCAGCGGATTGGATCCCCGCTACACCTTCGATTCGTTTGTGGTGGGGGGGTGCAATCAGTTTGCCCATGCGGCGGCGGCCCGGGTGGCCGATGCCCCCTCTTCGGTTTACAACCCGCTTTTTATCCATGGGGGGGTGGGTCTGGGCAAAACCCATCTGCTGCATGCCATTGGCAACCAACTGCTGCAAACCCGGCCCTCCTTGAAGGTGCAGTATATCTCCTCCGAAAAATTCATGACCCAGATGATCGAGTCGTTGCGTTTTCAGCGGGTGCATGATTTCAAGGAGTTGTTCCGCTCGGTGGATGTGTTGCTGGTGGATGACATTCAATTCATTGCGGGCAAAAAGTCGACCCAGGAGGAGTTTTTTCACACCTTTAACGCCCTGTATGAGGCCAACCGCCAGATTGTTCTTTCGTCGGACCGTTTTCCGGCAGAGATGGAATTTTTGGAGGAGCGGCTGCGTTCCCGGTTTGGTTGGGGATTGGTGGCGGATATCCATGCCCCGGATCTGGAGACCCGGGTGGCCATTCTCAAAAAGAAGGCGGCGGTGGAGGGGATGGATTTGCAGGATGATGTGGCCTTTTTTCTGGCGGACGCCATTCAGACCAATGTGCGGGAGTTGGAGGGGGCATTGATCCGGGTGTTTGCCATGGCCTCCATGGAGAAGGAGCCGGTGACGATGGCGTTGGTGGTGGAGTCGCTGCGCAATATTGTACGTCCGGTCGACCGGCGGCAGATCAACATGGAGGATATTCAAAAAAAGGTGGCGGACTATTACCAGATTCGCCTGTTGGATCTGCGTTCTTCCAAGCGGGCCCGCCAGTTCAGCCATCCCCGGCAGATCGCCATGTATTTATGCAAGCAGTTGACGAAGCACTCTTTCCCGGAGATTGGCAAGCAGTTTGGCGACCGGGATCACACGACGGTGATGCATGCGGTGCGCAAGATAGATGAAAAGCAGATTGTGGACCCGGAGTTGGCGGGGGAGTTGCGGACCCTGACCACCATGTTGCGCAAATAGCGCGTTGTAACGGCTTATTATTGATCGGAGAAGAGAAAAACGATGGAATTTCAGGTGGCACGTAATCCGTTTTTGAAGGCACTCTCCCGTGTTCAGTCCGTTGCGGATCGTTGCAACATTCGGCCCGTCTTGACGCATGTCCTGTTGGATGTTCAGGAGGGTTTTCTGGATATTGCAGCGACCAATCTGGAGGTTTCCATGCAAACCCGATGTGCGGTGGAGGTGATTGAGCCGGGTACGATGACGGTCAGTGCCAAGGTGTTGTTTGATGTGATCAACGAGTTGCCGGAGGCGGAGACGGTTCTGGTGCGGACGGATGCACGTGGTCGGGTACGCTTGAGTTGTGGGCGGGCCAAGTTTGATCTGCTGGGTCTGCCTGGTGAGCAATTTCCGACCATTCCGCAGGCGGAGGGGCCCTATCGGTTATCCTTGCCGGCGGGTTTGTTGGCAGAGATGTTGGCCAAGACCCATTTTGCCATCTCTGAGGATGAAAACCGTTATGCCATGAATGGTCTGTTTTTGCAGGTGGTCTCCGGTGAGCGGGAGGAGGAGGGGATCATTCGGGCGGTGGCCACGGACGGTCATCGACTGGCGATGGTGGAGCGTTCCATCTCCCATGCGTTGACGGAGGACCGGGAGGTGATCATTCCCCGCAAGGCGGTGCAGGAGATGCGCCGTCTGTTGGAGGAGGGTGTCGAGGTGGTGGAGATCATTCTGGATGAGCAATATATTCAACTGATTCGTCCCGATGTCATGCTGGTTGCCCAGTTGGTCAAGGGTCGTTTCCCGGATTACACTCGGGTGATACCCCAGGGGCATCCGTTGCATTTGACGGTCAACCGGATGCAGTTGCTGGGTGTGGTGCGGCGCATGTCGGTGTTGGCCAATGAAAAATCCAGAGGTGTTCGGTTGGAGATTGAGAGGGGGGTGATGCGTTTTAACAGCAACAATCCAGAGCAGGAAGAGGCCGAGGAGGAGATGCAGGTTGTGTTGGAGGGGGGGGAGAGCTTCGGGGTGGGGTTCAATGCGCGTTATTTGCGGGAATTTCTCTCGGTCATGGAGAACGAGCATATCAGTTTTTTTGTGAAAAATGAAGAGTTGCCGGTGTTGTTGACGGACCCGGCACAGTTGGGGACGCAGTTTGTATTGATGCCGATGAGTGTCTAGTGGTGCCATGGTATTGGAGCGGTTGCGTGTGCAGGATTTTCGCAACATTGCGCTGGCCGCTTTGGAGTGGGGTGGTGGGTTGAATCTGTTGGTGGGGGGGAATGGTCAGGGCAAGACCAATCTGTTGGAGGCGATTGGTTTGTTGGCGAGTGGTCGTTCTTTTCGGCGTGTGCCGGCGGCTGTGTTGCGTCGGCATGGTCAGGCGGGTTTTTATCTGCGTGGGGAGGTTGTGTGTGGGGGGTTGCAGCATCGGTTGGAGTTCAGTGGGGCGGGTGCGCAGCAGTCGGTGCGGTTGAATGGCAAGGGGGTTGCGTCGGCTTCGGCCATGGGTCAGGTGTTGGCGGCGGTTGTGTTGACGCCGGATGCGCCGGCGTTGATACGGGGGGCTCCAGAGGAGCGGCGGGATTATCTGGATTGGATTTTGTTTTGTCATGAGCGTGGTTATGCGGGGGTGGTACGGGATTATCATGGGGCGTTGAAGGCGCGCAACCATCTATTGCGCACCCAGTGTCAGGATGGGCGGCAGTTTGAGGCCTGGGAGGCCCGGTTGGCGGTTTTGGGGGGGGAGATCACCTGGAAGCGGCAGCAGATGTTGGTGCGGGTGAGTGAGCGGTTGGCGGTTTTTCTGGATGCGTTGGCGTTGGATCCTGTGGGTTATCTGTGGCAGATGCGTCTGTCGGTGGCGGGTGTGGGGTTGGAGCCAGGGGTGGCGGTGGAGTCGATGGTGGCGGCGTATCGGGCGGCTTTGGTTCGGAGTCGTTCGGGGGATCAGCGCAGTGGTTCCACCAGTGTTGGGCCGCATCGGGATGATCCGGTTTTTTTGCAGGGTGGGCGGTTGTTGGCTCGATTTGGTTCTCGTGGGCAGCAGAAGCGTTTTTTGTTGGCTCTCAAGTTGGCGGAGGCGGATCTGTTGCGGCAGCGGTTGGGTGAGGCTCCGTTGTTGTTGTTGGATGATCCCATGACGGAGTTGGATCGGGAGGGGGGGGAGCGGTTGATGCAGGTATTGGCGGCGGGGGTCAATCAAATTTTTCTGGCCACCTGTGCGGCGGTGGAGCTTGCGGGGTTTTCGTCCCGGCCGGTGCGTTGTTTTGCGGTGGAGGGGGGGGAGGTGCGGGCGGTATAGTCCTTTTGAATGATTGCAGGGGTCCGGGGAGCGTCACGCTCCCCGGCGGGGTGCAGGGGCAAATACGCTGACGTGATTGCGATCTTCTTTTAAATGATTGCAGGGGTCCGGGGAGCGTCACGCTCCCCGGCGGGGTGCAGGGGGTGTGTCCGAGATGTTTTTGCATCCATATTGACCGAGAAGTGTCAATCCGGGGAATTGTCCGTTCGCC
>PEAG01000159.1 GCA_002753505.1 Magnetococcales bacterium HCHbin5 | reverse complement strand
TACGAGGCCAGGAACGGTTTTTTTTCCAAGCCATCCCATGTCTTGCCCGCTCTCGGTCGGGCTGCCGCCCTCCAGGAGTGCCCCTGCGGGGCGTTTTGGGCGCGCTTCGCCCATTTGCTGCGCAAATGGGCTTCTGGGAAAGCGCGCCCGTTACATGCAGGGGCTTTGCCCCTGCACCCCACCGGGGACCGTGACGGTCCCCGGACCCCTGCAATTGTTTAAAAGATTGTTGGCGCATATGGGGCTTTGCCCCTGCACCCCACCGGGGAGCGTGACGCTCCCCGGACCCCTGCAATCATTTAAAAGATTGTTGGCGCATATGGGGCTTTGCCCCTGCACCCCACCGGGGAGCGTGACGCTCCCCGGACCCCTGCAATAGTCGAAAAAGATTAAAGGCGGACTGAATATGTGTGGTATCGTCGGTTATCAGTATGTCGGGGAGCAGCCGGAGCTGGATCTGGCGGCCGCCTTGACCACATTGTCCCACCGTGGACCGGATGCCCACGGCCTCTGGCATGGCCCCGGCGTGGGGTTGGGACATACCCGACTCTCCGTCATCGACCTGGCAACCGGCCAACAACCCATGGCCAGCCCGGACGATCGTTACCACCTCACCTTTAACGGGGAGATCTATAATTTCCAAACGCTGAAAAAAACGTTGGAGGCCTGGGGAGAGAGCTTTGCCACCCACTCCGATACCGAAGTGCTGCTGCGGGCCTTTGTCTGTTATGGCCTGGAGGGGGCATTGGCTCAATTGCGGGGCATGTTTGCCTTTGCCGTTTGGGACAGTTGGGAGCAAACCCTCTACCTGGCCAGGGATCGACTGGGGGTCAAGCCGCTGGTCTATCACGCGAGCCACGGTCAATTTTTGTTTGCTTCCGAAATTCAGGCTCTCTTTGCCCTGCAACCCGGTCTGTCGCGTCGGATAGATCCCGAGGGGTTGATGCACTATCTCTCCCTGCGCTATCTCCCCTCCCCCTGGTCCGGCTTTGCGGAGATTCGCAAACTGCCCCCGGCCCACGCCATGGTGGTACGGGCCGGCAAAATTGAACGACTGTTCCGCTATTGGCGCATTGACCCGGAAAAACGGTTAAATCTCTCTTTTCAGGAGGCGGTCGAGGGGGTGCGGGAAAAGGTGCTGGAGGCCACCCGTTTGCGGATGGTTGCCGATGTACCGTTGGGGGCCTTTCTCTCCGGGGGGGTGGATTCCAGTATTACGGTGGCCGCCATGGCCCGTTTGTCGGACAGGGCGGTCAAGACCTTTTCCATCGGTTTTGCCCATCAGGCCTTCAACGAGCTGCCCTATGCCCGTGAGGTGGCCAGACATCTTCAGACTGACCATCATGAGGAGATACTGGGCCCCAATGTTTCCGAGTTGCTGCCCCGTCTGGTGCGTCATTATGGTGAGCCCATCGGTGATGACTCCATTTTGCCCACCTTCATGGTGTCACAGATGGCCCGCCGTCATGTGACGGTCAGTCTGACGGGGGATGGGGCGGATGAGCTGTTTGCCGGTTATCGTCATTATCATCATCTGGATTTTATGGGGCGGTTGGAGCAGTCTGGTCTGTTGCCCGTTTGGCTCCCTTTCTGGCGTCTGGTGCGGCGCACTCTGTTGGGCGTGGGCAATTTGACCCGTCCCCCGGATCGTCAGCGTCGTTTTCCCGCCAATCCCAGGGATCAGATGTTGGTGATGAAGATGAGCCATTTGGAGCGGTTGCGGCATTTGACCACCACCTTTCAGGCGGACGAGCGTCGGGCTCTCTTTCCGGGAGAGGGGGTTCCGGTGGCGTTGCCCGACCAGTTTCTGGCAGACCGTTTCCAGGAGTGTGCGGGTGGGCCGCTGCTCAACCATCTGTTGCGGATGGAGAGTTTTACCTATTTGGGGGAAAATTTGCTGGTCAAGGTGGACATAGCCAGCATGATGAACAGTCTGGAGTGTCGTTCCCCCTTTTTGGACCATGAGTTGGTCGAGTTTGTTTCGGCTTTGCCGGGGCAGTACAAGCTTAAATTTCCCCGCCAGCACAAGCATGTATTGAAAAAGGCCTTTGCCTCCTGGTTGCCCCCTGGCTTTTTTCAGCGCAAAAAGCAGGGGTTTTCCGCTCCGGTTGCCCATTGGATGCAGCACGATCTGGCGGAGCCGTTGCAGGACTGTTTGTTGGGGGACAAGCGGTTGGCTCCTTTCCTGAATCAGGGGGAGGTGGAGGCGTATGTACGGGGTCATTTGAGTGGTGAGAGGCCCAATGGTCGGCGGGTGTGGGCACTGTTTGTGTTGGCGCAGTGGGTTCAGGAGATGGGGGTTGTGTTGTAAATGCGCAAATGATTGCAGGGGTCTGGGGACCGTCACGGTCCCCAGTGGGGTGCAGGGGCAAAGCCCCTGCATGAACGGCGCGTTTTCCCAAAGCCAATTTTCGCAGAAAATTGGCGCAACGCGCCCAAAACCGCCCCGCAGGGGCGACCTTGGGAGGGCGGCAGCCCGACTCGCACGGTTATGTTATGGAAAATGTTTGGATAAGAAAGAAGAACGTTCGGATAGTCGGATTTTTTTCTGATCCAAGGCCAGGAACGGTTTTTTTCCAGACCATCCCCTGTTTTGCCCGCTTTTGGTCGGGCTGCCGCCCTCCAGCAGTGCCCCTGCGGGGCGTTTTGGGCGCGCTGCGCCCATTTGCTGCGCAAATGGGCTTTGGTGAAAGCGCGCCCGTTACATGCAGGGGCTTTGCCCCTGCACCCCACCGGGGACCGTGACGGTCCCCGGACCCCTGCAATAGTTTGAGAAAATGGAAACGAACCCTGTAAACGAGGAAACCCTGCCATGTCAGACCGACTCTATTTTTTGCTGGGAGACCTGCTGGCCAATATCGGCATGGGGATGCTGGTGGGCTGGAGCGTGACAACAACCATCCCCCCAAGCTGGGGCATGCTCCCCGGCATGCTGCTGGGTATGCTGCTGGGCATGCTCATCAGCCTGCTGCTGCTGCTCCCCCTGGTCATCCTGCTGGGAGCCATGGAGGTGATGATTCCCACCATGCTGACCGCCATGCTGGCCGGCATGGGGATCAGCATGGCCCACACCATGGGCCACCTCCCCCCCGACAGCGAACTCATCACCGGAGGCGGAGTCGGACTGCTGACCCTGCTCTTTACCTGGGCCATGCAATACCACCTGCAGGGGGAACAACACCATGGATGAGATCACCCGCGCCAAATGGGATAAAACCGCCCGCCTGTTCGACATTCTCTCGCACGGCACCGAAAAACGTTGGGCAGCCGCCAAACAAAAACTTTTCGCCCGCATGGGCGACGGCCCCATCCTGTTTCTGGCCGTCGGCACCGGACTCGACCTGCGCTTTTTCCCCGCCGGCAAACAGATCACCGCCATCGACATCAGCCCCGCCATGGTGGAACAGGCCCGACTGAAAGCGATCCACTACCCCGGCTCCATCGACCTGCAGGTGATGGATGTGCATGACATGCCCTTTCCGGACCACCATTTTCACCAAATTTTCACCTCCTGCACCTTTTGCTCGGTACCGGAACCGGTCCGGGGACTGATCGCCCTGCGCCGGGTGCTTAAACCCGGCGGCACCCTGCACATGTTTGAACATACCGGCAGCCACCATTTTCCGTTCAAAGGGATGCTGAACATCATGACCCCCCCTCATGCGCCCCATTGGCCCGGAGATGAACCGCCCGACGGTGGACAATGTCCAGACCGCCGGATTTCGCTTGACCAGCGTCTGCAACCTCTACCTGGATGTGGTCAAAACCATCGAGGCAGTCAATCCCTGACCGCCACCACCCCATATACGCTAACATGATTGCGATCTTCTGTTAAACAATTGCAGGGGTCTGGGGACCGTCACGGTCCCCAGTGGGGTGCAGGGGCAAAGCCCCTGCATGAACGGCGCGTTTTCCCAAAGCCCATTTTCGCAGAAAATGGGCGCAACG